>JAUWTJ010000015.1 GCA_030614785.1 Alphaproteobacteria bacterium | reverse complement strand
TGCAAAAAATGGCTTTTGAACAGGGCTTTGCGACCCCGGCCAATATGATGGAAACCGCCGAGATTATTGTCGGCGCCATGGGCTTCAAGGGCGTTGAGCGCTTCTTCACACTGCCAGCCGCGCCGCAGGTATCAGATGGTCCGAAAGCCGCGTCGTCTTCCCCCTGGCAGAGCGATGCGGACCGTCTCGCCGCGCAGCAGGCCGCTCTCATGCAACACCAGGCATCCCTCAAACAAGCTGAGCTCGCACAGAAGATGCAGGAGGATGCAATCAAATTTGAACAGGATCGACAGCTCAAGGAGCTGGAATTGCAGCACAAGTTCAGGGTCGATCAAATGAAGCTTGAAAATGAGATGACATTGAAACGCGAGGAAGCCGCTCAGGACATGATGTTGAAGCGCGAAACAGCCAGTCTGGATATGGTACTAAAACGCGAAAAGGCAAATGTGACCGGAATCACTAACCGGTAACTAAAGGATGCACACAAAGCCGATCAGCATCGTGAGTATATAAAGCCCTGCCGAAAACCGGATGGATTCATCTTCGATCAAATAAAACATACGACCCACGCCTCATAATTATTTCTTGTCAAATAACAAGCAAGTCGCGGGCCAGTTTTGAGGCTTTGGAGGCATATTTGCTTGTTATAAGGAAAATCAATGAATTGCGCCAGATACTTAAACTATTTTCAAGAGTGGTGAAAATCTCGGATGCCCGGACTGTCAAGAAACCTGACACCTTACGTATACTGAAGGCCGTACGTGAAATACAAAAAAACCGGAGCAGTGGGGACTGCTCCGGTCTGTTTTTTGTCGTAAACTCTCTCCTGATTATCTCAGAAGGTGCCTCCGGCGCGCAATGTAAAGCGCGACCATACCAATTCCCAGAAGACCAAGTGGTCCGGGTTCGGGAACTCTTCGTTCGCCCTCGCGCTTGAAAGCCGACATGTGAGACAGCGCATTTTGCCCCCAAGAAGACAGATCGTATGTACCATCCAAATCCGTCGCCGCGCCAGTGAGTGCAGCGTTGAGATCCCCAACGGTCCACAGCCCGAATATCGCATCCGAAGGGTTGTTTTGTCCGGAGCCGGTTTTGAAAACCAGGGCAATTTCATCAGTAGGATCAAAAAGACTGAGCAGCATTGCAAATGTGCCGCTCGTACCAAGTGTTGCTGTCAAGCCTGAACCAGCAGCATCGGACTTGGCGACCAAAGTCCAGCCCGCACCGAAAACCAGGTTAACCGATGCCACTTCGTTTCCTTCGGCATACGCTGTATCAACCATACAGCTTGAAAAACCTGCACCTTCAATTGTAAAAACCTCAGAGCCGGTGCAAGCGACAAGTGCCGCCGACGCCGAACCCGTAAACGTAGCACCCAGCCCCAAGGCGAGAAGTGCCGCGCCAACCGTGACTTTGAAACTCTTTATTCCAACCATTACTTTATCTCCTCTGGCGCCTCTGGAAAAATCCCCATTTTTCGCTGATACAAAGGTGCCGTGTTATCGCAATAATATACAAGTTCCATGCCATATAAAAATATCAACAAAAACAACATGTTGTGAGACTGTCATAATCCAATTGTAAAGAATCCTGACACTTAAAACATGATTTGGCTGAATTGGTCCGGACATCTCCGGATTGGCTGTGTTATCCGGTTACCTGTCGGCATCGCTTCCCCGAAAAAATCTCGTCCAACCTCTCCCCGGACCCTTGCCCTGACCGATACTCGCTTCAGCAACAATTTGAAACGAAAAGGACAGGGCATGGCGCGTTTTAATGATCCGGCATTTGGGGGGACTTTTGACAAGGTTGAGCGTGGGCAGCGCGCCGAAATTCTCCTTAAGGATCCACTCCTGCAACAGACCCTTGAGGGCCTTGAGGAGGAATACGTCAAGGCCTGGAAGCAAGCCCGAACGCTTGATGCGCGTGAGGATGCCCATCGCCTCGTCCGTCTTGTTGGCCGCTTCCGCGACCACCTCGCAAGCCTTGCCTTCACCGGCACCCTGACATCGCGGCAGAGCGCCGACCTTGAAGGGCGCGAACGCTTCTGGCGCTGAATTCAATCGATAATCATCACAAGAACTCAGGAGAGACCCGATGAACGACTTTACCAATTTTTCCGACCTTGAGCCTAATGAAGGCGAAGCGGCATTGCTTGATGAGGATTTTGATAACCCGACTGAGGGTTCCGTTGAACAGGCAGCCATGAAGATCGATGAGATCCTCGGAGCTGGTGTTTATGAGCGCGAGGAAGACACTGTCAACGATTTCGACCCGTCAGACAAAGGCGACACTGGTCCGACGGAGGACGCGGCCCCTGACGATCCACTGGTGGCGGTTGATGACGACCCACTGGTCGCGGTTGAAATTGACGGCAAGGAGACGACGGTCCCTCTGTCCGAACTCACTGAAGCATGGACGAAGGCTGGCGAGGTTGAAAGCCGCACAGTCGAAATCACGCAGCGCCGCAGCGAAATAGACACTGCCTTTGAAACCGCCAATGCCGAGATCAATTCCCTTATCCCCTCCTTGCAACGCCAGCTTCTGGGTGACTTTGCCGACCTGCGTTCACCGCAGGATCTCCAGGCGCTCGCGATGACTAACCCGGCGCGTTTTGCTGACCTTCAGGCGCGCAGCGCCGCGCTGCAGCAGGCCGAGGGTTATGCCAATACACTGACAGAATTCCGCAGAGGTCGTGTGCTTGAAACCGAGAGCGCTGAACTTGCCAAATTGATCCCCGAACTAACGGATCCTGAAGGTGGCGATCAGCTCAGGGACGAGATCAGGGCCTATGGAAAGGTGCAAGGATTTGGCGATGAGCGGTTTGCCGATGCCGGCGCCACAGAGATCGCCATTCTCCACAAGGCCATGAAATACGATCAACTTGAACAAGGCCAGGTCAAAGCTGCGAGGCGCGCGAGAGACCAGCAGCGCGCGCGGCCGGTGATGACGCCGGGACATGCGAGGCGCGAAGACCCCAAAGCGGGTTATCGCCAGGCTATGACCAAACTCAAAAAGACGGGTCACGTCGAGGACGCAGCCCGTGTGATCGAGCTCATGCTCTGATCAACACTATGGCTTGATTGGTCGCTCACACCGACGCGCCAAAAGCGCCGGGATGAACCCCGTGACCTTGATAGCAAATTCGATATCGAAATATACAACGAAACACACAAAGGAACTTGAAATATGACAGTACAAACCAATGCGTTTCTCACCTACGATGCGGTGGGTAATCGCGAAAATCTCTCGGAGGTTATAAAAAGCCTGTCACCGGAAGAAACCCCGTTTTCCAACGCGATCGGGTCAACCGATGGCAAGGGCATTCTCTACGAGTGGCAAACCGATGCGCTGGCTGCCGCCGATGCAAACAACGCCGTTCTGGAAGGCGATATTGTGGATGGCACGGCATCGACGCCGACCACACGCGAGAAAAACTATTGTCAGATCTCCCGCCGTGATGTGGTGGTCTCCTCCACCCAGGAGAAAGTCAAGAAGGCCGGTCGCTCAAGCGAAATGGGCTATCAGGTGGCAAAACGCCTGAAAGAGCTCAAGCGCGACATTGAGGCCGTGATCGTCGGAAACCAGGGCTATAACGCCGGTGCCACCGGCACAGCGCGGCGTACACGCTCCATCGAGAGCTTCCTGGCGACAAACGTTGACCGCGGTGCGACCGGCGCCAATGCAGCAGCAGCAACGGATGCTGCAACTGATGGCACCGCGCGGCCCTTTACCGAGGCCATGCTGAAAGGCGTGATCCAGAGCTGCTACACAGAAGGGGCGTCCCCGAACTTCCTCTCTGTGGGTCCTTTCAACAAGGGTGTTGTCTCCGGCTTCACAGGGCGCTCTCAGGCGCGCCAGGCAATCGCTGACGACAAGATCCAGGCGGCAGCCCATCTTTATGCTTCTGACTTTGGCGAAATCAAGGTGATGCCGAACCGCTTCCAGCGCGAACGCACCGCTCTCGTGGTCGACCCGGAATATGCCGAAATCGCCTTTCTGCGTCCACCGCAAGTCAAGGATCTCGCGCGGACAGGCGATTCAGAGCGCAAATACGTTGTCGCTGAATACGCCCTGTGCGTCAAGAATGAGAAGGCACATGGTGTCATCGCCGATCTTGATGTGGCGTAACAAATCTCTGCTCTGACGGGTCAGCTTTCGGGAGCCATTGGATATGGCTCTCGAAAGCCTTCCCAAGCCTCGGACCCGGCAAGAACAGGGTACCCCGCGTCCGGCTCCTCACGTGCAAATTGGCCAGACATGTTTCCCCATGGCCACTGCCCTCAAAGGGCACCCCCCGTGACGGGCCGGGCGTATTTTCTTCAAATGAGAAAAACGGAAATGAGAAGTTTTAGTAATTTCACCGACAACGGCTTCGGGGTATCGGCGGGGCACTGGCCGCAGCCTCATCCGAGGTAGACTAAAACACGCAACAGTTTCACCCTTGGAGCCCCCATGACCAAACGCGGTATATTTGATTTGCGAGCAAACGGCATCACCATCATCCATGCAGACGCCGAGCGCCCTGAAGCGCTAATTCTTGAAGAGGTTGATAACGTAGAGCCAATCCTGAAGGAAGCAAAGCGCCTGTCAGAACTGGAACCAGGCAAGGAATTTCGCCACGCTGCGGTGATCCCCGAGTTTGTAGTCCGCAAGGCGTTTCGTGAAGGCTGGTTCAATGATTCAAAGGCCTGGAAGGACTGGGCTAACGATCCGGACAACGCGCTGTTTAGAACCTGGTCTGGTGAACTCTAGGCGACCATTGAATAGACTTCAGGCGTTCAGTAAAGCACCAGAAAAAATCACCTCGACTTATCCCCCACCCGAAAACCTGACTTCTCCTCCAGTCACTGATTTAAACACACCCGACGTTTTACGGCGTCCGGGTGATCACAGAGCGGACGAAGTCATGGCGATTACCAACTATGGTGAATTGAAAAACGCGATTGCGGACTGGCTCGACCGGTCCGATCTGACAAGCCGAATTCCGGATTTTGTCAGCTTTGCAGAGACGCGTATTCACTACGGCTCGGCACAGGGCCCGATGATGCTGCAGCCGGTGCGGCTGCGCACCATGGAGACCGAGGTCGATCTGACAATTACTTCAGGGCGCGCGACCCTGCCGACAGATTTCCTCGAGGCCCGCCGAACTGTGTTTCTGTCGGACCCGGCGCAGGTCATCGAGCTGCTGGCGCCCGAACTGTTCTGGCGCATGGATGCAGGGCTTTCCACCGGCACACCGGTGCGGGCAACGATCGAGGGCAACGACCTCATCCTGAGCCCGGTCCCCGATACATCCAACGCTGTCCAGCTGAATTACTTCGCCAAATTTTCTGTGCTATCGCTTGATACAGATACCAACTCGCTGCTCCAGAACGCGCCGGATATATATCTCTTTGCGGCTCTCGTGGAGGCCGCAATCTACACAAGGAACCGCCCGGCCGCGGACGAATATCTCATTCGCTATGCCAGCGCGGCCATGGCTCTCACCCGACAGGATGAAAAGACCAAATCATCCGGAACGACCTGGTCCATCAAGGTCAAGGGAGGCACCCCATGATCCCTTTCGGTGAGTGGCTCCCGGACCAGGCAGATTTCAACAATCCCGGAACGCCTTATATCAACAACGTCTTTCCGGCGGCGACCTCGTACCGTCCGGTCGGCTCGGCCCAAACCAGCAGTGATGCGTTGGCCTCGTCGGCAAAAGGTGGCACCTCGGCCCAGACCGGCGATGGCGCAGTTGTCAATTTTGCCGGGACGCAGACAGGTCTCTACAGGCTGGCAGACACCGCCTGGCAGGATATCACAAGGACCGTCGGCGCCTATGCGACGACCGGCGATGAAAAATGGAGGTTCGCCCAGTTTGGCAGTCTCATCATTGCCTCCAATTATTCCGACGTACCGCAAAAATACGATTTGTCCCTGACTAGTCCATTTGTCGACCTCGGCGGGACGCCTCCCCAGGCGCGCTACATGGCGGTGGTGCGAGATTTTGTAGTGTTGGGCAACCTGTCCACCCAAAGGAACGGCATCCATTGGTCAGGGTTTGGCGATCCTGAAAGCTGGACCGTCGGCACCGATCAATCCGACTTTCAGAACTTCCCGGAGGGCGGCTGGGTCCAGGGAATCATCGGCGGTGAGCAGGGTTTCATCTTCCTTGAACACGCAATTGTCTCCATGGTGGCAACAGGTGATGAATTCGTTTTTCAATTCGATGTCGTGGAAAAGGGTCGTGGTCTGAGAGCGCCCGGATCTCTGGTTCAGGTGGGACGGACCGCCTTCTATCTTGCGCATGACGGATTTTATCAATTTGACGGGGGTCGCAGCACACCGATCGGTGCACACAAGATCGACAAGACCTTCTTTGCCAACGCTGATGAAACCTATCTATCGCGCATGACCGGCATCGCCGACCCGATCAACAAGATCGTGATCTGGTCCTATGCAAGCAGTCAGTCCGTTGACGGGGAGCCCGACCGGTTCATCATGTACAACTGGGCGACGGGCGGGTGGTCCCAGGCCGATATGGATGTACGTCTCATCTTTCCGGTGCTGGCGCCGGGCTACACCCTGGAAGGGCTGGACGCCATGTCAGCGGACCTCGATCTTTTGGGTATCTCGCTCGATTCCCGCCTGTGGACCGACGGTGCATTGGCGCTCGGTATTTTCGGTCTTGATGACAAGTTGGCGCTGCTCACAGGCCTGCCCCTTGAGGCCATCCTGGAGACTCGCGAAGCCGAGCTGCTGCCGGGGCAAAGAGCGTTTGTCAGCGAAATCAGACCCATCGTTGATACAGATACCGCCTTGATCTCCCTTGGCCGCCGCGAAATCCTCTCCGCCAACCCGAGCTATACGGACGAAGTCGCCATGACCCCTTCCGGGCGTTGCCCGGTGCGCTCATCAGGGCGGTTTCAGCGCGCCCGCCTCAGGATCCCGGCTGGCGCCGCCTGGACCCACGCCCAGGGCGTTGACTTCCTTGCAGTGGAGGACGGAGCCCGATGACCCGAAGACCCAGATTGAAACCGGAAGGCGCGACATCGCGAGAATTGGCCTTCGTAATAAATCAGCTTCTCCTTGGGCAGATTAACAGCGTCGGAGAAGTGACCCTGACGGCCAGTCAGTCATCGACGACAATCACGCGACCTTATATTGGCCCCGACAGCGTTGTTCTTCTGATGCCTAAGACCGCCAACGCGGCGGCGGAACAATCCAATATCTGGATCACCTGCGCGAGCGGCGCGGCGACCATCCAGCATTCAAATAACTCCCAAATCGACCGCATCTTCAACTTTGCAACAGTAGGTGGATAATGACCCAACAAAGCCCCCCGTTTCCAATTCCCCCCGTCAACTTCTGGGACGGCAACCAGTTTGTCGTGCCCGGTTATACGCAAGGTTATGACCTGCCAGTCGCGCCACCAGCCCCGCCGCTGGTCCCGCCTGTTCTGCCGCCAGTCTTGCCACCCATTTTGCCACCGAATTTCTACGCGCGCACACCATTTGGCCCTGCCGGTCGGCGGCGCGGCCTGCTGGACATGAGCTTTATTCAAAGATGATGAAACTCGTCCAAATACCGCCGGAGGCCGCCTGTCAGACGTGGCCCCTCATTGATGCCTGGATTAGGGACTCAACCGGCAGATCAAATGGTCGCTTCACGCCTGATGCGATCCTTGCCGAAATCGAGTCAGGCGATCAGCAACTCTGGATCGTCTGGAACACGGAAAAGTCCGAGGCTCGGGCCGTCGGTGTCAGTCAGTTGCTGGTCTACCCGACCGGCATGAAAGTCGCCGACGTCATCATCCTGACCGGTGAAGGCCGCAAGGACTGGAAACATGTCCTGACCTCGTTTGAAGAATGGGCTAGAGGGCAGGGTTGCGGTATCGCCCAGGTCCTCGCCCGGCGCGGATGGGCCAGAGAACTGCCCGACTACAAGATGTCACATGTTTTACTGGAGAAGAGATTATGAGCAGCGGATCAAAAACAAAAGTGGTCGAGAAGTCCGAACAGGGCCCCTGGAAACCGGCGGCGCCATATCTGAACGACATTATGGGCCAAGCCCGCTCACTTTATCAGCAAGGGCAGAATGACTCCTATTTCCCATTTTCCACATCGGTTCCCTTCTCCAACCAGACAGCAGACGCTCTGGGAATGATAGAAACCCGCGCACGGAACGGGTCTTCGCTCATCGACACGGCAAACGAGCAAGTCCGGAACATGATGATCGGGAACTACAGCACCAGTCCATTTGCCAACTATCTGACCGGTACAGCTCAAGGGGACAACCTAGTCGGCAATCCGTGGTTGGACACGATGTTCGATAAGGCGGCTGACAAGGTTACGGACAAGATCAACGGTACTGCTGGATTGAGAGGTCGGGCAGGCTCAGGGGCTCATCAACAATTGCTGCAGTCACAGCTCGGAAATCTTGCGAACGACATCTACGCTCAAAACTATCAGCAGGAGCGCGCCCGCCAGATCGACGCGATTTCGAAACTGCAAAGTGCGTGGGAGGACGATTACTCCCGCCGTACGAATGCCGTAGGCTCGGCAGAGCGACTTGCAATGGTCCCCTACCTGGATGCTGGAGCCTTGCAGTCTGTGGGAGCACAGCATGAAGGGTTGGCTAAAAGTCAGTTGGCGGATCTTCAGGAACGTCATACGTTTGAGCAGGATGATCCATGGAAGAAGTTACTCCTCTACGCCCGGGCATTGAATGGCATGGGAGGTCAGGGCAATACCCGCAATGGTACTCAGACTACAACGGTCAAAAATACAATGGGACCTTTTGACATATTCTCATCCGCCCTCGGCGTACTCTCATCGATCGGCTAGCCAAACTGACCATCTTTAGTACAGAGGTGCTGGGAGCTCGGGAAGAATAATTGGATATTGCCGTGAGTTCCCGGATTTCGGAGTTATCGTATCTGGTTCAAAGGCGATCTGTATCGGATTGTTTGGTTATTCCTGAAGGAAAAGACAAATGACAAATAATATCAAAGACTGGTCAACGACCCCTGCATCCAACGATATAGCGGATGCAGGCATCAATTGGCAGGAAGGCATGGCACCATCCTCAGTAAATAATTCAGCCCGCGGAATGATGTCTGCAATTAAGTCGTGGTGGGATGAAAGTCTTGGAGGAATATCAGCCTACGCGGCTGACACCGGTGAGGCCGATGTCTATGCCATTGCCCCCGCTCCGACCATCACTGCCTATGCAACCGGCCAAGCCTTTCACTTTTTTGCGGCAAACGCAAATACCGGTGTATCGACAGTCAATGTAAATGCTTTAGGTCCCAAAGCAGTCCAGAAGAACGGAGCTGCATTGGTCTCCGGGGATATTGTGGCAGGAGGGCTGGTTCAACTTGTTTACGACGGCACACAGTTTCAAATGCCAAGTATTACATCTGGATTGACTTTGATGGATTTGACGGTTGATGTAGACACATTGTATGTCGACTCAACAAACGACAGAGTCGGAGTTGGCACGGCAAACCCTGATTGCAAATTACACGTTAAGTCCGCAACGAACGGACACGTATGGTCGCCGAATGGCGCGACTTTCGCGCTGTTTGAAGGGGCTGTCAATTCCTATGTCGGCATCGTCGGTGGGAATGCGGGCCTTGCGTCCCTCAATTTTGGTGATACCGCTGCGGAAATTCGCGGTAGTGTCAAATACAATAATAATGGTGACGCCCTCACTCTCGTGACAGCTTTGGTTGATCGTGTGATAATTGGCAGTGGAGGGTTGGATATTGTAACTGGGGCCCTCAAAATTGCTGGAAACACTACTTTACCGGTTAATCAACTTATTACCATTTCCGCTAACGACCTTGATCATACAGCAGATGAATTGCTGATATGGGACGATTCAGCCTCTGCCCACAGGAAGATTGGTCTGGACGATTTTGGCATAAAGGTGGTCGCTCAGACATCTGCGAAGACTTTCGCCCTGGCTGATGCGAACACCATGCAGGAAAGCACATCAGCCGCTGCAGTGATATGGACAGTGCCACCAAATTCTGCCGTTAACTTTTCAATCGGGACGGTGATTCAGGTTTTTCAGTCCGGTGCCGGGCAAGTGACGATTGCGCCGGGTGCGGCGGTATTGTTGCGGGCCCCGAATGGTCTCAAGACCTCGCAGCAATATGCAGTGATGTGTATTGTCAAAGTCGCTTCAGATACCTGGGTCGCCTATGGGGATGTTGCAGTATGATTCCCGCACTTCATGGTTCGACTTCAGTTATCGCAAATGCGGTTGGCGGCTTGTCAGTCATTCTTGCCGGTGGTTCCGCATCTCATACCAATACCACCGATCCGTACTCAGGGCTGAAGTTCGACCGCGACGGGAAAGTATACAGGAATGTCACAACATCCTCGGCCAGTTGGACATACTACCAGAACTGGATTTCAGTTCCTGAAGTGACGATAGGGGACGGTTATGAAATTCGAGCAACTTATGCATCTGGACTGACAAATCCACCGAATTCTCTTAATGCTGGATTAGGGTCTTGGCTCCCATTGTCCACTGACCGGGTTTGGGAGAACGTGGATGGCGTCAAACTGGGCGAAATCGAAGTCACTACAACATTGACGATTGAGATTCGGCCAACGTCGGGAGCGGTAGAAGGCTCCGCTGACTACACAATTTATGCATTGAAAATCTGACGGAGAACCTATGAGCGTCGAAGAGGATATTGGGGGTTTGAAGGCGGACATGAAAACTGTCAAGGACCAAACATCGAAGATCTTTGGCAAGATTGACGAAATGCACACGGCGCTGATCGAACATTCAGTCGAAGCCGTGTTGCGCCTTGATGTTGTCGAGGAAAGACATGCCGTTTTGAGTAATCACGTTGCAAATCAGGTCGACCCACATGTCAGGAGCTACGTGAAAACCAGGGCGGGCGCGAGAGGAATGCTGTTGGGGATTGGCGGCGTTGCCGGTCTGGTATCAGGTGCATTGCTCGATTTCCTGAAAGCCTTTTGGAGAGGCGGATCATGAATCAGAAGTTTGGTGTAGAACCTGTTCCAGAGTTCTTCGTTCAATAGGGGGCAGAGATGACCGCATTACCGTTCCTGCTAAAAGATCTCGATACCGATCAGAGGGTTCGAGTTCTTGCGTTGGACTATGTGACGGCTTGCGGGTTTGTTCCGCCGGAAGACTGGCTTCCCTTTGCTGCCGTCATCGAGCATTATTTGCGAACGGGTGAAAAGGTTAAGACAAAGTCCAGCGTACATGTATTACCTGCGCCAGTTGAATGAGGCCAACGCACTGAGTCTTTGGAAAAAGACGGATTGACCAGTTTTTGGCAGTCCTGGTCAAGAGTGCTAACACCAAAAAGACAATCTGTAACAAGAGGAAAGTGTTAAAGGGGTAAAAAAACTGTTAACCTGTCTGATCTAGTCTTTGGCGGTGTAAGGAGTATAAACCATGACAGATGAGCAATTTACTCGCCAACTCAAAGGGTATCGACTTGCGACAGCGGAGATTCTGTATCATATGCCGGATCATCCCTCCCTTATTCAAACATTCGTCTGGCAAAATCTTGACCTGTCGCCAAAGTATCCTCGCCTCATGAAATTTCTGGAATTTTGGGAAGACAATCTGGATGGCCGTCTTCACTCGGTAACAGTCGGCGCTATGGAATTGATTTCTGCCAGCGAGGTTGGTACGGCTGAGGAATTTGTCCTGCACTGAGGCGGCGCAGGAAAAATCACCATCAGATTGCAGAAATGCCAAACCTGCGTTAGTTCTTGTGGCGAGAGCTTGATCAACGACAGGTCTTTTCATGACACGAAAAATCGGGTTGGCCCTTGGTGGCGGCGCGGCCCTCGGCTGGGCTCATATTGGCATCATCCAGGTCCTGACCGAGAATGGCTTCAGGCCGGATATTGTTACCGGGACATCCATCGGCTCGATCGTCGGTGCCTGTTATGTGGCTGGCAAGATGGAGGCGCTGGAGAAAGTCGCGCGCGGCATGAACTGGCACCGCATGATCCGCCTTGCAGATATCCAGATTGGCAAAAACGGTTTTCTCGCCGGCGAGCCGGTTGTCGCGTTGCTGCGTGAACATCTGGGCGACTGCCGCATCGAGGACTTCGACAGGCCCTTTGCCGCAGTTGCCGCTGATCTTGTGTCTGGTGATCAGGTGATTTTCGACACAGGCGACGTTGTCGAGGCGCTGCGCGCATCGATTTCCATTCCAGGTGTCTTTACGCCGGTGCGAAGTGGCCAGCGTCTCCTCGTCGATGGCGGGCTTCTCAACACGGTTCCCGTTTCGACCTGCCGGGACCTCGGAGCGGATCTGGTCATTGGCGTCAATATTGTCGGGGACTTTGAAGGTCAGGCCGCCGCAGCCGGTTTGTTGCGCCATCCCGATGAGTCGGCTACGCCGGGCAAAGGCGGCGAAACGGTGGGCGCGAGAGCTGCATTTGCCAATCTGAGCCAGTCAGTCGCAAGGTTCTTTCGAGGGGAGGCGAAGGAGCCGGGTTTTCTCGGCGTTGCGCTCACCTCCGGGGCCTTGATCCTTCGTGAGATAGCGCGCGGGCATGCAGAGATCTGTCCCGCTGACGTCTATATAGAGCCGAAGGTTGGTCATATCACCCAGATCGAATTCGACAAGGCCGACGAACTCATCGCACTCGGGCGTGAGGCGATCATGGTGAAAATTCCCGAAATCAAGGCTTTGCTGGCGCGGGCGGATCAATCCTGAGGATTGAGTACTTCATGCAGCCAGAAGGGTCGATGTTCAGTTGGTGGTCTCAGCTCAAATAGTGAACAATTCCACGCGCTCAGATCAGGATCCAGTCGAGCGTGTTTCCTCACAGACCAAAAGATGCCGCCATGAGAGACGATCAGAACCGGGCCATCAAAACTGAGGGCCTGATTGATTGCGGCGAGGCCACGCGCAATGAAGATGTTAAAATCCTCAACGCCCTCTATATGAGCGCCTTCCTTCCATCCATCATGCCATGGATTAAGGTAATGATTGCTTCCTTCATAGGGACCAAAACCAACTTCTCGCAAATCTTCAATAATATGAGCTGGAGCTGCCAGGTGCCCTGCAGCCAAGTCTGCAGTTTTAACTGCTCGTTGCAAAGGGCTAACGCAGACAGTTTTAATGCCTAGAGAGTCAAGCAACGGGCGGACCGCTTTGGCCTGCGCAATGCCTGTGTCATTGAGTGGAATGTCCTGTGAGCCCTGCCACTTGCGTTCTTTGTTCCAGTCAGTTTCGCCGTGCCGCAAAAAATAGAAAGGCTTTGTGGTGAGTGCGCTTTGAGAATTGTGCATGGCTTCGAAATTTGCCTCTTTCATCATTCCAACATTTCCATTACTATCGAATAATGAACGAGAAACAAGCCGTAAAAGCCCTTTCTGCCCTGGCGCAGGACACCCGTCTCAGGATCTTCCGGCATCTGGTCGAGCGGGGCCCTGACGGGACCCCGGCGGGTGAAATTGGTGCGGCGCTCAAGGTCGCCCCGGCGACCCTTTCGTTTCATTTGAAGGAGCTTGAAAGCGGCGGGATGCTTGGTTCGCGGCGAGAGTCTCGCAAGATTATTTATTCGGTCAATTTCGAAGGTATGGGCTCACTGCTCGAGTTTCTGACCGAAGATTGCTGTAAGGGCGATCCTCGTGCCTGTCAGCCCGTGCGCAAGGCCGAGACGGCTTAACGGATCAAGAATTCTTCTGCATCAAGATCAAGTATTTGCTGGCCGTGACGCTGCGCCATAGTGAGGAACATTTCGTCGCCGCGCGCTGTGCGCTCCACCAGCATTGATGCCAGCACCGCCATCATGAACCCGGCAAAAGAGTTTGCCCGGTATTGCTCCCAGCATTTTTCCCACGGAAAATCCGTGACACCTGAAGCAAGCATGGTCTCGTGATAGAGGTGCACGAGTTCTTCTTCATGGGCTCGGCGTTCTTCCACAAGGAGCCCGGCTCCAATGAAATAGGACACATCGCTCATAGGGCTTCCGCAGGTGACCGTTTGCCAGTCAACGACCGTAATGGGCGGGCCCCGTTCTGAGGTCGCAAAAAGCATATTGTCGAGACGATAATCCGAATGGACCAGGGCGAATGGCTCATGCACCGGTTCCAGGTAGTCGTCCATCCCGCCATAATATCTCTCGCCCATGGCGATGATCTCCGGCTCAATCTGGCCCTCATAGCGCTCCCTGAAGCCCATGTAAAAATCTTTCAGCAAGGGCCGAAAACTTGCGGCGCTGCCCTTGCTTCTGTTGAGCCACGGCGTTTCTTTGAGGATTGGATTGTTCAGGAACGGAGCGTGTAGTTTGGTCACTTCGACGACAGCGAGGCGGGCCTGGTCAAGAGTGCCGCCCTCCATCTGGTCGCCCTGTTTAGCCGGCGCCACGTCTTCCAGCACCAGCACAAAATCAACCTTGTTCTGCGCAATGCCCGTGAAATGACAGAACGGGGTCCGCATAGGAAGCTTTGGTGCATAGTCCCTGTAGAAGTTCACTTCGGCCTCATAGGCCCCCATGCCCTGGCCGGCGTTGCGGCTCCCCTCATCTGCAGACGGTAATTTGATAACAAAACTCGCAGGTCCATCACCGCCCGACCAGATAGGTGTGATGCGAAACGAATTGCTCATCTGGCCCGTGCCGATGGGTTTGTAGGTGAAAGTTTCCAGTTTCGTGTCGCCCTTCAGCGCGCCGGATGCCAGCAGAACATTCGTCAACCATGCGGATGAAATATTCTCGGGATTGGTTTCGACAGGGACATCCATCATCGTAGGTCCATTACTCATTTGTTGTCTCTTCTGGTCTTTGCGCACCGAGCAGAAGTTCAACGAATTCTTGCGTCTTTTTGCGGTCGATCCAGCGCACCACGGCGACGATATCATTTTCCTTGTCGACATAGACCATATTAGTGCCGTTGCCGAAGAAGCCGACGGCACTCTCGGGTGCCGCCGGGAACCGCGCCTTGTCGCGGTTGAGGAACCAGTTCATGTAGCCATAACCGGGGTTCATATCAGTTGATGTCCGCGCCATGGTGATCCAGTCCTCGGAGAGGATTTGCCGTGTCCCCCATTTCCCGTCGCGCTGGGCAACCAGGCCGAGACGGGCGAGATCGCGCGCCGAGATGAACATCCCGCCACCCCAGTGGCCGCCGCCTGAAACCGACTGCATTTTCCGGCCGTTGATGGTCACCCAGGAGTTGCTGTAGCCATGCCAGACCCAGGTGTCCGAGGCGCCGATCAGGTCCATGAACTCGCGCTTCAGGACATCCGGTAAAGGCTCCTCAAGAACGTAAAGCAGTGCCAGCGCCAGAACGTTGACGCGCACGTCGTTGTATTTCCAATGCTTGCCAACGGGCAGGGAGCCCTGTTCAAGTGTGCTCCATGGCTTTGGACCGGGACGGTCGGCCCAGTCCGGCTTGCCCCACAGCGTGCCCTGCCAACCACTGGTCTGGCGCAGAAGATGATCCCAGGTGATCTTTGAATTGTGCTCGGATGTAAAATGGTCCGTCTCAAGATAAGGTTTGACCTGGTCATCAATCTTGATCTTTCCTCGGTCCCAGGCGATGCCGGCAACGCTGGACAGAAACGTCTTGGTGACGCTGTGAGTCATGTCGACCCGGTTTACATCGCCCCATTCAGCCACAATTTTGCCGCCTCTAAGGATAATACCGGACGGGTCCTCGCGATCCTTGATCGGACCAATGATCTCGTCAAAGGGTTCATTGCCAAAATCCAGACGGCCCTTGAGGTGCAGGTCCCGCGCGCTATAGAGCTCGCCAAGCTTGCCCTCGAATTTCGTCTCATTGTCGATGGCGAATTGAACCACCGCCGCCAGCTTTTCCGCATCAAACCCGGCGGCATCAGCAGAGATCTTTTCCCAGGCCTCCCCCTTTGGAGGCACATAGTCAGAGCCGCTTGCCGGGGATGAAATCAGCAGTGCAAAAGGTAACAGAAGCAGGGTTGTGCGAAAGAAGGTGTGGATCACAGGTGAACTCCGGTTGATGTCAGGCCGTATCAGGGGTGCCAGCAAGAGAGTGTCAGCCTAGCTTCAATGGCGCAAGAATCAAGCCTCGAAGCTCCTTGAGCCCATCCTCCACATTGTGTCCGATGAACGTATCGCCCGTCCATTCCTTGCTGAGCCAGCCATACATCTCCAGATTCTTGAGGGTATTGAAGTTCTCATAGTCCCGGGGATCGGTGAGCTCGGGTGGTCTGTGCTGCGAATAGGCACCGAGAAAGGCCTTGAAGGTCTTCGCCCTTTGCGCATCATCCTGACCCCATGTCTCGCGAAAGGGTCTGGCGATATCGGCTGCGTTCCAGGTGATCATGGGTTCATCGAAATCAATAAGAGTTGCGGCACCGCCATTGTACGCCACATTGCCGATGTTCATGTCGCCATGGGTGAGGGGCAGGTCCCCGGCCGGGCGTACCAAAGCTTTGCGCCAAATTCCGATTTCATCGATCCGATCCCGGATTGCGGCTTCCGCATCGCCGCATCGATCAATGATGCGCAGCCACTCCCCGTCACCGGCCAGATAGGGAAAGGACGAGCGGTCAAAGTCCTCGGCTGCATTATGCAGCAGGGCCAGAGCCGCGCCCCAGGCGGCGAAGTGGTCCGGATCACTGCAGGACTTGTCCTTGACAGTGCCCGGCGCTGTTTCGGTTACCGTGATGTAATAGGTTCTCTCCGCAGAATCGAAAATGTCATAGCGATTGCCGTTTGACTTGATGACCAGTTTGGACACCGGTGCGCCCCTGTCGCCGAGATGTCTGAGGAAGGCGCTGCTGCCGGAAACCTCACTCTCCGTCCGCATCGAGGCTGCTGTCACCTTGACAAAGACATCGCCGCCGCCGCGTTTTGCCTGAAAGACATTATTGGAGCCGCCGCGAACATGAACCAGACTTTGCGGATCAATGGCCCAGCCTGCCGTCAGGCGCAACGCAAGGTCCACCTCTTCATAGGCGTGGGGGTCGGCTTCCATTTTGGCTTCGTTCCCCTTTTGGCTTCGTTCAATTGGCGCGCTGGTCTATACTGGAATCAAACAGAACAAGAACCATAAGGTGAGGATTTCCAATGTCAAACGCCCCTTTCAATACTGAAATCACAGAAGACGATGGCATCCTCTCGGGCCCTTTGCGGGGTCCGAAGAACATGCTGGCCGAGCAGGAATACGACGGTCACACGTCAATTCACGATGAAGAGACGGCTCGGACAATGGGCTTTGAAGGCGGCGCTGTTGAAGGGCCCACGCACTTCAGTCAGTTCGATCCCATTGGCCACAAGCTGTGGGGCGATCAGTGGTTTGTTGCGGGCTGCATTTCGGCCCACTATCGCAATGTCTGCTACGAGGGCGACGAGACCCGCGCTTTTGTCAAACAAACGGCTCCCGACTATGCCGAGGCCTGGATGGAAAAGGCCGATGGGACAGAAGTCTTTCGCGGTTCCCTCTCCATCGGCGACAAGGTCGATTCAGCCCTCACGACGCGCATGAAGGGGCTGCGTGAACCAGGCACTCTGGTCATTCTCCACGACGTCAAGGTCGGCATGAAGAGCGCAGAAGATCTGCCTGTCTCGATGGATTTTGACCAGAACATGGGCGCGCTCTATCCGTTTTCACTCAATGGCAAGAACAAAAAGATCACCGAGCCCTCTGCCTGGTACGAGGAGGCCACTGGCGACACCTCGCCCTGGGGCCGCGGCATTATTCCTTTCGAGATGGTCAGTGTACTGACGCACTCCGGTAACAGGTCTATTCCGGCGCGCGGTCCCGCCGTCGGCCTCTTTGCTGATCTTGAAATCAACATGATCAAGGGACCTTTGTTCGTGGGCGAGAAATACACCGTCGATAAGGAAGTCGTTGCCATCAGCGATTCGCGGCGTACCGAAAGTAACTGGACCCGCACGACCGTCAAGAATAGTGCAGGTGAGGTCGTCGCCACAACGCTGCTCAATTCTGCAACGATGAAAGAATCCTACGCGAAATATGCCGAGGATTTGGCGGAGATTGAGGGGCGATAAGTCTCAGAGGAGGCGATGCTCGACAAACCAAACTTCTATGTCTTCACCGGCGGCTCAAGTTCCGGCAAGTCTTCCATCGTCAACGGCTTGAGGGAGGCTGGTCACATTTGCGTGCCTGAAGCAGGCCGCATCGTCGTTCAGGAAGAAAACGAATCAGGCGGAGATGGTCAGCCCTGGGTCAATCTGGAGCGCTTTGCTGATTTGATATTTGCAAAGGCGCTGGAAGCCTTCGAGGCTCATGAGGCTCTATCCGTGCCGGTCTTCTTTGATCGCAGCTTCATCGAAGCCTTGTCATGTGCCAAGGCCCTTGAGCGCGAGACGCCGCAGCGGCACATAGACATCGCACGCTCCCGTCGTTTCAATCCAGGGGTCTTTGTCACACCGCCGTGGCAGGGGATTTTCACCAATGATGCGGAGCGCAAGACCACGTTTGAAGCGGCGGTGAGGGACTACGAGGTGAATACTGCGACCTATCGCGAATGCGGCTATGAACTCATCGTAGTGCCGCGCTTGTCAGTGGAGGAAAGAGTAGCGTTTGTATTGGAGAGGGTGAGCGAAGTCTGAGGGCCGCTTATCCAGCTTAAAGTTTGCACTTCATTGAATCGCAGTGTCATCCCGGATGCGTTGCAGCACGAAGTGATGCAATGCTGGTCCGGGATCCAATTGTCAGCTTTGGGCCCCCAGCTCTCAGGCGTGCGGGGCACGCCCTGCCGCGTAGAGTCCAGCAAAGCGGTACTGTGCACCGCATTGCATCCGGGGTGACAATCTCGTTACAGATCTATCCAGATTGTAAGACTTGGCTATAGCAACCCCAGCCCCTTCAAATCGGCTTCAAGTTTTTCCGGCGATCTGAACACCAGCCCCGTCAGCCCAAGTCTATTTGCTGTCTCGATATTCTCATCAAGATCATCAACAAACACAGCCTCGCTCGCCTCAAGTCCAAACTTTTCGAGCGCATGGAGATAAATATCGTCATTGGGCTTGCGCATGCGCACTTCGCCGGAAACGACGATGTCCCGGAACCGATCAAGAAAACTGTAATCGTGATCCTGCGGGTCTGCCCCGTCCGGACCGCGCGGTGGCCAGACCTGATGCGGCCAGTTGGTGAGGGCGAAGAGCGGTATCTGCTGCGCGTCGAGACGGTGGAGAATATCCACGGTGCCGGTAATCGGCCCCTTCATGAAATCAAACCACTGGTGCTCAAAGATCTCGAAGAGAGGAGTCTTGTCGGGATACTGCGCTTTCATCGGTGCGAGGCTGGCGGTCAGATCCCCGTGGCCGTCATGGACATATTCCAGGAAGAACGGTGAGAACCAGTCAAGGAAGCTCTGCATTTCGTCATCGCTGTTGAAGTGAGGACGAAACGAAGGTTTCATATTCCAGTCGATCAGGACATTGCCAAGGTCGAAGATGACGGCGCGAAGGCTCATCCGAACTGCAGCTTCGCCGCTTCGGCGCGAATGCTGGTCGGGCCGCCGAGGAGTTGCCGGTTAAAGCCGATGCGTTTGAACCAGAAGTGCAGGCCAAGGACTTCAGTAAAGCCGATGCCTCCATGGACCTCGGTCGACTTGCGGGCACACATCGTGCCGATCTCCGAGATGTGAGACTTGGCGTGCATCGAAGCCAGCTCGGCTTCTTCCGGAATAGCGTCAGCCGCGTAGGCCGCATACCACAGAAGCGAATGGCAGGGGTCCAGCCCTGCCGCCATTTCGGCGCACATGTGCTTGACGGCTTGATAGGACCCGATGATCCGGTTGAACTGTTTGCGCTCCAGCGAATAGGCAACCGCTTTTTCGATCATCATCTGAGCTGCGCCCAACGTATCAGCGGCGGCCAGAACCCGGCCTGCCGCCAGCATTTTGGAGGCCGCAAGACCTTTTTCGTTTTCGCTTGAAAGAGGTTGGGCCGGGGTGCCGGAGAATTTCAGCTCGCCAACGGATCTTGTGTTGTCGATCGTGCCCATGGCAGTGATCTCAAGACCAGCCGCATCAGCCTTGACCAGATGCAAGCCGCCTTCGTTATCACAGACAATAAAGTCGGTGGCCGAGCCGGTGTCGAGGGCAAAAAGCGAGCGTCCGTTGAGCGTCCCGCCCTCTAACGTGACCTTGGCATCTTCGCGCGCGCCGGTGCGTTCAGACATGGCAATGCCGATGCGCGCTTCGCCGGTGGCGATTTTAGGAAAGAGCACTTCTTTTTGCTCCGCCGTGCCCGCTTCATTTAGTCCGACCACGGCCATTCCTGCATTGGCAAGATAGGGAACGGGGGCGGCATGACGGCCGATCATTTCCTGGATGAGAGCCGCGTCGAGCAGGCTCATGCCCATGCCGCCGTGCTCTTCGGGAATGAGCACCGAGTTCACGCCCAGTTCTGTTAGTCCGTCAAAGATCTCCTTTGACATGGCCTCATCGCCTGTCGCGGTCTCGCGTATTTTTTCTACTGTGGATACGCTGGCAAGATATCCGCCAACGCTGTCCTGCAGGAGCTTTTGCTCCTCTGATAAACAAAATTCCATGGTTCAATCCTTTTTCAGTGTTACACGGGCGGGCTCTATGCCAGGCCAATTCCCTAAGCAGGTATTGCGGGTTTGGGTTGCCCCACTTTGGGCTCTCTGGGCATGCCGAGGCCGTGCTCACTGATTATGTTTTTCTGAATTTGTGCGGTGCCGCCGCCGATGATGAGGCCGAGGTCATACATATAGCTGAACTGCCATGTACCATTGTTGCGCACCAGCGGCGTCTGTCCATAGAGCACGCCGAGCTCACCAAGCAGATCAACAGCAAAGCTGGCAATCTGATGATTGAGTTCACAGCCCTGCAGTTTGACGATGAGGCGCGAGAGGCCGGGGTTTTCCTTCTTGATGGACGCGGTCAAAAGGCGGAGCCCGTGATATTGCATGGCTGTTGCTTCCGCCTGCAATTGAACAAGACGGTCTCGGTAAACCGGATTGTCGATGAGGCGCTGACCATCAAGGGTCTCTTCATGCATCATGTCGATGATGGTCTTGAGACGTGTTCCCGCAGCGTTGGGATCACCCAGCATGCCACGTTCGTGCTTGAGTGTGGCATTGCAAACGTTCCATCCGTCACCGCGTTCGCCAACAATTTGATCCATCGGCACTTTGGCGTCGGTGAAGAAAACTTCGTTGAACGATGCCGCGCCGGTCATATTGGGAAGCAGGCGCCTGTCAATGCCGGGATTGTCCGTCTCAAAGAAGAGGTAGGAGATGCCCTTGTGCTTGGGCGCATCGGGTTCCGTTCGTACAAGGCAGAACATCATGTCGGATTCATGAGCGCCTGAGGTCCAGATTTTCTGACCGTTGATGACAAACATGCCATCTTCAACGTGGGCTTTGGTCTGCAGGCTTGCAAGGTCGGATCCGGAGTTTGGCTCGGAATAGCCCTGACACCAGACGTGAGTGCCTTCGAGGGTCGGTTTGATCCAGCGTTTCTTCTGTTCTTCGGTGCCGAGCTCAAGCAGCGTCGGGACAAACATCGAGATGCCCTGGTTGGAGAGCCCGCCCAGTGTTTTCGTTTCGGTGAAGGCTTCTGAAATGATGCGCGATTTCAGAACATCCGGCTCCGCTCCATAACCACCGTATTCTTTTGGAATGGTTCTGGCTGTATAGCCGTGCTCAATCAAAAGCTTTTGCCAGGCCTGGCGTTTGGGGTCGCTGGCCCCAATTTCCCGTGGCCCGGGCATTTGATCTTTGGACTTTTCGCAGAAGTCGCGGACTTCCTGGCGAAAATCCTCGTATTCCTTGCTCAGTTTCAGGTCCATGCTTTGTCCCTTTATGTTGCGTTCTTATCGGCGCGTTGCGGCCACTATAGCTCAGGAGGGTAGGGTGTCGACCCGTGAATCCAGGGTGGATTGCCGCATTTCAGGAGCTCAAGGCAAGCTGTTGAAGGTGATTGGGAAAATGGTCGGAGTGAGTGGATTTGAACCACCGGCCCCATCGTTCCGAACGATGTGCGCTAACCAGGCTGCGCCACACTCCGACTGTGCCCGATGGTTGGATCTTGAAGACGATTGGGTCTTGAACATGCAGATCACCCACCAGGCCGGGAACTTATATGCGTTGGCGTTGCCTTTCGCAAGCGTGGCGACAGAGAAAGGTTCACGCGTTTTCGGCAGGCCGACCTGTCGCGCGAATGCCTTGCCGTCAGCTGATTTACAGCGCTGAAATCATTACAAAAATAGTTGAAAAACGGGGCTTGCAAGGCCCAATCGAAGCGGCTATGTTCCGCCCGCTTGAAGGCAGCGTCCCAGAGGGCGTGCTTCGTTTTTGCTGAGAAAAGCTTGGGGCGTGGCCAAGTGGTAAGGCAGCGCGTTTTGGTCGAGCCATGCGGAGGTTCGAATCCTACCGCCCCAGCCAGCTTTTTTCCACCTGCGATATTGAACCGGGCCACCTCATATAAAGTTCAATCCACCCTGTCAGGCACCCCGTCCTGCAGGGCGTCCACCTGCCTGGGCCTGAACGGCCTGGTCAGGAAGGCAAAAACCCGTTTGATGCCACGCCAGATTCTTGGCAGCATCCAGGCCGCAAAGATGAGAAACAGGGTGAGAAACCCGATAAAGAGCCAGGGATGGTTCAGGGCCGTCCAGATGCCGAAGAAAACGGCGACATCTTCGAGCAGCGAAACACCGATATTCGAAAAGGGTTCGGGGGACGTATTGACCAGCACCCGTGATCCCGACTTGGTCGCATGGGTCGTCAGGGCCATGCCTCCACCGATGATCGCGGCAGCAAGGGCCACGGGCTCGCTGACATCGCCGACCGCCGCTGTTGCCAGAATAGCGCCTGCAGGTATTCTAATGAACGTGTGCAACACGTCCCACCCCGTATCGATCCCCGGGACCTTGTCGGCGAAGAATTCGATCACATACATTATGCCCGCAGCGAAGATAACCAGCGGGTGGGACAGAATCACCAGATCTTCAGGCAGAACCATAGCGCCAGTGTTGCCCATGATTCCGATGGCGAGCATCGCTGCATAAAGGTTGATACCGCTCGCCCAACCGGCTCCCAGCATCAAGGCAAGGGAGCTCACAACCACGGTCATTTCGTCCATTTCTGCAGCCCTCCGGTAATTCGCCTGCCTGCAAGATGGTTAATTGTCGAATCTTCCTCCAGGAAAGAAATGCTCCATGCCGACTTTCGGGCACACTGGCTTCCAATCGGGGCGTCTTTGGGGCGACGGTGGATGCAAATGTGTCGTGAGGTGCATGTTTGCAACGCAGACAAAAGGCAATGAATTTTTCGGTGCATAATCAAGGGCTACAGCGGCCCTTCGCCCCACTTTCGCCTCAATTAGGTTATGTAAATTAGGTGTAAGATTGCAGAATGTTAATGTTAATTGACACAAAGCGTTGAAAAACGATTCAAATTATGGGAATTTGTACTCACGTATGAAATAAGAAGGCTGAGCGGGGCTGAATGTTGTGGTGCTGAGGGTGCCAGAATGGGAAGACCAGCCTTGTACGGGGTGCGACCCGGAATTTGAAAAGAGACGCATAAGTCAGGTCTTCTGTTAAGAAGATTTTTGCTTGTCGTGTTGTACGTACGAATAGCTTTGAGGTCGGGTTTCTCCGATCTCGAGAGGGATAAGGGTTTTTGGCCGAGGTCGGCCGTCTCGCGGAAGCGGGAATTTCTAGAGGGTAATTCGAGTCAGGTAAGTATTGGTACCAGTCCGTAGTCATGCGGTTGCCGGTGTTTATCGCTCATCAACCAGGACCTGAGAGGCAATTGATGAAACGAACCGTAAAGCGCCAGCCAAAATCGTTGCTGGCCATTGCTTGTCTGGGGACCGTACTGGTTTCCGGATTGTCTGTTACGCCAGCCATGGCGCAATTGACGGAAGCGACCAACGAAACAGCGGCGACAACGCGAGAAGCAAAGCAATCGCAAGTCCGGATCAATCAGATCGATGATCAGATTTCCGAAATTGTTGCTGACTACAGAGTGACAATTGATCTTCTTGCCGATCTGCGCGAGTACAACGCTTTGAAGCGCAAGCTTATTGCGGATCAGGAGAGGCGCATCAAGGTTCTGCGCTCTGATATTCTCAACGTGGCGGATATCCAGAGAGCGATGCCGCCGCTGATCAATGAAATGATCAACACCATTGACCTTTTCATTGCCAAGGATCTTCCTTTCTTGCCTGTTGAGCGGGCGACGCGGGTTGCCAAGTTGAAGGCAGACTTTGATCGGTCGGAAGTTTCAACGGCTGAAAAATATCGCAAGGCTCTTGAGGCCTTCCAGATCGAAAATGATTACGGTCGTTCGATTGAAGCCTACGAAGGTGTCCTCGTGACAGCTGACGGGGAGCGGACGGTAAACTTCCTGAAGGTTGGCCGTATCGCACTTTATTACCAAACCATGGATAAGTCAGAAACCGGTATGTGGGATGTTGCTGCCGACGGCTGGACCACGGATTTGCCTGGCGGATCTCGTGATCAGATTGACACGGCGATTGCAGTGGCCAGAGAGTTTGTGCCACCGGATCTTCTCCTCCTTCCCCTTCCAGCTCCAAAAGACGCATGAGTGAGGCGCGAACAATGAAAACAACAGTAAAATCTTTTGGTATCGCAATGGGCCTGACCGCCGCCTGGGCTCTTGCTCCGGTCGCATTGGCTCCTGTGAACCTCACCGCAGCCTATGCTCAGGAAGCAGACGTTGCAGAAGAAACCGCCGGCATGACCCTTGATCAGCTTCTTGAAGCGGTCAAGAATGACCGCATCAAGGAACGCGCGGAGAGTAATCGGCGAGAGGCCGAGTTCAAGCGCAATCGCTCGCGTCAGCAGGCCTTGCTCAACAAGGCAAAGGCCGATGTGAAGCGCGAAGAAGCGATTTCCGTTCAGCTTGAAAATCGGGAAACCCAAAACAATCTCACGATCGCAAGGCTTGAAGAAGAAAAAGCCAAGGCGCTTGGCGAGTTCAATGAACTTGTCGGGGTTGTCAAACAGGTCGCCGGTGATACCCGGGGCATCGTTGATTCCTCTCTGATATCGTCCCAGCTTCCGGGCCGCGCCGATATTGTCGGGGCCATTGCCGAAAGTTCCGGAATTCCGTCAAGTGACGAACTTCGTAGTCTTTGGTACACGATGCAGCAGGAAATGACCGAGCAGGGTAATATTACCCGGTACACTGCGGAAGTCACCGAAATATCCGGTGACAGGGTTTCACAGCAGGTTGTCCGTGTGGGTCCTTTCACAGCGATGACCAAAGATGGTTTCGTTAATTACCGGCAGGACCAGGACAGCAAGGTCATGAGTCTTGTCCGTCTGACAAAACAGCCCCCGTCAAAATTCACTGGTGCTGCAACGTCCTTTGCCAAGGCGTCAGATGGTATCAGGGTGGGTGTGATTGATCCTTCCATGGGGACCATTTTGGACACGTTCGTTATGACCCCGGGGATTACCCAACGCATTGAACAAGGTGCCCAGGTCGGGTTTGTGATTATCGGTCTTGGTATTATCACTATCCTGCTGGCATTTGTTCGTATCCTGTCACTCTGGTCGACCAGTGGTGCGGTGCGCCGTCAGGTCAAGAACAAGAAAGCCAACAAGTCCAATCCGCTCGGCCGTGTGCTGCTGGCCTATGAAGCCAATTCAAAGGCAAGCGTGGAAACCCTTGAGCTCAAGCTTGATGAGGCGATCCTCAAGGAAGTGCCCAAGCTGGAACGCGGCCTCAACACCATGAAGGTGGTTGCTGCGGTGGCGCCAATGCTGGGTCTTCTGGGTACGGTTACAGGTATGATCCTGACCTTCCAGGCGATCACGCTGTTTGGTGCCGGTGATCCCAAGATGATGGCTGGCGGTATTTCGCAAGCCCTGATCACCACGGTGCTGGGTTTGACGGTTGCCATTCCGGTTCTGCTGCTCCACTCATTTGCCTCCGGCATGAGTAAGACTGTTGTTCAGATTTTGGAAGAACAGGCTGCGGGTATTGTTGCACGTCAGGCTGAAGGCGGCCGTCGTTAGAATCTGCGCAAGGAGGATGTCATCTTTGGATGACGTCCTCCTGGTCAGATCCGGTGAAATTATGGGAGTCCAATTGTGGATTGGAATGTTGTAAACCCGCTTGTTGCCTTCGCTAATCTCTCCGAGTTTATGGAGACCGGTGGCTGGGTGCTGAACTACATTATGGGTGCCACATTTGTTATGTGGATGATCATCATCGAGCGCTACATGTATTATTGGGGCGCGCACAGATCAATTGTCCGGCGTGTTGAAAAAGAGTGGAAGACCAGGGCGGATCACAAGTCCTGGTATGCTCACCGTATCCGTGATGCACTGGTCTCTGAGGTCCAGTTGAACGTCGATGCCCAGATGATGTTCCTGCGGGCGCTTGTCGCTCTTCTGCCAATGCTCGGGCTGATGGGAACCGTGACGGGTATGATCGAGGTGTTTGACGTTATGGCCTTTACCGGGTCGAGTAACGCCCGTGCCATGGCGGATGGTGTCAAACAGGCCACCATCCCGACAATGGCGGGTATGGTTGCGGCCCTGTCCGGCATGTTCTTCCTCAACTCTCTTGAGCAGCGCGCTAAACGTGAAGTTCACGCCGCCGCTGACCATATGGAACTTCAGTAGTAAGGATTTGTTGTGAAACATAGATTTAGACACGACAACGATGAGGCCAAAGTCGACTTGACACCGATGCTCGACATCGTGTTCATCATGCTGATCTTTTTCATTGTGACCGCGACATTTGTTCGCGAAGCTGGTCTGGATGTGACCAAGCCGGAAGATACGCCGGATAAACCGCAATCTACGGTAATTGCGTTGCGGATTGTGGTGGACAGGAATGATCGCATCGAGATCAAACGACGTGATGTTGACCTGCGTGCCATTCGGGCTGTTGTCGAGCGCTATATTGCACAAAGCCCAAAGGGATCCGTGGTCATCCAGTTTAGCGAGAGTGCATCAACAGGTATTGTCGTTGAGGTCATGGATCAGTGCAAGTTAGCCAAGGTGACGCCATCGTTACTTGTAAGTGCCGATGTGGAATGACGCTGTCGAGACAGCAAGATTTTAGGAATGCGTTATGAGAGGTAAAAGAGTAGCAACCGGCGAAGAGGCTGAAATTGATCTGACACCGATGCTCGACATCGTGTTCATCATGCTCATCTTTTTCATTGTCACCTCGACTTTTATCAAGGAGCCGGGAGTTGATATTGAACGTCCGGATGCTGAAACGACAGAAAAAGTAAAAACCGTTGCGGTTTTGATTGCGATAACGGCAGACAACAGGATCTTCATCGACAAGAAGGAGATCGATCTGCGGGCCGTACGCGGCAGTGTTGAGCGTATGTTGGCAGAAAATCCAAACGGGGCCATCGTCATTCAGGCTGACAAGGATTCCGAGGCCGGGGTCATGATGAAAGTGATGGAAAGTGTCCGCGATGCGGGCGCTCCGGCCACCAAAATCTCGACGAACAAGACAGATTAGAAGGGTAGATTACTATGCTGCGGCTAATTGCAGGAACCCCGTTTGCGGTCGGCGTAACGCTCGCCTTGTTCTTCCTGATGCGTTACCTCATAACGGCTGATTTTGAACGACCCAAAGACGCAATAACACTTGGGGAAATCAAGATTGCTCGTGATGATCGGGACGAGGAAACACGCAAGCAAGAGGTTCAGAAGCGTCCGGAAAAGCGGGATACCCCGCCGCCGCCGCCGAAGCTGACTTCAAGTCGCCGTCCGCCAAAACAGCAGGCCATTGATGTCAGTCTTGGCGATGTGGGTTTGAACATCGATCCCGATGGCGGATTCCGGTCTGACTCTGACGTTCAGCCAATTGTCCGTATCCCGCCCCAATATCCGGTGCGTGCCGCCGAGCGCGGCGTAGAGGGCTGGGTGTTGATTGAATTTACGGTGACCGAAACGGGGGCAGTTGTTGATCCTGTCGTAGTTGATGCTGATCCGCCTGGCACATTCGACCGCGCGGCGAGACGTGCGGTGGTTAAATGGAAGTACAAGCCGATGATGGTGAACGGCAAGCCCGTGGCATGGAAAACCCAGGTTGTTCTAACATTTGAGCTCGAAGACGACTAATAGGCGGCAGAAATAGGTGAGGCCAAAAATACGTCGTCCGTTGGTCTGGACAAGAGTTAGTAAGAAAGTAGCGGTTTTGCCGCTGTTGTGAGGAGATTACCGAATGTTCAGACAAGGCATGAAAAAAAGGCCGGCAGTGACAGCGCGATGGCGCCGCAAGATTGGCGGTCTGTGCGCGGCAGTTGCTGTTGCAGGTCTTGTTCAGGTGACCGGCTTGCCGGGGATGTCTGATGCAGGTTTCGGCGGCATTAGTGAGGCACAGGCGCAAAGAGCCAAACGCGAAAAGCCCAAAACAAAGGCATCAAAAACCGTCAGCAAGAAAGTCGGCCTGGCCCTGTTGAAGGCGCAGGATGCGTTGGCCGTAGACAACAACGCCGAGGCCCTCGCAATCCTCAACCGTCTTCTCAATACGGATATGAAAGACTATGAGCGGGCTGTCGTCTTGCGGATGATTGGTTACGTTTATTCAAATATGGGCGATTATAAGCGCGCGCTTTCCATGTTTGAGCAAGCTTACCAGATGAAGGCTCTTGATGAGCAGGGGCAATCAGACCTGCTTTACTATATTGGTCAACTCTACCTGGCTGAAGACCGTGTGGACGAAGCTATCAAAACGCTGGAACTTTGGTTTGCTCAGGCTGGCGACAGTGCATCGCCGCAAGCCTTCTTCACCCTGGCCCAGGCCTACGCAATGAAGGAAGACTATCGCAAGGCGCATGAGCTTGCCGAAGAGGGGCTTGCCAAGGCGCGCCTTCAGGAAGACTTGCGTGAAAACTGGTTCCGGTTCGTCGCCGGCATGCGCTATCAGAACAAGAAGGTGAAGGAGATGCAAACTCTGCTTCGCGAAATGGTTGGCCTGTTCCCGGGCAAGTCGCAGTATTGGAGCCAGCTTGCATCGACCTATTCCATTCTTGATGATGAAGAGACGTCCTATTACTTCAGGATCATGATGTATATCCAGGACATGATGAAAAAATCTACCGAACTTGGTAGTCTTGGCAGCCTGCACATCTATAAGGAGACCCCCATACGTGGAGTCAGGGTACTTGAAAAAGGTTTTACGGATGGACTGCTGAAAGAGGAAGCTGACAACTACGAGACGCTGTCGATCGCTTACCAGGAAGCGCGCGAATGGAAGAAGTCCATCAAGCCGCTGGGTATCGCCGCCGGACTTTCCGAGGACGGAGACCTTTATATAAGACTTTGCCAATCCTATCTGTTTGACCGTGAATATGCCAAGGCAGAGGGAGCCTGCAGAAAAGGTATTAGCAAGGGTGAGTTGCGCGATCCCGGTGGGGCGTGGATGCTGCTCGGCACAGCGCAGTATAGTCGCGGAAAACTTGAGCCGGCGCGCAAGTCCTTCGTCAACGCGGCGCGATATGAAAAGAACGAGAAGAACGCCCAGCGGTGGATCAATTTTCTCGATCTGGAGATCAAGCGGGCAAATGCCAAGAAGGCCGCCAGCGGCTCCTGATACCGGTCAGATGCGGAATAAAAAAGGGCTCCTGAATTACCTTCAGGGGCCCTTTCGCTTTTTCGAAGTGGATCGCGTCAGGTGTTGTAGATAATGCTCAAGGTTTCAGCGACACAGGCCGGGCGTTCCTGACCTTCAATCTCGATTGTGCAAATGTTGGTCATCAGAAGTCCGCCACCTTTCTCCTCAACCGATTTAAGCGATTGTCGCATGCGGACCTTTGAGCCGACCGGAACCATATTGGTGAAACGAACCTTGTTGCAGCCATAGTTGATCCCGCGCGTTACGCCCTTGATTGGACGCATTCCGGTGCTCAGGAAAGGGATGAGCGACAGTGTCAGATAGCCGTGCGCGATCGGGCCGCCCATGAGCTCGGTTGCTTTTTCTACATCGACGTGGATCCACTGATGATCGCCGGTCGCCTCTGCGAACTGATTGACGCGGTCCTGGTTGATCTCGACCCAGTCGGACACGCCGGTTTCTTCACCGACATGATTTTTCAGATCTCCAAATTCGATGGCTTCCATTCTATTTCCTTTCGAGGGTGATTTGAGCCACTCGGCCCTATACGATTTTTGATGTCTTGTTGCCCCAGTAGCGGTCTCGTACGAGGCGCTTGTAGAGTTTGCCGGTAGGGTGCCGCGGCAGCTCCGGGTCGAAGTCAATGGATCGCGGACACTTGATTGCACTGAGATGCTCCTTGCAAAATTCAATCAATTCCTCGGCCAGCGCATCGCCGGCCTCAGCCGGGTTGGCGGCTTGTACAACGGCTTTGACCTCTTCGCCAAAATCTTCATTGGGGACGCCAATCACGGCGACGTCCGCCACTTTGGGGTGAGTGATGAGAAGGTTCTCGGTTTCCTGTGGGTAAATGTTGACCCCACCGGAGATGATCATAAAGGCCTTGCGGTCGGTCAGGTAGAGATAGCCGTCCTCATCAACATAGCCAACGTCGCCCAGGGTCGACCATCCTTTGTCATTCTGTGAGTCCTTGGTTTTTTCAGGATCGTTATAATATTCAAAGGCGCTGCCATTGGCAAAAAAGATCGAGCCCGGCTCGCCGGTTGTCGCTTCCTCACCATCTTCGCCGACAATGTGAAGTTCGCCCATGATGGCCTTGCCGACAGATCCTTCATGAGAAAGCCATTCTTCTGAATTGATTGTGCAGAAGCCATTGCCTTCAGTTCCCGCGTAATATTCACTGATAATCGGCCCCCACCACTCAATCATCTGTTTTTTGACCGGGACCGGGCAGGGCGCTGCGGCGTGGATTGCCATCCTGTGCGTGGAAAGATCATATTTCGTGCGAATCTCCTCCGGCATCTTGAGCATGCGCACAAACATGGTCGGAACCCACTGGCTGCAGGTCACTTTGTATTTTTCGATCAACTGAAGGGCCTGTTCAGGGTCGTAATTCTCCATGACAATGCAGGTCCCACCGAGGCGCTGTATCGCCATGTTGAACCTTAGCGGCGCCGAGTGATAGAGCGGAGCGGGGGACAGATAAATGGATGCCTGGTCAAGCCCGTAAAGCAGGTTAACCAGACTAACGAGCCCGCCCGCTTCGACGATATCATCGGATGGAGGTGGAACCCGAACGCCCTTTGGTTTTCCGGTTGTGCCGGAAGAGTAAAGCATGTCCGTACCGGCACACTCATCGGCAATGCGGCTGGCGGGCATCGCGTCAGCACACGCCTCCCAGCTGTCGTAGCCATCGATGGTCCCGCCGACCATCATCCGTGTCGTGGCGCCGGGCATCAGCGAACCAAGTTCGCCCGCCACATCCGCCTTTTGGTCTGAGGTCACGAACAGCTTCGCGCCGCAGTCTCCCACAATGTAGTCGACCTCTTCGGCGGTCAGTCTTGAGGAGATGCATGTGAAATAAAGGCCCGAGCGCTGCGCCGCCCAGCAGATCTCGAAATAGCGCGAATTGTTTTCCATGTAGATGGCAATCGCATCGCCTTTTTTGAGGCCCTTTGACCGAAACAGCTGTGCCCCCCGATTGGAGCGCTCTTCCAGCTCCTGATAGGTCACAGCCTGACCGGTGGACGCCATAATGAAAGCTGGCTTGTCCGGCGTTTGTTCCGCATGAATGCTTGGATGCATGAGCGTTTCCTCGGTGGTTATTGGGTTTTAGCGGTCGCCGACAGGATCATATCCGCAGCCTTTTCGGCAATCATGATTGTCGGTGCATTGGTGTTGCCGGAGACAAGCCGCGGCATAATGGAGGCATCGACAACCCGCAGCCCGCTCACACCGTGAACCTTTAGCTCGTTGTCCACCACCGCCATCGGATCGGACCCCATCTTGCAGGTGCCAACAGGGTGATAGATAGTGATCCCTGTGAGACGGCAATGTTCGAGAATTTCGTCATCGCTCTGAATGGCATTACCGGGAACAAGCTCTTCTCCGCGATATCCCGAAAGCGCGTCAGCGCCAAAGATATCGCGTGCGGTCCTGACACTGGCAATCGCGGTTTGTTGATCAATGGGATCGACAAGATAATTCGGGTGGATTGCAGGGTAAGCACCAGGGTCTGCGGATTTGATCTTGATCGAACCCCGGCTCTCAGGTCTGAGCTGACACATCGTCGCCGTCATGCCAGGGAGTTTGTCGAGCTTGCCTTTGCCTGATGTGTCTTCGGGATCCATGCTGGCGGGGAGAAAATGGAACTGGATATCCGGTGTTTCCAACTCTTGCCGGGTGCGCACAAAAGCAAAGACCTGGGCTGGAGACATGGCTAGCAACCCCTTGCGAGAGGTCAGGTATTTCGCAATTTGGCCGATAAGGGGCAGGCCGCGAGTGAGTTCATTGACGGTTCCAGGCCTGGTCACCCGATAGACGATGGGGATCTGATAGTGGTCTTGCAGGTTTTCGCCGACACCCTTGAGTTCATGCACGACGTCAATACCGTGAGCTTGCAGGTCCTCTGCATTGCCGATACCGGAGAGTTGGAGAATTTGCGGTGAATTGACCGCGCCGCCGCAAAGGATGACCTCGGCGCCCGCGCGTTCCTCGCGTATATCGCCATCCTTGAGAAACTCTACGCCAACCGCGCGCTTGCCGTTAAACAGAATCCGCTGCACCAGGGCTTCGGTTTCCACTGCCAGATTGGGCCGATCACGCGCCTCTTTCAGATACCCGGCAGCCGCAGAGTGTCGCCGACCGTTCTTGATGGTGACCTGGTAGAACCCGACACCCTCCTGGCTGACGCCGTTGCAATCATCAAGCCGCGGCAACCCGCGCTCTACACCTGCTTCGACAAAAGCCCGTGAGATCGGATGGGGGTCCGCAAGATCGCTCACATTGAGTGGGCCACCTGACCCGTGAAGATCATCCTTGCCGCGTTCCTGGTTCTCGGACTTGATGAAATATGGAAGTATGTCGTCCCAACCCCATCCTTCATTGCCCATCTGCCGCCAGCCATCATAGTCCTGGGCCTGGCCCCGGACGTATAGCAGGCCATTGATTGAACTGGAGCCTCCCAGCACTTTGCCCCTCGGCCAGTCGATCTCTCGATTGCCCGTGCCTTCCTCCGGCTCGGTCTTGTAGCACCAGTCAATTTTCGGGTTGCCCATATTGTAAAAATAACCTGCCGGAATATGGATAAGCGGATTGGTATCCCGCCCACCGGCTTCCAGCAGCAAAACCTTGGTCTTTGGATTGACCGACAACCGATTGGCCAGCGTGCAGCCGGCAGAACCGCCACCAATGATGATATAATCGTACATGTAAGGCTCGTCTCCCACCGGTTTCCACCGGAATTTCTTATTGTTGTGAGGTAGATTAAGGCACCGCGCTCCAAGGTCAAGTGTAAGCCGGAAACAACCGGATTTATCCAAAAAATCAGGTCTTTTCAGGCAATTGTGTAATTGACCAAAGTGCGCCAGGATCAGGGTTGGAAAGCGGCCCGCAGAGGCCTCGTAAAAGGGAGAGATATATAATGGAATTTACCCAGATCCTCTATGATGTGAAGGACAAGGTCGCGACAATAACGCTCAACCGCCCGGACAAGCTCAACGCTTTCACGGGCATCATGTTGAACGAAATGGTGCAGGCTTTTGATCTGGCTGACGCCGATGATGATGTCCGCGCCATGGTTGTTACAGGAGCAGGACGCGGCTTTTGCGCCGGTGCTGACCTTTCAAGCGGCGGCGACACCTTCGCCCGATCTAATGCGGAAGCGGGCAGTACACCCTCCGAACCCGACTGGTCGGATCCAAAATACAGAGACGGCGGCGGCATCCTCGGTCTCAGGATTTTCAATTCCCTGAAGCCCGTCATTGGTGCCATCAATGGTCCCTCGGTCGGGATTGGCTCGACCATGCAATTGCCGATGGACATCAGGATCGCATCTGACAAAGCAAAATTCGGTTTTGTCTTTGCCCGGCGCGGCATCGTTCCGGAAGCCTGCTCGAGCTACTTTCTGCCCCGCATTGTTGGCATAAGCCAGGCCGTCGAATGGGCTTACTCTGGCCGCGTGTTTGATGCCAAAGAGGCCTTGAAGGGAGGTCTTGTCAAGGAAGTGGTGCCGCACGACGACCTTCTGCCTCGCGCTTATGAAATAGCCCGGGAGATTGCTCAGAACACATCTCCTTTGTCAGTCACGCTGATACGCCAGATGATGTGGCGCATGCTGGGCGCCGATCACCCCATGGAAGCCCACAAGATCGAAAGTCGCGGCGTTCTGGCAACAGGCCGCGGTCCCGATGCCGCGGAAGGCGTCACGTCTTTCCTCGAAAAACGCCCGGCAAACTATCAGAGCAAGATCTCGACTGACCTGCCGTCTTACTTTCCCTGGTGGGACGAGCCGGACTACTCCTAGGGTGTATTCTGTTTTGTCAGGTCGCTATCTCACTGTCATCAAAGCGCATGGGGTCGCTCTTCAGGGACCAGAGGCTGGAGAGCAGCGTGAAGGCAAGGATCATCGACAGACTTGCGACCATGGCAATGAGCGTGGCGTCAAGTGGGCCAAAGCTCCGGGCCAGGAACCCGCCGACCAGAGAGCCGACGGGCGCTCCCCCGAACATGCATAGCAGGAAGACCGACAGGACGCGGGCGCGATGGCTTTCGGGGGCGGCCTGTTGAATGATCGACCGTGTCATCGACATGCTTATCGCGGCAGACAATCCCCAGCAAAACACCAAACCGAAGAAGATCCATACGATGTGGTTCTGACTGATGGCCAGCATGATGCAGGCCGAACAGGTTTGCGCCATCAGCAACGCCCGACCCTGGTAGCGGAAATTGCCGAACCGTGACAGGAGGCGGGAGCAGATTGTTACGCCGCTGAAGAAACAGGTCATCATGACGGTCAGTTCAAACGCGTCGCCGTGGAACACATCGCGAACGATAAGAGGCAGATAGATCATGAACGTCCCCATGACAATAAAGCCTGACGACAGGACCCAGAGCATGACAGGGCGGATTTCATGTGAGGTGAAAGAAACCTTGAGACCATCAAGCACGTCAGTGTGGAGCGAGGCTATCCAGTGGCCGCTGCTGTCTTCGCGAGGTGAAGGAGGGCTGGCCGAGAGCCGCGCCGTTGTATAAATCCCCATCAGATAGAGGAACGACTGCATGAAAATGAGACTGACCGGTCCGACAAAGGCAACCGCCATGACCATGAGAATACCAAAAATTTGCGCGCCGAATTGCAGCATGTTGGCCGTTGTGATCGCCTGCTGAATGGTGATGTGTTCCAGATTGGTGGTCACACGCGACAAAAGGCTGTCCCGGGCGGGTTGAACGAAGGCAGCAAATATCGCGCCAACGAAATTAATCGCAACCAGCACCACGACCGTCAGGTGACCCGCTATGATGACCACAGCCACCGCCAGCATGGGGATCATCATCAGGGATTGCATTCGGATGAGATGAGCCCGGAGTTCCATCCGGTCCGCTGCCAGACCACCAAACAGGATGAAAAGGAGTTGCGGCAGGCTCATGACCATCATGGCAAGGCCCATGACTTCAGGTGGCTCGCGGAGGTAAAACGCAATGAGCCATTGTCCCAGGACAAAACCAATCCCGCCAGATGCAAAAAACATCGCCTGACCACCCATGTACCAGCGGTATTCCTCAATCGGCGTATTCTGGCGCGCTCCGGGCGGCATGTCAGGCTCGGCGGCAGGGTCAAACTCTGCTGGCGTGGTGTTTTCACTCATTCTTTTCTCGCAGCGTTTCCTTCGGGTGATGTTCCCCGGTTGGCTCATGCTACGACAGATGTCGGGCGACAGTGAAAGCAAATAGCATCAATGTGTGATTGATCTCGCTGTATCCTGGTTCGTCAGGGACCACAGGCCAGTGAACATCGCGATGAGAACCAGAACCGCGCCCATGCCCACGCCGGGGACATACATGGCATTTCGTGCGCCCACGGCTTCTATGACAAATCCGGTTATGAGGGACCCAAGGGGTCCAAAACCCATGATACCCATCTGAAATGAGGCCAGCATTCGCGCTCTCATCTCATCAGGAGCTGCTTCCTGAATGATCGTTCGGCTGTTTGTCATGACAACGCCTGCCCCAAGTCCCCAGCAAAACATGAGAAAGGCAAAGACCGGAAACGAAACGTCACGGGTCATCAAAAAACAAACAAGTGTTCCCACCGCGAGGCCAATCATGATCACCTTGCCGCGATTGCGAATGGCGTTGATGCGCATGATGACGAGAGCCGAGATGACGGTGCCGACGAAGAAACTGATATGAAGCAAGGAAATATCGCGGGCCCCGCCTCCGAAAACATCCCTTACGAAGATCGGGACGGAAACCATGAAACTGCCGACAAAAAAGAACCCGACAGCAGAGTTGCAAATCATCACGGGGGCCAGAATTTTGGAACCAAAGAGGTGGCTCATGGCGTCCCCGATGCGCCTTGCATAAATCCTCAGGTCTGCGCCAAGAGGACTATGGGCAACCTCATGGCTGGCAGTCTTGAGCCTGGTCAGAGCCCAGGCGCCACTGAGCATGATAAGCGAGAGAAGGACAAAGAAGGGGGCCGGGCCGGTCGTGACGGCGAAACCTGCGATGGCCATCCCGGTCAATTGCCCGCCAAACTGCAAGGCGATTGCAAGCGCTATGAGCTTGGTGAGACCTTCGTGAGGGGTGAGGCGGTTGAGAAGAGAATCTCGCGCCGGAATGGTGAGTGTCGAAAGTGATCCGGCAACCAGTGCATAGCCGATGAGAAAAGAAAAACTCAAATAGCCTGTAAAAATTACACCTGCCATGACAAGCGGCGGCAGGGAGGCGAGCAGGTGCAATTTGATGAGATAGCGGCGCTCGTCGAGGTGGTCAGCGATGACGCCGCCGGGCAAGAGGAGGATAAGGCCCGGACCCATCAGGGCCAGTTGAGCAATTCCGACATAGCGTGCGTCCAGACCAAGGACAAATGCTGTAAGAAACGGGAACAGAACCATTTGTAGCCCGGCCGCTGCATACCATGCGCCGTGCCCCCCGAAATACCAGCGCCTTGTCGCCTTGTCGGGGTGCCCCGCTGTGACATCCGATATTCCGCTTGTCTCGGGTTCACTCATTATGTCTTGTTTTTCTTTCCCTTTTCGGCTTCCCTTGTGTGAGGAAGCTTCTCTTGATTGATCCTGAGGGACAAATCATCTTATGTCGAAAGAATGGTCTATTTGCTCTTGAATAGAAATGGAAATTTTTGACAAATGCGGGGCAGAAAATGAAAGCGCCGCTTTGGCCATTCAATGCTATTTTCACTGAAGCTGGAGGGCGCCAGGAGCTATGACCGTCGGATCTGTCGTCTTTGCAGTGGCCTGCCTGATGTTTGCTTTCAGCCTTTTGATGCCGATGGCCAGAAAACTGCAATTGCCCTACACAGTTTTGTTGGGAGCATTCGGTGTTATTTTGGGCGTTGCTGCGCTGAGATTTGCCGGCGCGGAAGGCGTAGGTGGTGATTTGCTGCGAGCGACCGCTGGCCTTGAATTGCCCGCTGATGGCTATCTTTTTATTTTCCTGCCGCCACTCCTTTTTTCAGCAGGTCTGTCCATAGACGTCAGGCGGTTGATGGATGAAGTTGGCGCCGTCATCGTTCTGGCCGTCGTAGCCGTCGTTGTTTGCACAGGCCTCGTGGGTCTCAGCTTGTCGTTTTTTGCAGGCGTTCCCCTCGTCGTCGCGCTTTTGCTGGGGTCGATCGTCGCCACGACGGATTCGGCGGCGGTCGTGGCTATTTTCAGGGATCTCGGTGCGCCGAAACGCCTGTTGGTTCTTGTTGAAGGGGAAAGCCTCTTTAATGATGCTGCGGCAATTGCTCTTTATACAGTTCTTTTTTCAATGGTCGTCGGGGGCAGTGATCCCGTAGCAGGTATTGCTGCCTTTTTCGGTGGAACCATTGGAGGGGCGCTGGTTGGATATGTTTTCGCCAAAACGGGGGCATTGCTGATCGGTGCCATGAAGGATCTCGTGATGGGAGAGGTCACGTTGACCGTTGCGCTGGCCTATCTCACCTACTATGTGGCAGATACTTATTTGGGATTTTCGGGTGTGATTGCAGTTGTAACGGCAGCGATTATCTTTGCTAACGATGGTCGTATGCGAGTTTCTCCTGGCGGCTGGAGCGTTGTTGAGGGAACCTGGGCCATGCTTGATTTCTGGGCCACGTCGTTGATCTTTGTGCTTGCCGCCATGGTCGCGCCGCGCGTCCTCGAGGCCTTCCGATTTGAAGATGTTTTGATCCTTGTTATCCTGTTCGGCGCGACGCTCTTCGCCCGCATTCTCATTCTCTATGCCTTGATCCCCGCGCTCAGCCATTTTCGTTTGGCCCAGCCGATTAATATTTCCTATCGGGCCGTTCTGGCCTGGGGCGGTCTGCGCGGCGCAGTCACTATCGCCCTTGCTCTCGCCATTTCAGAGGACCCGAGCCTTTCAGAGGATCTCAGGCGCTTCATTCTCGTGGCCGCTACGGGGTATGTGCTCATCACCCTGTTTGTGCAGGCGCCGACGCTTCACCCTTTGATGCGCCTCCTGCGGCTTGACAAGCTGACGCCCAGAGAGCGGCAGATACGGGACCGGGTCATGGATGTCTCACGATCCCGTGTGCAGAAGCAGGTCAACGCAATTGCAGAGGAGATTGGCTTTCCACTTCCACCCGCCGCCGAGGGCACCGAAGCTCCGGCGACCAGAAGTCTCTCCATGGAGCGGGAGGACCTGTTGCAGGTAGCTCTCTTGTCCGTTGCCAGTCGGGAGATGGACCTTTGCCTTGAATATTATCAACGTGGCATCGCCACACGGCGTATTGCGGAAACTCTGAGGGCCGATGCCAGCCGAACCTTTGACGGTGCGAAAACCGGGGGGGTTGAGGGTTACGGCAAGGCCACTGCGGTCGGTTTGAAATGGGGCTGGCAACTTCGCATGGCCTTGTGGACCCAGCGGCGCTTTGGATATGAAACCGATCTGGCACGCTTGCTTGCGCGGCGGTTTGAGGTTTTGATTGTTGCGGAATTTGCAGTGCGAGACCTGATCACGTTTTCCCGAGAGTCTGTATCTGGCTTTGTGGGGCCACAGATTGTTGCAGAGGTCGAAAAGCTTCTGGAAGATCGTCTTGCCGGAATTCTGGGGGCGCTTGAGGCGGTAAGTCTTCAGTTCCCATCTTTTGCCTCGGATCTCCATCAACGCTATCTCAACCGTATCGCGCTTGGACTGGAACAGACACAATATAGGGAGCAGTTGCGCCAGTCTGTTATTTCTCTTGAGGTTTTCGAAGACCTTGAGACGGATCGACGGGTTCGCCAGTCCGGCCAGGAAAAGTCGCCGGGGCTAAATCTTGGCCTGGAACTATCCCGCATGCTGGCCGCCGTTCCTCTGTTTTCTATTCTCTCAAGCCCGGATCTTTCAAACATTGCAAGACAATTGCGGCCTGGCCTTGCACTGCCTGGCGAAAAGATCATCGAAAAGGGCCGTATCGGAACACGGATGTTTTTTATCGCCGCAGGATCTGTGAAAGTACACTTGCCCAATGCCACTGTGGAGCTCGGAGCGGGGGACTATTTCGGTGAAATGGCTCTGGTGACACATAACAGGCGAAATGCCGATGTGATTGCCAACGGTTTTTGCCATCTACTGGTTCTGGATCGTCGGGACTTCCGGAGGCTCATGCGTACCAATGCAGCTCTTCAGGCGCATATCGTGGAAACGACCTCTGTTCGCCTCAGGCAGGCTGCGGATCTGACGACAGAGCTTGATGCCAGGCACTAATCCTCGACGCCGACCAGTTGTCTTGCGTTGAACCACCATTCCTCGGAAACACCAATAACACAATCGAAAGTAGACAGGTTTTGAGCCTGGTGCGCCTTCCACTTTCCAATCGCCAGATCAAGCAGTCCGATCGACAGACCTTCCTTGTCCATGGCATCACGGGCGCGCTCCTTGGCGAGCATGTCACAGGGCCGCAAGGTGCCGTAACTGTGGTCGGCATAAAATAGTGTGCTTCCGACCAGCAGCGCACCAAGTAAAAAACTCTTCATGATCACTCTCCGTGTATCGCCACTCGCATTACTTCAGCTCAGTCGCCGATATCATGATACCACTCGCCGGTGTTATAGGCCTTTGGATCCATGGACTTTCCTCCACAGGCGTAAAATCCCTGTCGCCAGCCGATGATGTAGCGCTCGTTGCTTTCCGAGCGTGCGGGGTTTTCCACGATGTCGGACTTAAAACCGTTGGACTGTTTGTCTGCTGTCGCACAGCCATGCGAGAACCCCTCATTATATTCTGCGGAATCCAGAATGGCAGGATCGATCCCGGTTACGCAGGCGCAAAGCATTGTCAGTAAGAGCAACCCGGCAATATTAACTCTCATCAAAACCATGCGTCTGTTCCTCGCCTTAGTTTACGTCACCCCACGCCTGTAACATCAGCATGTTATCCCGGGATGGTTAACTATCCAATACTGAATTCGTGACTCGCGAAATCATTACAATTTAACCTTTCCCTTTGCGAATTTGTAATGAAACCTTGTCATTATCAATCGACAGATATGCAGGGTATGACCCTCAACTACAGATAGAAGTGAATTAGGTAGTTCATGTCAGTGTTGAGGGTAGGTTCTGGGTAAAAAAATTGTTTCGGAGTAACCACGTGTCTTTTGCAAAATTCAAAACGCTGCAAGACGACGACATCGGCGGTATCGGCACGTCGATCGATAGCCTTGCTCAAGGCAAGGATGTGCTGGGGCCAGGTGCTTCGCTCCCGCTGCCGCCATTGCCGCTTGAACCATTGCCTCTGGAACCACTGCCGGTGACCAGGGACGTCATGGACGAGGGAATGCAGAACGATACCGAATTCGAAGAGATCGTCAGGGTCAATGGCGAAGCAGTGGTGGACAAACAAGATATATCTTCGGAGGACAGAAACGAAGCTGCGATCAGGGTCTTGATGATGCGTCTGTCGGATCTGCTGTTCTTGCCCTCGGGGAGCATTGCGCCGCAGGAACGGGCCCTGTCTGATGACCTTATCTCGAGGCTCTTCGAAAAAGCGGACCGTACCAGCAAGCTCAAAATGGTCGAACGGATGTTACAACATTCGGAGCCGCCGCCGGTTCTCATCAGGACAATGCTCCACAGTGAAGACGAGATTGCCTTGCCTGTTCTCAGGTCACCGATGAAATTGAAGCAGGCAGATTTGATTTCAGTGGTAACGACGTCTGGTCCGATGTATCAAAAATGTGTCGCTGAACGTGAAGATCTGCACAGTTCGGTTTGTGATGCGATAATTCAATGTGCAGACATATCCACTATTCGCGTAATGTTGCGCAATGCAACGGCAGAGATATCGCGTACGGGATTTGTGCGTCTTGCGGAAATGAGTCTGGAAAAACCGGAAGTCCTTGAACCCCTCATTGAAAGAACGGACTTCCCTCCGGATCTTGCGCATTTGGTCTTCTGGTGGTCACCATCTGTCTTGCGCCGGACAATAATCGAGCGCTTTGCCAGTCCAAGACAGGCGGTCTTTGAAGTCGTTTCATTGGAAATTACCGAAGAGTTCGATGAGATGATCCCGGAGGTTGCCAATGCTTTCCGAATGGTGCGCAAAGCGCAAAAGATGGATCGACAGGATATCGATCTTGCTCTGGATGAGCTTGATACCGGCGACGCATGCGATGCCCTTGATATCCTTGCTGCCGGTGCCTGCTTGAGGGCGGAAACGATTGCTCAGATTTTTGATGATCAGGGCGGAGAGGCAATTGGCGTTTTCTGTAAGGCGACGGGGTTTGGCCGCGAGCGCTATATGCGTTTGCGTTCAATTCTGAACAACCGAAAGGGTGATCCCTGGGACGAAAGCAAAGCCGCAAATGACGCGGTTACGTTGGTCCACGACACGCTTTCGACTGATAAGGCGGATCTGATCTTGCGATACTGGGATAGAGCAACAAGAGAGATTGAAGTTTAAAATATGAAGCGGCCATAAGGAGCAGGACAATGGCAAACTACAACCTTGAAGGAATGAAAGTCTTGGCGGCTGAAAAAACACCAGAATCTCGGCGGGACTTGCTTGAACAAGTCGTCGACATCAGATTGTTTCGAGATGAGAAACTCCGCGACGGCGAGCGCGAGATCCTCGACGAGATATTGCTCGATCTTGCGGCTCAGGCGGAAACAGACCTTCGCTTGCAGTTGGCTAAGCAACTGGCTGACCTCCCTTCGCCGCCGGAAGCGCTCGTTCAGTTTTTGATTCACGATGAGTATGAAATTGCCAGACCGATGCTGCTGGGTTGCCGGACAATTTCAAATGAATCTCTGCTGAAAGTCATTCGCACGGAATCAGAGGGGCACCGGATTGCAATCGCCAACCGCGAAGGAATCTCTGCGGAGGTCTCAAGCGTGCTCATTGAAGTGGGTGAAGACATCGTCCTGACCAACCTAGTGGAAAATGACTCTGCGGAAATCGACTTCGCTGACATGCAAAAGTTGATTGAACGCAGTCGCAATGTCGAGGCGCTGCGTCGACCATTGATCGAGCGGGATGGACTTGATCCGATATTTGCCAATCAAATGTTTTGGTGGGTCTCCGGGTCGCTTCGCGAGCGGATCCTGAAAGAGTTCCCTGTTGATCAGGATGTGCTCGACAGGGCTCTTGAACTTGGCGTTGCCGCTGCCGCCTCCAGGGCCGAAGTTGGCGCAGAGTATAAGACCCCGGGGGAAATCATAAAACGCGCTAATGCGGTGAAGGTAAATGATCTCATATCTCTTCTCCGGGCCGGAGATTTGAAAAGGCTGATCACACAATTGATTTCCGACCTCGGTGTCAATGGTCACACCGTGCGAGAAGCCTTGACAGATGAAGGTGGCCAGGCGCTCGCACTTCTGTGTAAGTCGATCGGCGCTGACCGGGGGCAGTTCACAACCATGTTTCTGCTGATCGACTATCAGCGCAGTAAAACGCCGCGACCCGCTGGTGACCTGCAGATCATTGCGTCAATATTTGATAATATTTCTGAGGAACAGGCCGTCAATACGCTGTGTTTCTGGGACCTTGACGATCTAATGGTGGCATGAACGATTGGAATGGAATAAAATTTTAGTAAAAACAGTACGCCAACTGATGGAATAAAACGTATACGGAGTGGCATAGAAATGGTCGAGTTTTTACTTTCCCTTAACACCCGTTACATAACATAAGTATTGTGTCGAAGAAGTAGCAGTTTGCGGCACGTGTAAACCACGAAACGGCAAACCATTGGAAACGATGGGACGCAAAGCTTCCGGCCCGACCTTGAGATCAAGGGGGTAGCGGAGTTACCGAAAGGAGTAAGAGGCATGACATCGCCTATGCGTGTGTTGGTGTTCGCGTCGCAGAAGGGTGGCTCAGGAAAGACCACTCTGGCTGGACACATTGCTGTTGAAGCCGAGAGAGCAGGCGACGGTCCCGTCGCCCTGATCGACACAGATCCGCAAGGGTCTTTGTCCAAGTGGTGGAATTCCAGACAAGTGAGCACTCCGGTGTTTATACAATCTGTTTTCTCACAGCTTTATTCTGACCTGCAGCAAATCCGTCAGGCTAATTACAAGCTTGTTGTTGTGGATACGCCGCCGGCCGTTACGCGCGCAATTTCTGAAGTTGTCGCCGTGGCTGATCTTCTTGTTTTGCCGACACGTCCGAGTCCACATGACCTGCGCGCAGTCGGTCCAACGGTCGATATTGCTGAGTCTCACAAGAAACCGGTTATTTTTGCTATCAATGCTGCCACACGTAGAGCGCGGATCACTTCGGAGGCCGCCGTTGCCCTGTCGCAACATGGCACCGTTGCACCGGTGAATATCCACAATCGAGTAGATTTTGCCGCCAGTATGATTGACGGGCGCACCGTGATGGAAACAGACCCAGGTGGGCAGTCTGCAGAGGAAATAGGCGAGCTTTGGCAGTATCTGAAGGAACGCCTGTATCGGCTTGAGGCTCCGGTTGCCGGGTCTCTCGACGAAAGAGGTGCGCCGCTCCAGAATCTCAACGGCCTTGGACAACCTTCCGCATCATTTGGTCGGAGGGCTGCGCAATGAAGGACGCTCATACGATGATGAACCAGGAAGATGAAGTCGACGCCAACAGTTCAAAATACGCATCGTTGACGGCTGGTCTTCTTGCGCGCAAGGGCGAAGCTGTGCCTGCGGCGGCGGCCTTCACAGCGGAGGCAATTGCACAACATATTCCCGCCAGACGTTTGGCTCAGGAAGCCGAGCGGGTTTTGACCGACAGACAGCACCCGATGATAGACGGGGTTATCGATCAGGCCTCTGCGGCGGCACGCGGGTACGGCCTTGCGCGCCCGGGGGCTCAGGTGGTCGCAGATCATCGCGACATGATTGAGCAGGCTTTTCATGAGAATGCGGCGCGTGAGGATGACAGCTCAGCAGTTGGTGACGCCGAGGATCCTCTCAGCCACGGGTTTTCTCAACTTGAATCACAGGGCGGTCTTGATCTGGAAGGTCTGTCTCTAGGCAGAAGGCGAGAGCTTGACTTGCCCTCGACTGGTTCGAGTTTTTCCGAGGATCTGGCTCGCGCGGAGCGAGAGGATGGCGACGAAAACTGGTTTGATGACATAGTTTCAGACGCCATAAACGAGGCTGAAGGTCAAAGACCGGAAAGACAGACTTCCGACTCCGACACTACATCATCCCGGTCGAATAGGGCTGACACGTTCAGCGCGGGCGCAGATGCGGAACAGCCGGACCTTGAGGCTCTGAAAGCTGGAATGTCAGAAAGTCGGTCTGAGAATACCGCTTTGCCGAACGCCGCACGGGAAACTCAGGGAACTGGTTGCAGCGATAAGGCGTCCAAAGTGCGCCAGGCGATCAAGTTGGGAAAGACCGCCGTCGGCGCACGTTCCGCGATGCGTCTTGATCCGCGCCGCTATATTCGTCTGTCACTTGCAGCTCAAAAGTTGGAGTTGACGTCTCAGGAAGTCATGGTGGCGGCGCTGGATACCTACCTGGATGCGCTCGATGAGGAAGTCTTCAGCGATTGTGCCTGTATGAAGAAGGGACTTATCTAGTCCTGATGAAGTGACATTTGACTGTTTACTCAGTGTCCCCGGGGCATCGGCTTTTCCCCCTCCAATCGTTACCCAAACGAACGGCCGGTGCCCCACCCTCTCTGGTCAAAGCTCCGCAAAATTGCCGCAGCTGACCAGGATCGATAAAAAATCCAACAGATCTTTCAAATCATACCATGTGTGTCCTAGACCATTTTCGAGATTGAAATGGGCGGCAAGGTCGCGACTGCGACCCGGCGCTTATGCGCCGCCCCGCGGAGCCGTGCGCTTTCAGCGCACTGGCGTGAGCGAAAACTGAGAGAACCTCGATTCGATAAGAATCGAATCGAGTGTAGTGTCATGCCCTTGTGAAACAGGGGAGTTTTCGTATGGTGGATGACAATGCCTGGCCATTGCCGCAAGAGGAGAGGGAAGAGCCCTTCGCTGCAAGGCGGCTGGAGGGGCGCGGCGCCGGGTGGTCCCATGTTGGTGGCGCAATCCTCACTTTCTGCCTTTGGCAGCTTTCAGTTGTCCCTCTGATACTCGGCGCAACGCTTCTGGGGTATCCCGGCGCCCTGGAGATGATCAAGAACCGGGTCAACTGGGTTGATCTGTCTCCCGATCAGGACGCCGTGGCGATTGCGGCATGCGCAGTTCTGCTGCTTTCCCTTATTGTTCTTCTTTTGATCAACTGGTTGATCGTCAAGGTCTGTCATCGAAGATCCCTCATGTCGATCCTGACAGCCCATGAGCGATTCCGGTGGCGTTCGGCGCTCGTGAGTTTTGCCATCTTCGCCGGCGCCATGCTTCTGGTTTCATCAACCGCAGCTCTTCTCGGCATGGGCGCTGACGTCCAGCTGGTCTTCGATCCCAGGCGTTTTTTCCCGTTTTTGGTGTTAGTTCTCGTCTTGACTCCCTTCCAATGTCTTGCTGAAGAGGCCTTTGTGCGGGGTTACCTCTATCAGGGTGTCGCCGCTTTTACGGCGAGCAACATCTTGCGGATAGTGTTGCCGGCCGCAGTGTTCATGGCGATGCATTCCGCCAATGGCGACTTCCTTGAGGGGGGTATCTGGGTTCTCTTGATTTATTTCACGTTTGGCGCTTACTTTGGCCTGCTGACGGTCAAGACCGCAGGTGTGGAAGTCGCGGCTGGTGCCCATGCGGCCAATAACATATTCGCTTTTGCGATCAGCACGTCAGCGGGGGCGGGCATGCCGTTCGCTACCGTCTTCTATGAACCGGAACCCGACTATATGGCCAGCTTTGTCTTGATCCTGCTGGTGGCAGCGCTGCATTACCTCCTTTTCTTCAAGATCTTCAGAAACAGGATCTTGTCGTGAGGCTGGATCTGCCGTGAGGATGATGTGTCATCGGGCTGATAGAGCTTGCCCGAGCCGAATTGTCGTGGCAAATGTACTGCCGACATCTCACAGGATCTGCATCCGGGCGACGTCTCCTCAACCATGAGCGGGGAAGAAGCGCGGGATACAGGTCGCCTCACGACAGGGAAAATGAAATGAACAAAGCGACCAGTGTTCTGGGCGGCATTCCATCAAATTTCATGGGAAATTCCTCCCTCTGGTACAAGCGCGTCATATTGGGGTTTCTGGTCTTTAACCCGGTACTCTTGTTCACGGCTGGCCCGGTTGTGGCAGGATGGGTCCTGATCCTCGAGTTCATATTCACCCTCGCCATGGCATTGAAATGTTACCCGCTCATTCCTGGTGGTCTTCTTGCCATTGAAGCCGTGTTTCTCGGTCTGACCGATTCTGCTCATGTTTACAGTGAGATCAGTGACAACCTGGAAGTAATCCTCTTACTGATCTTCATGGTCGCGGGGATCTATTTCATGAAGACCCTGCTCCTGGCCATATTCACCAAGATCTTACTGTCGGTTCGCTCCAAGATCATACTATCCCTGCTTTTCTGTTTCGCATCAGCCTTCCTGTCAGCCTTCCTTGATGCTCTGACTGTGACCGCCGTGATTATCAGTATCTGCGTTGGTTTTTATGGCATCTATCATCGCTTCGCGTCTGGCAAGCAACTGCAGGATCAAAGTCACGATCATTCAGAAGACCACCAGGTGGAAGACTCTCATCGCGAAGATCTGGATCACTTCAGGGGCTTCTTGCGTAACCTTCTCATGCACGCTGCGGTGGGGACAGCCCTCGGCGGCGTGATGACCCTGGTGGGTGAGCCGCAAAATCTTCTGATTGCCACCAAGGTCAACTGGGACTTTATTGAGTTCTTTACACGTATGCTGCCGGTAACCGTACCGGTCCTGGTTATGGGCCTTTTGACCTGCGCCACTGTGGAAAAGTTTAAACTTCTCGACTATGGCCATCAGATTCCGGACGCTGTCCGTGCGCAGCTTGAGGCCTACGAAGCTGCAGAGGTCGAGAAACGTTCCTTTGAAGACAAGGCCTCTCTTGCCATGCAGGCAATTGTTGCGCTCTGGCTTATTTTCGCCCTTGCGTTCCATTTGGCCGCCGTCGGTCTCATTGGTCTTACTGTGATCGTCTTCACCTGCGCCTTCACCGGCATCACAGACGAGCACCACATAGGCGAAGCCTTTACGGAGGCGTTGCCCTTCACGGCTCTTCTGGGCATCTTCTTTGCTATTGTTGCCGTGATCAACGATCAACAACTCTTTGCACCAATTATCTCTTCGGCTCTTGCGCTCGAAGGTAATAGCCAGATTGTAATGTTTTATCTTGCCAATGGTGTGCTGTCCGCAATCAGCGACAATGTCTTTGTCGCAACCGTCTATATCAATGAAGTTGTGGACGCCTACAATGCTGGAGAAATTTCTCTTGAGCAGCTCGATATGATCACCGTTGCAATCAATACGGGAACGAACATCCCGAGCGTTGCGACGCCGAATGGTCAGGCTGCCTTCCTCTTTCTTTTGACATCTTCAGTCGCCCCGCTGGTGCGCCTGTCCTATATGAAAATGGTGTTGTTGGCGCTGCCCTACACAATCGTTATGAGCATAACCGGTTTTCTCATGTGTCTCTGGGTTCTGGTGCCAGCGACGGCCGCGATGAAGGAGAAGGGGCTCATTACTGATCACGAAATCTCATCAAATCACACTTCAGAGCAAAAATCCGGTCACTAGCGTTGGTTTGAGTGATCGAGGCCCAAGTATTCACCCGAATATATTTGATGCTGTAAATGTATTGGGCTAGAACGTCTTGTATTGTTTGGCGTTCTTCTTTGAAGGGGTTTAAGGAATGGTCAACGCAGCCGATTTGCTTCAGATGACGACACAGATCGTCTCTGCCTACGTACAGAATAATTCTGTTGAATCCGCCGACTTGCCAAAATTGATCGGTAAGACATATTCGGCTTTGAGTGATATTGCAGGCAACGATGCCGACGGCAGGCGACCAGGCCTCGAACCACCGGTTCCGATCGCGGACTCTGTGACAGAAGATCACATCATCTGCCTTGAGGACGGTAAGCCCTTCAAATCCCTGAAGCGGCACCTGCGTACCCATTACGATTTGTCGCCGGACGAATATCGTGCCAAGTGGGGCCTGCCGGGTGACTACCCGATGGTCGCACCAAACTATGCGAAGGCGCGATCTCGTCTTGCCAAAGATATGCAGCTTGGTCGCAACAAGGGTGACAACTAGAGTCAATCTTGCAGGGCAGCTTTGGCGTCCCGGCGAATACGCTCAACCATCGAATAAAAGCCGTTGGAGCGTTGTGGACTGAGGTGCGCATCGAGGCCCAGTTGCTCGAATACCTTTTTCGCATCGGCATCAAGAATGTCCTGAGGTGTCTTTCCTGAAAAGAGCCGAAACAATATGGCGATCAGTCCCCGAACGATATGAGCGTCGCTGTCACCGATGAAGGTGAGTGTGCCGGGCGCATCCGCGGGACGGCGGCTGATCAGCCAGACCTGACTGACACAACCCTTGACCTTTGTGGTATCGCTGCGCAGTTCATCTGGAAAGGGTTCAAGGTCCTTGCCCAGCTCGATGACATAGCGGTAGCGATCCTCCCAGTCATCGAGGAATTCAAAATCTTCAATCAGCTGTTCGATGCTCATACGGGGCCCGCGCCTTGTGAAACGACACGATGGGATAGCGCGTCGCGGCCGTTGGCGCAAGACCAGGACAAGGGGCCGCCCGGGCCAGCGGATCAAGCCGGAAGAATTGGCACAAGGATCACTCAACCAATATCGTCGAGCTCTTCGTCTTCGCCGTACAGAAGATCTGTGAGCCCGTTAAAAAACGGAGCTTCGACGTTGTCTTCGGGCGCGGCCATCTCCCATGATGTGCGTTGGCCCTGAAGGGCCATATCGTTCTGATCATCGTTATGGTCCTGGTCTGCGACCCGTCGCTCTGCGGTTGAAGCCTCGCTCGATGCCGCCCATCTCACCAGCCCTTTCATCGATCTGTCGATCAACTCAAGACCAATTTGTCCGGTGGTGCCGGCGGCGGCGCAGGCCGTCTCGTGCGAGAGGCACCAGCCATTCAGCTGCGAGACCGAGGCAACAACGCGGGTGGCGGAGTGATAGGCAGGGCTGTCGCGGTCGACATATTCGGAGCCTGGTCGGTCACCATAGTAGCCAGAGGCCCCGTTGCCCCCGGCAAGAAGAAGCGACACGGCGATGATCCAGAACAGGGCGCGGAAGATAAGCATAGGCGAAGATACTCAAGTACAAAGTGGCTTTCGAAATTCAAACTAGAGGGATACATGCTTAAGGTGAGTAAAAGAGACTGTGAAAATTTGATATATTTGCTGAAAAACTGCACTATACTTAACGAATACTAAAAGAGGGACCTGTGTCGGGCGATGCAATCCTGTGGATAAACCCCGGTGCCCTGTTGGTCTCACATTACAAAGCTGCTATAGCAGCACTCCCGCTCGCTGGCGTAGAGGTTCAGCGGCGGCCATAGCGTGATCTAGGGGCCTGTAGCTCAGCTGGTTAGAGCCGACCGCTCATAACGGTCTGGTCGCAGGTTCGAGTCCTGCCGGGCCCACCACGCAGTCTCGATTAGTCGCCACTGTTTCCGTGGCCGCGTGAATGTCTCCGAACAATCAAAGCGTTAGCTGGACCTGCTTGAGATAGGCATGGTGTAGAGAGCGGTTTTAGCGTAGATATTGAGGCCAAATTCGCAATGCTCTCTTGCGGCCCCTTTTTTCCACCATGCTTCAGGGGAAACCTTGGCCGTCGAACAACAATTGTGATTTTGGTATGAGGGGGCTGCGCCTTAACTGAAACCAAGACGGATGCGCTGATCCTGCCATTCCATGGGGAGCCCAGACAGTCGTTTGAGCGACTCAGATGTGAGCTCGGGGTCGTGCTGGCCTTTAAGGATTGCAGCGACAATATCGGGGGCGAGAAAAGCAAGGGGTAGGAACCGACTGACGTCACCAGGATCAATGTCTTCTTGCCTGGCAATGTCCGCGATAGACTGTCTCTCGCCGCTCTTCAATTGTTCAAACCAGATGCACGACCTGCCAATCAGGCTGGCGAGTTTCGGGTCCTTGGTCTTGGGTGGTGCCTTATGACCAGGGATGATGATCTTGGACTCAACGCCTCGGCGCTTGATTTGAATTGGGACTCTGTGTTGGTGGGTCGATAGGCTGGGCTTGCCTTTATGATCGGCGAGTTTTGCCAGGCCATACAGGTTGAAGTGGATGGTGAATTGGCTCGAGGCCAGATCGATGCGATCTATAAGTGAGGGCAGGAGGCGTTCCAGTTGGTTGAACGACAGAGGTGTTTTTATGTCTGGAGCTTGCGACGAATCGAGCGCATCCATAATCCTGACCGAATCAGACAGGAAGCACTTGAGCTGGGAAAGAACAAGGGCTTCGATTTCTTGAGCAGGAAGGCGCCATCCCGCATCTCCTGACACAGCCTTCTTGCCGTTGAGTCCCTTGGAGATGTAATAGCGATAACGCTTGCCGTTCTTTAACGAGTGATTGGTCGTAAGCGGCGCCCCTTGTTCGTCATGGAGCAGACTAAGAAGAAGCGGCTTGTTCGAGTTTTTCGGCATGTCTCTGGACCTCATGGCCCGGCCTTCGAGCTTGGCTTGAACCTGATCCCACAGGTCCGGATCGATAATCCCTTCATGCTGCCCTGGATAGGTCTGGTCTTTGTGTTTGACCCGACCAATGTAGAGGGGGTTCTTGAGCAGGTGATAGAGCCTTCCCCGGGAAAAGAGGCAACCGCCAACTTTCCGGCCAGTCGAGTATTTCTGCTCCTTTGTTCTGTACCCTCGACGATCAGCCTCGGCCTTTACGTCGCGAACGGTATCGAGATCCAGGTACAGCTTGAAAATTCTCTCGATGATATTGGCCTCTTTGATGTTAATCTGCAGCTTCTTGTCGATGACGTCATAGCCAAGGGGTACAGGGCCCCCCATCCACAGTCCTTTCTTTCTGGAAGCGGCAATTTTGTCCCGGATCCGTTCTGCGGTTACTTCACGCTCAAACTGTGCAAAGGAGAGGAGGACATTGAGGGTGAGCCTTCCCATTGATGTTGTGGTATTGAAGGCTTGGGTGACAGAGACAAAGGACGCACCCTGGTCATCAAGGATCTCGACGATCTTGGCAAAGTCCGCAAGGGAGCGCGTGAGCCGGTCCACTTTGTAAACCACAATGACATCGACCTTGCCTGTTTTGACGTCCCCAAGCAGCTTCTTGAGGGCAGGGCGATCCATTGATCCACCGGAACAGCCGCCGTCGTCATATTGTCCTTTTAGCAATTGCCAGCCTTCCGACTTCTGGCTCACGATAAAGGCTTCACAGGCCTCCCTTTGGGCATCGAGCGAATTGAACTCCTGGTCGAGCCCGTCTTCCGTCGACTTTCTGGTGTAGACAGCGCATCGCTGGCGGGTCATGGCTAACCTCCTCGTTTTTTGAGCCCGAAGAACACAAGACCGTTCCATTTGGTCCCGGTAATGGCGCGGGCCACTGCTGAAAGTGATGCATAAGTCTGGTTCTTCCACCGGTAACCGCCCGGCACTATATCGACCACTTGAGAGACCCCACGATACTCCCGAACAAGCCGCGTTCCCTTCAGCGGATTGCCATCACCTACAGGTCGTTCACCACCATCACCCAATCCATGGGCTTTGAGCGCCTTTCGGTCTGAAGATTTCAGGCCGCCCCATGCTTTTACTTGAACCTGATAGGCGCAGGCTCTGATCATAAGCTTCATACTCATACCCTTGGGCGGCGGTGATCGGTATAGTTTCTCCCACACTTCCCTGAGTTCCTGGGATGAGGCTACACCCAGTGAACCCAATTCAGTGTTTACGTTGCTCTGCAACATTTTTTCGACTCCATCTTGTCTAACTAGTCCAGTGCCACTACCGCTCTCTTGCGCCGCACAGTCCAGTCAAAAGTGCTCTCTAGCCGGAGTAAAGTTCATGGTATGCCGAACTTTCCATTTGACTTTCGTCGGTGAGAGAGCGGTTAGTTAGCGTGAGCTCCACCACAGAGAGGCCGCAAATATGATCAAGAAGAAGACCACGAAGACTCTCAGCCAACTCGACTTTGAGAGGCGTTGGCTGTCAGCCCAACTTCAGTATGGATCCACATGCCTCGCTGCACACGAAATACAGAAGGCTTTGACCAAAGTTGACACGCTCAACCTTAAGATTGCCGCAAGGCCAGCGGAAACCGTCGAAGAGCTTCTCATCAAGCTAGACCTCGTGAGTGAGCTCCTGGGCTTCAGCACCGATGGATCAGTCCAGGACACATTTGAGGCTGTCATGTTTTGCGCAGTTCTCAACGACGCACGGAGGCTTGCCGATCATGAGATCAACCCCAATTCGGCCTGACACTCGTTCTACCGTCATCACGTCGGGTAGTTGCGGAGGAAGTTCTCCCATTCCCCCCGTTTAAATGATACGAGATCGACTTGCCCTGTCTCCTCATCCCATTCAATATTGAGGACCTTCTGCCAGCTCATAAGCCTGTTCAGTCTCATAGCATGCCATTTTGTGCTTTCTTTCGGCCTTGCCAACTTCAGCACCCCCCACCCAATGTAGTTGGTGCCATTGATGGGCAGTTCGGTGATATCACCGTTCAAGACCATGTCGCGGGCAAAAGCCTGTTGGATGCGAATTATAATTCATGCTGCTTCCGGTATCATCTTCAGTCAGGCATATCTTTGTCGGATTATGAGCAATCTCGCGGGCATTTTCCCTTGATTAAGGATGCTCTCAAAGGTCGCCCGATTCAGATGCATGGCGCAATCGATTACATCCCTAAAGTGGGAGGACTGCATCATCATTATTGTAGAATCTGGTTTTTGGGCGGGACAGTTCGCTAGCTCAACTTTTAGATCGTGGTCGACTTCATATTCCATATTGAGTATTTGGCGCACAATATGCGGTATGGAAATTGATGGAACTGGAAGTCCGCTTTCCGCCCCAGACCGGACATCAAGGCAGGGGAGGCGGTTCGTCCGCTCGTGACCCACAACGGACATCCAACACCAAAGGACGACCTCTGAAAGAGCGGATGGTTGGCGGGGGCCTGCTTGTTATTGACTTTCAAGAGTCGGAGGCCATCGGACTAATACGCAACAAAACCTGACCTTAAGCCTTCCACCAAATCGGTCCAGGTGTCGAAAGATGCATTGTTTGCATCTATGTCCGCCTCGCGGACGAATTCATCGGAAAAACCGCTTTCCTCCTCGCCCAACGCATAACGCCGGAGCGTCGCAGCCTTCAGAATGTCAATCTGCCCCTTCTTGCCGATGCCAATCACGCCTCTGACTTTCAAGTGCGTGAGGCAGCGACAAACTGTCTCGACAACAAGTCCAAGATAATCTCCGATATCTGCTCTTGTCATCGGCAGGCGAACCCGGAGGGTATCCCTTCTTTCAACCCCCTGGCGACGCGCCATTTCCAGAAGAAACACCGCAACGCGTTCAGTCGGTGTTTTGCAGGTCAACAGGACCATGTGTTTGCGCGCACTCTCCAGCGCATTGCTCTCCAGGGCCAGAAACTTTTCAGCAGCCCTGTGATGCTCTCGAATCTCAGTCCATAATTTCGCACGTGGTATTGATCGAACAACACACTCGCCTACAGTCTGCGCAAAATACGAATGAACGTCACGCATGACAAATCCGAAGTAGTCGCCTTTTTGCATGAACCCGATAACAGTTCGGCGACCGTCCTCCGAAATAGTATAGAGCATCACTGTACCATCTATAACCTCATAGACCGTGTGTGCATCATCGCCTTCGTTGATTAGAACATGCTTGGAAGCACACTTTTTCGCCATTCGCGCAGGATGTGGTCCCGGGTGGCTCTTGCTTCCATCCTGCGACGGGCCAGGCGCACAGCCATGTTCAAAGGCGTCTGCATTCGTACCTTTTTCAAGTGGCCGATTTGGTAAGATATTCACGATATGATGCTCCAACGGTTAATTGCCGGGCAGAAAATCGACCAGGCAGTCTGGATGGGGAACCCCATGATGCATACGGAAGCTGATGACCTGCCATTTGACAGGCAGACTTCCCCGACACTTCTGATCTGCCAATCATTTCGGTGCGCGTCGCTGCAATCAGTCCGGTAGCGAAAGCACCATACCCATCCTGGTCCACAGGCCCGCCTGTCAAAGGTCAGGCAGATTTCACCGGGATCTTCTGTTCCGCCGTTTTTGTCTCCTCGGACTTCGGTATTAGAATTCTGAGAACACCATCCTTGAACGACGCATCAATGCCGGATGTATCGGCATATTCAGGAAGCTGAATAGTTCTTTCGAAACTTCCATAGTGGCGTTCACTCAGATAGTAGCCCTTCTCTTTTTCTTCTATTTCTTCCGTCTTTTCGCCCTTGAGCGTCAACGCATGATTCGAGAGCGTGATGTCAAAATCGCTTTCCTGCAGGCCCGGAAGTTCCGCCGTGAGTACATATTCATTCTCTTGTTCAGCAAAGTCTATCGCCGGCAGGTCTTCCGACTTCATCCACCGGAAAGGTTCGAACTCAAGATTCGGTAGGCCAAGTGAGTAATCCTCAAAGAGCCGATTGACTTCCCTGTGAAGTTCCGCCAAAGGGTGCCGCAACCTGCCTTCCGATCCTTTCTTCTCTGTGACTATCTTCCCGGTTTTTCCAGCCATCTTTCTGCCTCCTTGGTTAGATCAACAAAAACAAACAACTCCTTCAAAACACTTACGGCTCGCCATTTCACATCAGGCGTGGGGCTTTCCTGGTCCTCATTTGCCCTTTATATTTCATTCCGCGTACCTTGGCGACTTTCGCTGTTCCACCAAAAGCCTCTTCACAAAGCCAACAGGCATACGCCTTAAGGCGCAATCAGGCCGTGCCATGCGTCTCGAACATGGTAGCGTCAATTGCTTCCCTGGCCGTCTTGCCCGCCCACAATACGAACTGGAACGCGGGATAATAGCGCTCACACGACTCAACAACAGCCTGCAACAATGTTTCGCATTGCTCGCGGGTCACCTTACCGACGTTGTTGAGCGGCAGGCCGATGCGGAACACTACGGTACTTTCATCTGACCGATGATCAAAGTGACCGGTCCACAGCTGCTCGTTGATATGGGCAAGAAGAGAATGGACTTCATGAGCTTTCCGTTCCGAGACCTTCATATCCAGTAATGTCGATATGCGAACCGCCTCGACGTCCTCATGCCAAGTCACTGAGACGTGATAATCACACCAGTTACCACAGACAGTGATTGTCAATTCGTCATTGTACGTACGGCTATATAGCCAATCGAAGGCTTCGACTGCCTCCTCGAAGGTATCGACAGGGTTATGGGGAGCAAAAAACCTTTCAATTTCAACCGAAGTCATGGGACGATCCCTTCATCTGAATGCTATTGCTTCCGGCAAATGACGGACTCAGAGGATACTAGGACAATTGCAGGGGACGCGTTTGCCTTGTATTGAACACCAAATCCGGTGAAATTAGGCAAGACGTAAACCACCCCTGAGAATTGCATCGCCCTAATAGACGAAACAAAACCAGCGCAACAACTTTACCAGACTATCGCGCTTCTCACAGGTGGCAGTTGGTCGCATGCGATATAACCCAGGTTGCGATCATGCTGTCAGGTCGGCGTTGGCTTCACATGGGGGACAAGCGTCCGTTTTTGGCTAATCCCGGTCTATCTTGGCGAACCACCATCACGTCCGTTATCGAGGCAAAAGCAGACCTGATGCTCAGCATGTCTGCTTGACACCCGACTACGGACTACTTTCACCACACACAGGAATGACCGAGATTGACGCAAAGCGGACCTGAGTCACTCCTTTCATCTGGGTTTCCTCTGTGGTGGCTAAGGATACCCATAGGAGATTGGGGTAGACGCTTGCGAGCCGAGTACCCGGCGTCTACGAGCACCAAACAGCGCAAGCAATAAAAGGCCCGCCAATACGGATGGCAACACATACGGTTCATCGACACGGTGCATTTCCGTCAACGGACCAGAAAAGGAGGATCCGCTTTCAAAGATCGTGATGTACATTTTCGCTAAGAAGTCATTGACATTGATGCCCGTGGGAAGTGCGTCTGAATCCCAGACGTCCACGTGCCCAAATAACCCCATTGCGATGACAAAAGCCTTATCGGGACCCCACGCCTCAAATGTTGCAGAATCTCTCGGTCCGCCTCCTGTGGGGTGCGAATTGCTACTCAAGTGGCTTCAGGCAGTTGATAAAGGCCGTGACAATGAGCCTTCCACCGAAAGGCGTCCAGACGAGCGTTCTTCCGATCCGTTTTATTGCAGCCTGAGTCGGGTAAAGCGCCATTGCGTCCCTGATGAGGACGACTTCTGTTATAATATTCCTTATAGAGCAGTAATTTTCTCTCCAGGTCCCGGGCACTCCAGAAAGGAACCTTGTCCAGATATTCTCTCCGTATCGTGCCAATCAGTCGTTCCACAAAAGGGTGTGACAGAGGAACGTAAGGGACTGTCTTCACTTCTGTCACTTCGAGTATCCGGAGGTTCGCTTCCCATTGTCGGTAACGAAAGAGCGGGTCATTGTCGCAGCTCAAGTATAGTGGGCTCCCGGATCCACTGATGATACAGTTGAACATACGACATACACCGGGCCCATCTGGCGCTCCCTTATGAACGGCGAAGCCAATGATGCGGCGCGTAAACTGATCCATGACAACCATCACCCAGTGTGATTTGGGGCCTGGCTTGCCATGCGTTTTGGCGGTGAAGAGCAGGCGGTATTTCCGTTCGACCAGTGCGCGATGGAAGCTGAGGACCGTGGATGGCTTCAGGATAATGACCGATCGCAACAGGCGGGCAGGGCGCATCAGGATTGCACACAGCCCGACAATAACCCGGTCCATTGGTCGAAGGCTCGGTGCTCGCGCCCGCGAGCGATTGAGAACAAGAAGCTGATATTTCACGGGCAGAGATTCAGCGACGACAGAACGGCCGCCGCCAGGGCCGAACAGGCGGGCAGTCGTTACGAGAAGGTGGATGAAAAGGATGGCAAGATCACGCATGGCCGGTGATCGTAGTCAAATGATAGCGCATGACAAGACTGGGAAATCTCTCACATTTGTGTGAAAAATAGCAATTCGCACGCCACAGGTTCATCCTGAGTGACCTTGCACGCCTCATGAGAGTTGTGTTTGACCGACGCATCAAAGGATTGGGCCTCACCCGCTCGCAATGGTTTTTGCTGGCTCATCTCTGGCGATCTGATGGTCTTGCGCAGACAGAGTTGGCCGATATTCTGGAACTGGAAAAGGCGACTGTGGGCAAAACCATTGACCGCCTGGAAGAGAGTGGCTGGGTTCTTCGCAAAAGTGATCCGTCAGACCGCCGTGTCAAACGAATCTATTTGACCGAAAAATTCGCACCTTACATCCAGGGGTTACAGAACAAATCTAACGATCTGATCAGTGCGGCCTTTTGTCATCTTACTGAAAAGGAATTTGACCAACTTGTGGACACCCTCAGTCGTGCGCGCACGAACCTTCTCGAACAATCCAGACAAACCGATGAATTGGCAAATCAGTAACCGCGTCCTTAACTCCACACTTGACTGGTGTAACCTCCTCAGATCGTGTGGCCCGCTCCCGGAAGACCTGCGCTCCCTCTCAGATGTATCTTCCGGGGGCATCCCATTCATCATCACAACGATTTGTGAAAAGTGCAGGACTTCATCATAGCTATGAATGGATCGCGGCCTGGGCCGTCAAACCCGATCTGAAAATATCGTATGAGATCGAGTTCGCGGGATTTGAAATGTGCGTGGATAGAATAAAAGGAAGGCACAGGCATTCTGATGAGCCTTTGGCGTCATTGTAGACCCGTGATCGTATCTGTAAGGGCGGGTAGCATTCGATGCACGGACCTTCGCCCTTCTTCGATGGCTTCATGAGCGCGGTTGAGTTCGAGCAAGCCGATCTGGTTCAATTGCGGGCTCAGCATGACATCCGGGGGCTCTCCGGCCATCCGACTCCGCGTGATGTGATCCTGCATGATGCTAATTGAGCCCATCACAATCTCGAAATATCCCGGATGTTCCGGCTCTGAGCGTAACAATCGCTCGGTGACGGCGCGGGTGCTGTTTCTGACCGCCGCAGGAAGGTCTTCTATCTTTTCCTCCAGGAACTTCAACTGCCCTCTTGTCTTGTGCTTGGCGCTCGGCTCTCTTGTCGTGTGCTTGCGGAGAAGGTCGTCATTCAGATTGACAGCAATGACGATATCAGCGCCCAGCGCCCGGCACAGCGAGACCGGAACGGGGTTGACGAGGCCGCCATCGACGAGCCACTTGTCACCTAGTTTTACCGGACTTAGCATGCCCGGAAGTGCGACCGAAGCTCGTACCGCTTCTACCATTGAGCCTTCTCGGAGCCAGATTTCCCGGCCGGAGTTCCAGTCGGTTGCCACCGCAGCGAATGGCCTGTCGAGGCTCTCAATCGTTGCATCGGAGCACAGCTCACGTAAAAACTCCATGACGCGGCGGCCCTCAATCAAGCCACCACCGGACAGGCTGACATCCAGAAGAGTAACAATATCCCGCCAGGTAATCGCGCGCGCCCATTCGTCCAGCCTGTCGAGCTCTCCGGCTGCATAGGCGCCGCCCACGAATGCACCGATTGAGCTTCCACAAACCACGTCGGGTTCCAATCCTGAGTCTGCGAGGGCTTGAATGACTCCAATATGTGCCCAGCCGCGCGCGGCTCCGCTTCCCAGTGCCAGACCTATACGAGTTTCCGTCATTGCTGTCGTCTTTCGTACTTCCGTGTGTCAATCAAGTCTTTAAGGCATATTGTAGCGCATGAAAACCGCTTCGACACGTGTCCCTCCTAAAAACTTGATTCAGGAGAATGGCGATCAAATCATATCACCACAATGATTTGTGAAAGGGCAGGACTTGATGATCTCCTGTAGTTCAATAATTCGGCGGCGACAGGAACGTTCATGCGACATCAACTCAATCGAATGGCACGGCGGATTGCGTTGTCAGTATATGCTGATATAGTGCTTGGTAGATGGGATAAGAAAAATCCATATATTGCAACAGTGGGTGATCACTTCGTCGGTGGAAGTTTAAAAAAGGGATCAGAAGATGCGTCGCTATTGCGTCGCTATTGCGTCGCTATTGCGTCGCTATAATGTCGTAGCCGCCGTAATTGTTGCGCTCGTCCTGGTCACTGTTGCCGTCTGGTACACACAGCGTGGCGCCACACGCCTCGAAGGCTTAGCCGTCGCTAACGGGCGCATCGAAGCCGAACAGACCGACATCGCGGCAAAATATCCTGGCCGCATTCTTGAAGGTGCTGTGGAGGAAGGAGATTTCATCGAAGCGGGGCACGTTGTCGCCCGTCTGGACACCGCAGAAATTGAAGCAAGCCTTAAACGAGCCGAAGCCGAAGTGCGCAGGGCAAGGGAGAGCGTCGCTCAGGCCGAGGCGGTGGCTTTTTGGAATTTAGTCGAGCCAAAGAAGCGATGGACGAAGGGTAGAGTAGCGTAAGGAGATCATTGCCTTTCCAAAGGGAGTTCACACTTGTGAATATATCACCCAAAAATGCGATCAAACCTTCGTCCCCAAACTATGAGTACTGTCTGAGGGCGTTACGGGAGTCGCCTTTCTTTGCGGGACTGAGCAATGACGTACAACAAGACATCATTGAGTTCTTTCACTATGACAGGACCTATAAACGGGATACAACACTCGCACATGATGGTGCTGACAAACGATTCTACCTGATTGTCAGCGGCCGCGCGAAGGTCTCGTCGTATCATCCTGAAAACGGGCGAGA
>JAUWTJ010000027.1 GCA_030614785.1 Alphaproteobacteria bacterium | reverse complement strand
TCGCGCAGCGATGACCATCCTCGACCCGCATGCAATTGGCTCGAAAAGCGCTGCTTTTCAAGCGGGTTCGAATCTCTCACTCTGTGCCACAGGTTATCGCGCAGCGATGACCATCCTCGACCCGCATCAGCCTAAATCCAGCGACTTACCCGCTTGCAATAGGCCTCATACTCCTCGCCGAAAAGCCGGGTCAAAGCCTCTTCTTCCGGTTTGATCTGAAGGCGGGTCATGAAGCTGTAGAACAGATAGAGCGTGACAATGTTCGCCGCATTGCCGAGCCAGATCGCCCAGGCCGTCAGGAGGACAAGCATCCCCAGATACATCGGGTTTCGGCTGCGCCCGAAGATCCCGCTGCTGACGAGGCTGGAGGCCAGCGAGGGGTCAAGCGGATTGACGGTCGTGCCGACCTTGCGAAATCGCCTCAGGGCCAGGGTCATAATAGCAAGACCAAGACCAATCAAAAGCAGGCAGATCGTGGGGGCCCCCGGAAGAGCCAGCTGGCCCGCAGGAACCAGCGCGTCCAGTCCCCACATAATCAGGGCAAAAAGGGTAGCGACGATGGGCGGCGGTATTTTTGTTTTCACGGGAGACTGCCTGTTGGTTTGGGGAGCGATGCGCCGAGACTGGCACGTCCTGCATGGTCTTGAAACCTGTTGCGGCGCTGTTGTGTAATAACCGTCACGGGATTAGTTCGCCTTTCATCCCGCCGCGCCGCCTGGCTTGCGCTGTGTCCGGAAATGCGCTGCAATGGCGAAAAGCGGCGAGACGCCGCAAACACCGGAAGGATGACGCGATGTTAAGCAGGGTGGACCGTATTCAACTCGCGGTGCCGGATCGGGCAGCGGCGGCAAAAGGCTGGACAACATTGCTCGGCGCCGAGCCTGCTGGCGAAGACACCGTTCAGTCACTGGGCGCAAAGCGCACATCGCTGCGTCTCGGCACCGGCTGGATCGAACTGGTTGAACCGGACGGCGCAGGCGTGGTCGCGGACGCGCTTGCCAAACGCGGCGCACACCTGTTTTCGGCGGGCGTTGCCTGCCCGGATCTGGACGGTCTCCTGAAAGTCTTAAACGATAAGGGCGTTCATCCGGCGCTCGAGCACGGCCAGGCTTTTCTTGATCCAGGCCAGACCGATATTGCGGGCCTGCGCATGGTTATCAGCCCGGATGAGGATCTTGCCCCGGTCGGCGACGTGGATTTTCTCTATGAGGTTACGCTGCTCATCGACAAGGCAGAGGATGTTACCGAGCAGATGGCGAAGCTCTTTAACGTTGGCACCGATGCCTTTGTTCCCATTAGCTCGGATCACTATGGCTATACGGGCGTCTTGACCCTGTTTGAGGCGGGCAAGCTGGGACGGTTTGAAATTATCACGCCGAACAAACCGAACAACACCATGGGCCGGTTCTTTGCCCGGTGCGGTCCGAGCTACTATATGTCGTTCACTGAATCAGGCAGGCTGCCGGAAATCGAGCAGCGTGCCATAGCCCTCGGCGCCGGGTTCACAACCGTGCCGCCAGCAGCGGATCGCGGCGATGCGGCAATCGATACTGTTTTTCTTCATCCCGGGTCCCTTGGCGGAATGATGCTGGGGATTTCCCGGCGCACCCAGGCCTGGAGCTGGTCCGGATCCCCTGAACGTGTGGAGCCTGCAAAATGAGCCAATCAGATGTGCTACTAATCGAGGACAAAGACGGCGTGCGGCTGTTGACCTTCAATCGTCCTGACGCGCTGAATTCCTTCAACGCGGCGTTTTGCGATGCCATGGCTGCCGCGCTGACCGAAGCGGCCGTGCGGCCCGACATTGCCGTCGTTGTCATGACTGGTCAGGGCCGCGCCTTTACCGCCGGAACCGATCTCGGCGAGCTTGAAACCCCGGTCCGGCATTCCGATGGCAAACGCCACGGCTTTGAGCCTTTCATCGAGGTCGTGGAAAGCTTTCCAAAACCGCTGATTGCTGCGGTCAACGGCCTCGGCGTTGGCATCGGGCTGACCATCCTGCCGCACTGCGATCTTGTCCTGATGGCCGACGACGCGCGGCTGCGCGCGCCGTTTGTCGCTCTTGGTGTAACGGCGGAAGCCGGCAGCACGTTCCTCCTGCCGCAAACCATCGGCTGGCAGGAGACGGCACATTTGCTCTACACCGCGTCATGGATGGATGCCGACAAGGCGGTGACATGTGGTCTGGCGTGGCGCAAAGTTCCGCCCGCAGATCTTCTTGAGGAAACGATGACAGTCGCGAGACAGATTGCGGCGCAGCCTGTTGCCTCCCTGATCGCGACCAAGCAGCTGTTGCTGGACGCGCGCCTCGCCAATGTGCGCGGTGCCCGTGCCCGCGAGATCCCGACCTTTGCCAGGCTCGCCGGAGGCCCGGCCAACCGCGAGGCCATCGCCGCCTTCAAGGAGAAGCGGGAGCCGGATTTCAGGAAGCTGAAGTAGCGGCCTTTATTGTAACACCACAGAATTTTCCAGGAGCACTATTGTGGCCGATCACACAGACCTCGCCAGCGCGGATCAAGACAAGCTCGACGCCGCCGCGTTCCGGCGCTTGCTGGCTCATCTGCAAGACCGCACGGATGTCCAGAACATCGACCTCATGATTCTCACCGACTTCTGCCGCAATTGCCTCTCAAGATGGTACCAGGAGGCGGCCACCGAGGCCGGGCTGGAGATCTCAACGGAGGAGGCAAGGGCCCGTGTCTACGGCATGCCCTATGGCGACTGGAAGGCGAAGTACCAGACAGAGGCCACGCCGCAGCAAATGGCTGCCTTTGAAAAACGCCATCCCGGCCACGACTAGCAGGGTGCTGAAAAAGTCATATGCATGCACCATATCCTTCGAGACGGGCGCTTAGCACCCTCCTCAGGATGAGGTTTTTTGCGGTTTTCCTCACCCTGAGGAGACGCGTTAGCGTCGTCTCGAAGGGCTCTGCCGACTTTTTCAGCACCCTGCTAGATCGAACGACGCAAGGGATTATTCCGCCGCTTCCACCACAGGCGCCTTGACCGTCGCCTTCGCCGCCGCCGCCGGATTGGCAAACTCCATCACGCCATCATCAACGCTGGCGTGCTTCAGGCTCATCAGGTCGAGGAAATAGTTCTGGTTCAGTTTCCAGGGTTTTTGATCGCCCTGTTTGGGGAACATGTCGATCGAGCGCTGGACATAGCCGGATGAAAAATCAAGCCACGGCACTTCCTTGATCGACACATCGTTTTTTCTTGGCGTGCACTGGCGCGTCCCGGTTTCTTCCATATGGTTGAGCACGCGGCAGACATATTCGCAGGTCAGATCACACTTCAGTGTCCATGAGGCATTAGTGTAGCCGAACGAGGAGGCGAGGTTCGGAACATCCGCATACATCATACCCTTGTAGGCCATGGTCTCGGGTGCCACGACAGGTTTGCCATCCACGGTAAGATCGAGCCCGTTGAAAACTTCAAGGTTGAGACCTGTTGCCGTGACAATGATATCAGCGTCCAGCTCCGCACCGGACTTGAGCAAGATACCTTTTTCGGTGAAGGTCTCGATATGGTCGGTCACCACAGAGGCGCTGCCATCATTGATCACATTGAAGAGATCGTCGTCGGTAACGGCGCAAATCCGCTGATCCCAGGGATTATAATGCGGCGTAAAATGGGTCTCGACATCATAACCGGGCTTCAGCTTTTCTCTTACATTCTTGACCAGAAACTCGCCGACTTCTCTTGGCTTGGCGCGCGCCCTGTTAAAGAAATACATGCCGAACAGAACATTGCGCCAGCGGATCGCCTGATAGGCCAGTTTGGCAGGCAGGACCTTGCGAATGGAGATCGCCAGCTTATCGACAGCGGGCCGCGCCCCCATATAGGTCGGTGAGCGCTGCAACATGACGACATGGCCGGCGTCCTTGGCAATTTCCGGCACGATCGTCACGGCGGTTGCGCCGCTGCCGATCACAACAACGCGCTTGCCTTTGTAGTCGAGATCTTCCGGCCAGAATTGCGGATGAATGGTCTGGCCTTCAAAGCGGTCCATGCCGGCAAAGTCCGGCGTATAGCCCGAAGCATATTTGTAATAGCCGCCGCACAGAAAAAGGAAATTGCAGCTCAGCTCAATGGCTTCGCCGCCGCGCTCAACCTGCAGCGTCCAGCTTGAGGTTTCCGTCGACCACGCCGCGCTCTTGACCATGTGATGAAAGCGGATGTGTTTCTTGATGTCATTTTCGTCGGCCGTCTCATGCAGATATTTCATGATCGAGGGGCCGTCGGCAATGGCCTTTTGCTCTGTCCACGGCTTGAAGGCATAGCCCAGCGTGTACATGTCACTGTCCGAGCGAATGCCCGGATATTTGAAAAGATCCCAGGTCCCGCCGATCCCGTCGCGCCCCTCAAGAATGGCAAAGGTCCGGTTCGGGCTCTTTGTCTGCAGGTGGTAAGCCGCGCCAATGCCGGAAATCCCGGCTCCGATGATCAGGACGTCAAAATGTTCGTTTGGGTGTTCCTTGTTCATTATTATCACTCCCGTTTTTGAGCAGTGTGGCCAAACCTGGCGGGAAACGCAACAACAGTCCGGAAAAACGCGATTCCGAAGAGGAGCTATCCTTCCCCGATGCAGGCCTTGACGAAGGTGAGGTGGCCCCCCTTTAATGGTGTAGGCAGGAACGGGGCTGGCGAAGAGGGCCTTGCCGAATTCACCCAGCTCAAGATTATCAACATGGCGCTTTGAGGCACCAGGATAAAAGGAGACGAAGATGTCAACGAATGTGGTTGTTGCAGGCGTGGGGATGGTTCCTTTCTCCAAGCCGGGGAAAAGTGAAAATTACAATGTCATGGGCGCAAAGGCCGCCAAAGCGGCACTGGAAGATTCCGCGCTGCCCTATGATGCCGTCGAGCAGGCCTATGTCGGCTATGTCTACGGTGACTCGACCGCCGGACAGGCAGCGCTTTATGGCGTCGGCATGAGCGGCATCCCGATCATCAATGTGAACAACAATTGTTCAACCGGGTCTTCGGCATTGTTCCTTGCGCGCCAGGCAGTTGAGTCAGGCATGGTGGATTGCGCGTTGGCGCTGGGCTTTGAACAAATGGTTCCCGGCGCGCTCGGGGCAACTTTCACAGATCGGCCAAACCCCATGGAGACTTTTTTCAAGGAAATGGTTTCCTTGCAGGATTTCAATCCTGAAGCGCCGGGAGCGGCGCAATTCTTCGGCGGAGCTGGCGTCGAATACATGGAAAAATATGGTACGCGGCGCGAAACCTTTGCCAAGATTGCCGAGAAGGCCCGCCGTCATGCCGCGAAGAACCCGTTTGCGGTTTTCCGTGAAGAGCTGACCACGGAAGAAATTCTCGGCTCCCCGCAGATCTACGGACCTCTGACCCGCTTCCAGTGCTGCCCACCGACCTGCGGCGCGGCGGCAGCGGTTGTGTGTTCGGAAGACTTTGCCAAAAAGCATGGCATCACCCACGGCGTCAAGATCCTCGCGCAGGAAATGACAACGGACTACGTCAGCACCTTTGAAGACCACTCCATGATCAAGTTGATCGGCTACGATATGGCCAGGGCCGCCGCTGACAAGGTCTATGAAAAGGCCGGGATCGGTCCGGATGATGTGCAGCTTGTCGAGCTGCACGATTGCTTCACAGCCAATGAGCTCCTGACCTATGAGGCGATTGGCCTGACGCCGGAAGGCACCGCAGAAAAATACATCTGGGACGGTGATAACACCCACGGTGGCAAGCATGTAACCAACCCGTCCGGCGGTCTCCTCTCCAAGGGCCACCCGCTTGGCGCCACCGGTCTTGCCCAATGCGCCGAACTTGTCTGGCAGCTCAGGGGTGAAGCCGAGGACCGCCAGGTCGAGGGCGCAACCACCGCCCTGCAGCACAATCTTGGCCTCGGCGGGGCGTGCGTCGTGACCATGTATCAACGATAACAGGGCGTCATCCCGGATGCTTTGCAGCACTTCGTGCCGCAAAGCATCCGGGATGACGAATTCAAAGAATTTAGTACCCTTCATAAAAGAAAGAAAACAACATGATTGAGTGGAGTGAAGAGCAGCGCATGGCGCGCGATGTTATTCGTAAATGGGTTGAAGCTGAAATCGTTCCCCATGTTGATGCGCTTGATAGCGGTGAGATGACGCCCTATGGCATCATCAAAAATCTGTACAAGACCTTTGGTCTGGACGAGATGGCGCGCAACCGCTTTGACGCAGCCATCGCCCGTGAGCAGGCTATTGAAGATGGCAAGGATCCCGAGGCGGTCAAGACCGTAGATGGAGGGGGCGGCGACGACATGGGTATGAGCCAGCTTGTTTCCATCGAAATCTGCCGCCATGCGGCTGGTATCATCACCGCCATGGGCGTCACGGACCTTGCGTCTGGCGCCATCATGTCCCAGGGCACCATCGAGCAGAAGCAGCGCTGGGGCCTTGACCTCCTGACCAAGGACAAGGTTGGCGCCTGGGCGATCACCGAGCCCGGCTCCGGCTCGGACGCCTTTGGCGGCATGAAGTCGACCGCAAAGCTCAATGAGGACGGCACCTGGACGCTCAACGGGTCCAAGACCTTCATCACCAACGGGCCACACGCCGACACCACGGTGTTTATCTGCAAGCAATACGACCCGGACGTCGAGCAGCGCCAGCGCAAGATTGTTACCTTCGTGCTCGACAAGGGCATGGCAGGCTTTGAGCAAACAAAGCCCTTGAAGAAAATGGGGATTACCGCGTCTCCGACCGGCCAGCTCTTCCTCAGTGACTGTGTTGTCGGCCCCGAGCGCCTGCTCGGCGGTGGTGGCGGCAAGTCGAAGAAGCCGGGTAAAAAATCCGATCCGAAAGCCACGTTTATGGCCGAGCGGGTCGGCGTCGTGGGCATGTCGCTGGGCGTTGTCGAGCGCTGCCTTGAATTGTCGACAGAATACGCCAAAACCCGCGTCCAGTGGGACAAGCCCATCGGCGACTATCAGCTCATTCAGCTGAAGCTGGCCAATATGGAAGTCGCCCGCTTTAATATCCAGAACATGCTGTTCCATTACCTGGAATGCCGCTCCAAAGGCAAAACCATGACCTTTGCCGAGGCTTCGGCCATGAAGCTTTATTCGACGCAGGCCGCCGTGCAGGTTGCCGATGACGCGATCCAGATTTTTGGTGGCAACGGTTATATGGCGGAGTACCGTGTCGAAGGGCTCTACCGCGATGCCCGCATTATGAGGATCTATGCCGGTACAGACGAAATGCAGGTCCGTGCCATCGCGCGGGATTTGCTCAGCCGTTAGGAAGAAGGCAAATGCCTCTGGTAAAATCGAACGAGGTTGATATCCATTATATGGAAGCGGGCTCCGGCCCTGCGACCCTTTGGGTTCACGGCGCCGGCGGCACTGCTGCAATCTGGTGGCAGCAGGCTGAGCACTTTGCAAAATCCCGGCGGTTTATCGCCTACGATCAGCGCGGTTATGGCCAGTCGGCCTGCGACATGAACCTTGTAACCGTCGACGCACTGGTTCCTGATGCTCTGGCCGTCATGGATGCTGCGCAAACGCGGAGCGCCGCAGTTATCTGCCAGTCCATCGGCGGCTGGACGGGCATTGGCCTTGCGCTCCGGGCGCCGGAACGGGTTGAACGGCTGGTCCTGAGTAGCACCATGGCCGGGATCAATCATCCTCCGGCCATCGCATCGGTCATGGCCTCGAATGACAAGCTGGATGATCGCGGCCCCGTATCGATTGTCATTGGCCCAGACGTGTTCGCGGAAAATCCGTTCAAGGCCTATCTCTACCAACAGGCCAGTGCCTTTAACGCCACATTCGACAGCTCGAAGCTTGGCAGTTTTTTTAGCGCGGACAACCTTGTTCCACTGGAAGATCTTGAGAAAGTCAAATGTCCCGTCCTCGTCATCTCGGGCGAAAACGATATTCTCTGGCCACCCCATACCCTCGAGGCCATCGTTGAAGTGCTGCCCGATGCGCGCCAGGTAATTATCAAAGGCTCCGGACATTCACCCTATTTTGAACGCCCGGATGTCTTCAATGGCCTGGTCGAGGACTTTTTGAACGAATAGGAGGCCTTGATGCCGGACTTTGAACATCTCATCTATGAAAAGCCCGAGGAGGGCATTGCCCGTATCTGGCTCAATCGCCCCGAAGTGAGGAACGCTCAGGATACAGAGCTCCTTTCTGAGCTCAATGATGCCTTCGATGTGGCCAGGGGCGATGACGGCGTGAAAGTTGTCATCCTCGCCGCCAAAGGTCCGCACTTTTCTGCCGGACATGATCTGGCCGAGGGTGGCACACGCAAGGCCGAGGCGGGACGCAAGCGCGTAACCTCATGGAAAGGCGGTGCGTGGGACGGCGCCGAGGCCTACTACATGCGCGAGAAAGAAGTCTATGAAGGCTTCTGTCTGCGCTGGCGTGACCTTGCCAAGCCGACCATCGCCTCGGTGCACGGCAAGTCCATCGCCGGTGGCCTCATGCTGATCTGGCCGATGGATTTTGTAATCGCATCGGACGATGCCAGTTTTCAGGACAATACCATGTATATGGGCATCCCGGGGGTCGAGTATTTCGCCCATGTCTGGGAGCTCGGCATCAGGAAGGCCAAGGAGTTTCTCCTGACCGGCCAACCGATCACGGCCGAAGAAGCCGAGCGTGCGGGCATGGTCAACAAGGTCGTACCGCGTGAGGAACTGGAGGAGGCGACGCTGGCATTTGCTCGCACCATTGCCGATAAGCCATCGTTCGCCCTCAAGCTCGGCAAGGACGCGATCAACGCGGCATTCTCGGCGCAGGGTTTTGACAATGTTCAGCGCGGCGCTTTTAATGCCCATCATCTGGCCCACACGCACTATCGCCTGACCGCAGATGGCTCTTTCCTCGATCCGGACTTTGCCAAACGTTTTAAGCCGAGGGCGAAGTAACACACGGGCCTTCATCCTTCGAGACAGCGCTTGCGCGCTTCCTCAGGATGAGGGGATAATGGCCGAGATATAAAACCTCATCCGGAGGGATTGCGAAGCAATCGTCTCGAAGGGTGAAAGCCCGAATGCAGACGTACAGTAAAACATATGACCAACACACTTTATGATGCGCTGCTGAAGCCGCATGTTGAAAATGACAAGCCGCTGCTTGTGCTGACAGATGGCAGCAAGATCTCGTACACGAAAGCCATCGAGCGAGCGCACCGGATCGCCAATGTGCTCATAGCCAATGGTGTCGCGCCCGGTGACCGAGTCGCAGCTCAGGTCGAAAAATCGCCGGAGGCGCTCTTTCTTTACTTTGCCTGTGTCGCGGCTGGCGCGGTCTTTCTACCCCTCAACTCGGCCTACACGGCCTCGGAACTCTCCTACTTTATCGAGGATGCCTCGCCCTCTCTCGTGGTCGTGGATCCGGCGAAAATCGAGGCGCTGGCACCAACAGCGGCCAGGGCGGGCGCGAAGCTGGAGACGCTGGCATCAGATGGCTCCGGTTCGCTGGCGGAAAAGGCGGAGACGGCTTCAGCCGATTTTGATCCCGTACCCCGCGAGCCCGGCGACCTTGCCGCCATCCTCTATACATCCGGCACCACGGGTCGCTCCAAGGGCGCCATGCTATCCCATGACAATCTCCTGTCGAATGCCCGAACCCTCACAGAGTATTGGCAGTTCACCGGGGACGATGTCCTGCTCCACGCCCTGCCGATTTATCATACGCACGGGCTCTTCGTGGCGACCAACATCATTCTTGGCGTCGGGGCTACGATGATCTTTCATGCAAAATTCGATGCGAAGGAAGTGATCAAGTCACTGCCGGGTGCCACATCCATGATGGGCGTGCCAACGTTCTATGTCCGTCTCCTCAAGGAAGAGGCGCTGCAGCGCGAGCTGGTTTCGCATTTCCGTCTGTTCATATCAGGTAGTGCCCCGCTGCTCGCCGAAACCCACATCGACTTTGAAACTCGCACCGGCCACCGCATTCTTGAGCGCTACGGTATGACCGAAACCAATATGAATACGTCGAATCCCTTTGACGGCGAGCGCCGCGCCGGCACGGTTGGTTTCCCCTTGCCCGACGTCGCCTTGCGCATTGTCGATGCCGAGACTGGCAGGGAGGTTGAGCCCGGCAAGGTTGGCGTGATCGAAGTGAAAGGCCCGAATGTCTTTCAGGGCTATTGGCAAATGCCGGAAAAGACCAAAGAGGAATTCCGAGCCGACGGCTTTTTCATCACCGGCGATCTGGCGACACAGGACACGGATGGCTATGTCACCATTGTCGGGCGTGCAAAGGACCTTGTCATATCGGGCGGCTTCAATGTCTATCCAAAAGAGATCGAGGGTGTCATTGATGAAATGCCGGGTGTGGTCGAATCAGCGGTCTTTGGTGTGCCCCATGAGGATTTCGGCGAGGCCGTTGTTGCAGCCGTCGTGGCCCGCGACGCCGCAAATCTTCAAGAGGCTGAAATGATTCAAATCCTGAAAAAGGATATGGCCGTCTTCAAGGTACCAAAGAAGATCATTTTTCTGGGCGAGCTGCCGCGCAACACCATGGGCAAGGTTCAAAAGAATGTGTTGCGGGAAAGCTACAACGGCCTGTTTCAAGGTATTTCCTGAATACTATCCGGGAGTTAGTAGAGATCCCCTCGTCACGGCGAGCCACGCTCCTTGTATCTTCCAGGTGCCGTCGCCAATTGGTAAAGTCGGGGTGCTTTTATAAAGAATTGCTGTGTTAGGCTCATGGCAGTTTGTATCCATAACCTGAGGAAAGAGGGGAATAACGTGGCGGGAACTCAATCAAAGCGGCGCTTTGGCATTATCGGGACACTTGTTGGCGGCACATGGCGCGCTATCAAGGGTTTCCAGGGCTTTATTCTGACACTTTTCTTTTACGCACTGCTCTTTTCAGTCATCGCAGTGATCGGCTCAAACAAGTCGCCGAAAGTTCACGATGGCAGCGCTCTTGTTGTGGCGCCGGCGGGACTGCTTGTCGAGCAGTTGACCGAAGTCGATCCCTTTCAGGAGTTTATGAGCCTGGGTGGCGGGTCTTCGGGTGAAGTGCTGGTCTCCGACGTTGTGACAGCCATCGACCGGGCTGCAAAAGACAAGCGGATCACGACCCTTGTTCTCAAGCTCGATAATCTTGCCATCCCGACAGGCTACGCTTCCAAGTCCTATCAGGTCGCCGATGCCGTCGAACGGTTCAAGCAGACCGGCAAGAGCGTTGTCGCACTGGGCAATGGATACAGCCAGGCAGGATATCTTATCGCGTCCCATGCGGATGAAATATGGATGCACCCGTTCGGCAGCATCATTCTCCCGGGCTATGAGCGTAGCGGAACCTATTTCAAGTCATTGCTTGAAAATCTCATGATAACGGTACACCCCTTCAAGGTCGGCGAGTACAAATCGGCTATTGAGCCGCTCACGCGTGACGATATGTCTGAGGCGGACAAAATCTCTACTATGGCCCTCCTCGGGGATATGTGGGGGGAATATACAGCCCATGTGGAAGGGCAGCGTGGATTTGATGCCGGTACGGTTCAACATCTGGCGGACAATCCCGCTGGCATCATGCGCGAAGCCGGGGGTGACTTTGCCCAGGCAGCATTGAACTCGGGGCTGGTCGATAAATTGCTGGCGGCTGACGAATGGCGCGCCGCGCTCATTGAAAAGGTCGGAGCTGACCCGGACAGCAAGAGTTTCAAGCAAATTAATATGAACGGTTACTTGCTGGCGACCGCGAAAGAAGGCGCCGACGGGGGCGGGAGTTCGGGCATCGCTGTAATTGTCGCCAAGGGAAGCATTGTGGACGGCGAAGCGCCGCGTGGCACCATCGGTGGTGACACCGTCGCACGGCTCATCCGCCAGGCCCGCGACAACAGTAATACAAAGGCCATCGTGCTTCGGGTAGATTCAGGTGGCGGTTCTGCCTTTGCCTCCGAGGTTATCCGTCGCGAGCTCGTCGCCGCACAGGCGCAAGGCATTCCGGTCGTCGCATCCATGGGCTCTGTTGCCGCATCAGGGGGCTACTGGATTTCGGCAAGCGCCGATCAGATTCTGGCCGAACCGACAACCATAACCGGGTCGATCGGTGTGATCGGGGCCTTTATGACCTTCGAGAAGGCAGCAGATTGGGCCGGCATCCACGGCGATGGTGTCGGCACAACGGCGCTGGCCGGAGCGTTCGATCCGCTGCGTCCGATCCATCCTGAATTTGCCGATATTCTCCAACAGAGTGTCGAGAGTGTTTACGATCGTTTCGTTGATCTCGTCGCGACCAGCCGGGACATTCCCGAGGACCGAGTGCGCGAGATTGCCGAGGGGCGTGTCTGGTCGGCTCCCGATGCCCTGGAGATCGGTTTGGTTGACAGGCTTGGCGACCTGGACGATGCCATCAATACGGCGGCTGAGCTGGCAGGTATCGACACCTGGAGCGTCAACTACTTCGAGAAAGAACTTTCACCTTTTGATCAATTCATGAAAGAGCTGCGGGGTTCGGTCTCTGTTATCTTCGGTGTGGAGGAAAGTGTAGCGGTTCAGCCAGCGCTCGGCACGAAGCTGGTCCGCGAGGTTGTCCGTGATCTGAAGCCTGTCCTGGAGATGAACGATCCCAACCACATCTATGTGATTTGTGAGGTCTGCGAGGCGCACTGACGGCGCCTCTCGGAGCAGCATCGATCTTTAGACATGGCCCTTGTGAAATCACGGGGGCCATTTCTTTTGCCCCTTCTTGCTTTTCTTCTTCGGCGCGCTTCATGTCCGATTCCCGGTTGCAATCCCGCGTGACAGGGGTAAGATTTCAGAAAACGAAGCACGGGAGGAGCAGACAAATGATCCCTCAAGAGATCGCCGAGACAATCGTTGACCCAAAGGCGTACGCGCAGGAAACCCCTGTTGACGAGGCCTTCACCTTTCTGCGCCGCGAGATGCCTCTGGCGCAGGCCGAGCCTGAGGGCGTGGAAAAATTCTGGGCCGTCACCAAACAGATCGACATCCGTGAGGTGGAACGCAACAATGATCTTTTCCACAATGGCGACAAGTCTGCCACGCTGACCACTATCGAGGCCGACAACAAGGTGCGCGAAATGATGGGCGGCTCGCCGCATCTGGTGCGTTCGCTCGTTCAAATGGATAATCCGGACCACATGGACTACCGCCGGCTGACCCAATCCTGGTTCCTGCCGCAAAACATTCGTAAACTGGAGCCGCGCATCCGCGAGATTGCCAAAGGCTTCATCGACCGCATGGCCGACATGGGCGGGACGTGTGATTTTGCCAGAGACGTTGCCTTCCTCTATCCGCTTCACGTTATCATGGAGATCCTCGGCGTGCCGGAGGCCGATGAGCCGCTGATGTTGAAGCTGACGCAGGAGCTTTTCGGGGCGAATGACTCGGATGTCAACCGGAGCGGTGAGGAGACGCAGGAGACCGATGATTTCCTGGCATCCATTCAGCAAACCATCGGTGACTTCATCACCTACTTCAATGATCTGACGGAAAAGCGCCGCGCCAGCCCGACCGATGATCTCTCGAGTGTCATTGCCAACGGCAGCATCAGGGGCGAGCCCCTCGATCACTTTGCGGCCATGTCCTATTATATCATCGCCGCAACAGCCGGTCATGACACTACGTCGAACACCACAGCGGGCGGGCTGTGGGGTCTGTGCGAGAACCAGGATCAGTTTGCCAAATTGAAGGCGAACCCGGGGCTCATTCCAAACCTGCTCGAGGAATCCATTCGCTGGTCAACGCCGGTGAAACATTTCATGCGCTCGGCGACCCGGGACACGAGCCTTGCCGGGGCTGATATTGCCAAAGGCGACTGGATGATGTTATGCTATCCGTCCGGCAACCGCGACGAGGACGTCTGGGACGATCCCTTCAAATTCCGCGTTGATCGCGAAACAAACAAGCATGTGGCTTTTGGTTACGGCGCACATGTCTGCATCGGGCAACATTTGGCCCGGATGGAAATGCGCATCCTGTGGGAAGAGCTTTTGCCGCGCCTTGAATCCATCGAGCTGAACGGCACGCCGAAACGCATGGAATCCAGTTTCGTCTGCGGGCCCAAGACCGTGCCCGTTCGCTACAAAATGCAGTAGAGGAAGGCAATGGCCGAGGCTTTCAAGGTATGGCAGTGCCGCACCTGCGGACACATGTACGAAGAAGAATTCGGCGACCCCGCAGAAGGCATCGCGCCGGGGACGCGCTGGGCTGACGTTCCGGGGGACTGGATTTGCCCGTCCTGCGGCACGCCAAAGGCGGATTTTGATATGATTGAACTTGATTAGAAGAGGGGCATAAAATGCGTTGGTATATCTGGGTTGGACTGGTCCTGATTGTGGCCCTCGGTGTTGTCTACTACAGCGCGGGCAAACGCATGAGCGCGCCGATGATCCCGGTCGGCGAAGAGGCCCTTGCCGATCTTCAGGCCGAAATCGACGCCCAGAATGAGGAGGCTTTTGCAAGGCCCGAGCGAAAGGCCCGGGTCGTTCAGCCCGCAAATCCGCTTCGCAATGTCTATTTTGGCGACCTGCACATTCACACCAACCTGTCTTTTGACTCCTACCTCTTTGGTAATCGCCTTGACCCGGATGCCGCCTACCGCATTGCCAAAGGCGAGGCTGCCACGATCCGAACCGGCGAGGCGATTGAACTGACCCGCCCGCTGGATTTTGCCGCCCTGACGGACCACGCCGAAGGCTTCGGGCTTCATGAAGCCTGTTCCCGGGAGGATCAAAGCAAAGCGGGCCGCGAAGTTTGCGACTCGTTCGAAACCCCTTCGATCAAGACCTTCCTGAACCTGCGCAAGCAGAACGAATCCCGCCCGATGATCCGTGACCTGACGATATATGGCGATGATCCGGAGCAGGCCGAGGCCCTGGGTCGGAGCACATGGGCAAAGGTGAAGGAAGCCGCAGCGCGGCACAATGAGCCGGGAACATTCACCGCCTTTGCGGCCTATGAATATTCACCGCCGCTCGCCGATTCCGGCAAGCATCACCGCAACATTATTTTCCGCAGCAGCGAAACCCCGGCGCGCGCTGTTTCCGCCTATGATGCGGCCTCTGAAATCGATCTCTGGAAGCAGCTTGAGGCCGGCTGTGCGGCGCCTTGCCAGTTCCTGACCATTCCGCACAATCCCAACAAGACCTGGGGACTTGCCTTTGCCGATCACACCATTGACGGCATCCCCTACACACCGGAAGACTGGGCGCTTCGCCAGCGATCCGAGCCGCTTGTCGAAATGTTCCAGATCAAGGGCAATTCTGAATGCTCGTCAAGCTTCGGCGCTTCAGACGAGGAGTGTGGCTTCGAACAATTCTTCCCGCCTTGCGCGGAGGGCCAGGAGACGCTGTGCATCAAGCCAACATCCATGGTCCGCGACGGGCTCGGGATCGGTCTGGCCCTTGAAGACCAGCTTGGCTTCAACCCGCTGGCCTTTGGTCTCATCGGCTCGACAGATACGCACAACTCCAACCCGGGCGATGTCGAGGAGTGGGATTTTCGCGGCGCCTCCGGGCTCAATTCGTCACCGGCCAGAAAGCGTCTCGCCGGTGGACGGCGGGGTAACAGAACATCGTTGCTGCGCAATCCTGGAGGGTTGGCCGCCGTCTGGGCGGAAGAGAACACCCGCGAGGCCCTGTTTGACGCCATGCAGCGCAAGGAGGTCTATGCAACCAGCGGCACGCGGATCAAGCTGCGAACCTTTGCCGGATTTGATTTGCCGCAAGATCTCCTGGGAGAGAGCGGCATCGCCGCGGCCTATCAGGCCGGTGTCCCCATGGGTGGCACGCTGGAGGGCAAGAGCGCCGGTCTTGATGTTTTTGTCTGGGCGATCCGCGACCCCGACGGTGCCCCCCTGCAAAAGGTGCAGCTCATCAAGGGCTGGATTGAAGACGGAGAACGCAAGGAGCGTGTGTTCGACATTGCCTGTTCGGGCGGGAGTTCGGTTGATGCCGCGACAGGCAAATGCGATGACAATGGAGCCACCGTTGATCTCAGCGATTGCTCGTTCGATGAAGACCTCGGCTCGGCAGAAATCAAAACCCTGTGGCGCGACGAAGACTATAGTCCGCAGAACGATGCCTTCTACTATGTCCGTATCCTGCAGAACCCGACCTGCCGCTGGACCACATACGACAGCCTGCGCCTCGGGCGCATGCCGCCAGAAGATGTTCCGGCCACGGTCATAGAAAGGGCCTGGTCCTCACCGATCTGGGTGAAGGCGCAGTAGGGTATCCAGTCAAAATCCGCTCCCGATGCGTTCGTCGTGAATGATGTCGAGCAAGTGCTTTAAAATACCATGCGGGTCCTTCGCCACATCCGGAACATCGAGCCGGTTCGGAATTTTGCCTGCCAGAAACAGGGCCTTGAGGGCGGTTCCGAGCGGTGCGTTGTCGGCAACACTCGCGTCACCATATCCTTCGCAGAACGGTCTCCAGGCCGCTTCCAGCCGGCCCTCCGATCGCGCGTGAAGGCGAACCACGCCGAGGTCAATGGCCCTCGGACCGAAGCGGCATTCGTCAAAGTCGAGCAAGACCCAGGCATCGGGGGTCAGGAGAAGATTTGCCAGATGGAGATCAAAATGGATGAAGGAGCGCGCGTCATCCAACAGACTGCTGCGGCGGACCGCTTCAGACAGATGGGCGGCTTCTGTCGCGAAAGCCTGTGCAAGGTCCGGCTCAATCCATGGGGCTCGCAACAGGGTTTCTGAGGCTTCAAGGATAAAGGTCTCCGAGCTAAAGCCGGGTCTGTCATGCCCGATCCAGCTCGCCTCAGCGGTTTCAAGAATGCGACTGGCGGCCTCATGAAAGCCGCGCAAGGTTTGCCCGTAGTGGTGCCAGTCATCCCGGGCTGGATCGGTAAGATGAAAGCCGTAGAGTGTTTCAAGCATCACAACGAACCGGAGTTCATCGCCAAATCGCATCGCGTGGAAAAGTCTTCCCTCACGGGTCTTGAGGATCCTCGGCGTGGTTATTGTCCCACCCGGCATTTCTGAGAGCGCTTCGATCCAGGCCAGCTCGCTCGCCAGAGTGCCAGCCTCCTGGCCGCGCGGAGGAGAAACGCGGAGGAAATAGTCCGCCGCGCCGTCCTGACAAAGATAATGGGGAATTTCACCTCTATGAAAAGGTGTGATCGCGAAATTTCCGCTCAGGCCCCAGGTTGCCGCGACCTCTTCGGCCTGACCTTTGGTAAGAGGCGGAGGCGTCTCTGAAGGTCTATCCGTTTGAATTGTCATGGATAAACCTTCAGGATCAAACGTGTTGGTTTAGAGCCCCAGAATAGCCTTTGCCATGACCATGCGCTGCACTTCGCTTGAACCGCCATAGATTGTCGTCTTGCGGTGATTGAAGTAGGTCGGTGCGAGGCGGCTGGCATAGTCAGGACCCGGAGTGCCTTCGTTGGTGTCGCCGTCAAGGACACCAAAGGTGTCGCGGTCAAACGGCAGCGAATAGTAACCCGCCGCTTCGACCCCGAGCATTTGAAGTTTCTGGCCCATTTCACTGCCAGCCAGCTTGAGCATGGAGGAGCGAGCCCCCACGGCCTGCCCGGCATTGAGTTCGGCAAAAATGCGTAGCTCATTGTATTCGATGGATTGAATTTCGCGGTGGGCATCAGCCAGTTTCATCCGGAAGTCCGGATCATCAATCAGCCTGTCGCCCCTGCCAGAGGTTTCCTGTGAAGCGATCTTCTTGAGGCCACTGAGGGCGCGGTGAAGGGCGGGTGCGTGGGAGTTGCCGCGTTCGAACTGCAGCAGATACTTGGCGCAGGTCCAGCCTTCGTTGAGATTGCCGACGAGGTTTTCCAGCGGCACTTTGACATCGTCAAAGAACACCTGATTGACTTCCTGTTGACCTGCAACAGGTTGATCAATGGTAACGATGGGGTCAATGGTAATACCCGGCGCCTTCATATCAATGAGTATGAAAGAGATGCCTTGCTGCTTCTTGCCCGAATTGTCAGTCCGGCACAGGCAGAACATCCAGTCCGCATACTGTGCATAGGTCGTCCAGGTCTTGGAGCCGTTAATCAGGAAATGATCGTCCTTGACTTCGGTCTTGAGCTGCAAGGAGGCAAGGTCAGAGCCGGAGCCTGGTTCCGAATAGCCCTGGCACCACCAGATCTCGCCAGCGCGGATCTTTGGCAGGTGCTCGGCCTTCTGCGCGTCGGTGCCGAATTCCATGATCACAGGGCCGCACATGGTAATCCCCATGTTCCCGGCAGAGGGCGCGCCGACCTTGGACATTTCGATATCGAAAATATATTTCTGGGTTTGGCTGAAGCCCGGGCCGCCATGTTCCGTCGGCCAGTTAATACCAAGCCATCCCTTTTTCGCGAGGCGGCGCTGCCACATCTGGATCGCATCCTTGCCAATGGAGCCGTTGCGCGACAGGGCCATCCGCTGTTTCAGGTCGTCGGTATAGGCCTCGGCGATAAAGTCCTGCACTTCGGTGCGAAAGGCCTCGTCCCCGGAATTGAATGTGAGATCCATGATGTTCCTCCCTCTGGCGTCCTGCTGTCTGGCCATTCCGGCCCGGGTCAGGATCTGGATTATTACGCTTTTTGATCCGCGCTTCGCATTATCTATAGACCAGTGTCTCCTGGTCCGACAAGCAGCGCAAGGCCTCAGGTGAATGCAATTCGGGGCGAGTATCGTGAGATATCAGCCGTTACGAAAATCCCTTGGGGCTGGATCGGGCCGGATCGGGTTTGCATTTCTCTTTCTTCACGCGGGCTGATCTGCCACAATATGGCGTCTCGGCCCCCCGACGTTTGCACTTCTTTCTTCGATTTTTCGCTGATATTGCGCTGCAACATGGCAGAAATCCTTGAATGCCGAGACCTGACACGCACTTTGCTGATTTTCATCGGCGAAAAAACGACCCAAAAACGTGACAAAACCGCTGTTTGGTGTCATAACCGCCAGCCCAGGTGACGAAGCCGCCTCGATCAAGAAGGGTGGCGCTTTTGGGTGCGGAGCAACATGGATGCGCGCTGGCTCTCATCAACAGATGAGGGGTGCCGGAAACTGTTGCTTCTCAGGTAAACTGGATGTGGATGGAGACGGCTTGAATGAATGCGGAAACGACGCCCCGGCGACCCCGGCAACCCCGGCAACAAAATGCGCCCGGTGAGGAACTGACGGCGGAAGATCTGGCTGCCAGATCACGAACCTTGCCGGAAAAACACGGTCTCTATGACCCGCGCAATGAGCGTGACAATTGCGGTGTTGGCTTTGTGGCAAGCATCAAGGGCGTAAAATCGCACGAGATCGTCCTTCAGGGCCTGCAAATTCTCGTCAACCTGGATCACCGCGGCGCGGTCGGCGCTGACCCGCTGGCCGGTGACGGGGCCGGTATTCTGATACAGGTGCCCGACCGCCTTCTGCGTGAGGATTGCGCGAAGCTTGGATTTACGCTTCCGGCCTTTGGTGACTATGCCGTTGGCATGGTCTTTCTGCCGCGCAATGCTGCGACCGGCGACCAATGTGCAGCGTTCTTCGAGGAATTCATTGCCAGTGAAGGTCAGACACTTCTGGGCTGGCGCGATGTTCCCACCAACAGCGCGTTCCTCGGCGAGAGTGTCAAGCCCAACGAGCCTGTTGTGCGTCAGGTTTTCATCGGTCGCAGCAAGGACCTGAAGAGCGTCGAGGATTTTGAACGCCGTCTGTTTGTGATCCGCAAGCAAATCCATCGCGCGGTCAGGACCAGTGGACTGGAGGGGCAGGCAGATTTTTATATCACGACGCTCTCTTCACGGACGATTGTCTACAAAGGCATGGTCCTTGCTGGAAACTTGCCGAACTATTATCTCGACCTCAACGACGAGCGACTGGAATCTGCTCTCGCTCTTGTCCATCAGCGCTTCTCCACCAACACATTCCCCTCATGGAAACTGGCCCAGCCGTTTCGTTATCTGTGCCACAACGGCGAAATCAATACGGTCCAGGGCAATACCAACTGGATGGCGGCGCGCCGGCACACGATGCTGTCCAGCGTTCTGGGTCAAGACCTCGACAAACTCTGGCCGCTGATCGGCGACGGGGCGTCCGATTCGGCAACCTTTGACAATGCGCTCGAGCTTCTCGTCGCGGGGGGCTATTCGCTCGCCCACGGCATGATGATGATGATCCCCGAGGCCTGGTCCAACAATCCCCTGATGGACGAGGATCGCCGCGCGTTCTACGAATATCACGCTGCTCTTATGGAGCCGTGGGATGGCCCCGCCGGTGTTGCCTTTACCGATGGCCGCCAGATTGGCGCAACCCTTGACCGCAATGGCCTGCGCCCGGCGCGCTATATCGTGACCGACGATGACATGGTTATCATGGGCTCCGAGGTTGGCGTTCTTCCCATTCCGGAAGAAAAAATAACCAGGAAATGGCGTCTTCAACCTGGCAAGATGTTCCTCATCGACATGGAAGAGGGGCGCATCATTGATGATGAAGAAATCAAGTCAGACCTTGCCAAAGCCCGCCCCTATCAGGCGTGGCTCGACCAGACCCAGATCAATATTCATGACCTGCCAAATGAAGTCGCCCCCATGGCTCCGGATGCCGGAACGCTCCTGACCTGGCAACAGGCTTTCGGCTATACCCGGGAAGATCTGAAAAGCTTCCTCACGCCCATGGCGCTTGAAGGGCTGGACCCCATTGGCTCCATGGGGACAGACACGCCGCTCGCAGTTCTGTCGGATCGTCCGAAGCGGCTCTATGATTATTTCAAACAGCGCTTTGCTCAGGTCACCAATCCACCCATTGACCCCATTCGCGAAGAACTTGTGATGTCGCTGATCTCACTCATCGGGCCGCGGCCTAACCTGCTCGACGCCGATGAGGCCGGGACCAGCAAGCGTCTTGAAGTTTCCTCGCCGATTATTTCCAATCTCGACCTTGAACGGATCAGGCAGATTGAGAACCATGTCGACAATGCCTTCCGCACCTATACGCTCTACATCACCTATCCCTCTGCAGGGGGCACATCGGCGATGGAAACCTCCCTTGAGCAAATATTCGAGGAGGCCGAACGGGTCGTGCGGTCAGGCTACAACATCCTGATCCTGTCAGACCGGAATATTGACCGTGACAACACGCCAATTCCGGCGCTGCTTGCCACGGCTGGCGTCCATCACTATCTGACCCGTCGCGGGCTGCGAACCTCCGTGGGCCTGGTGGTTGAGACCGGTGAAGCGCAGCTGGTGCATGATTTCTGTCTGCTGGCAGGCTACGGCGCCGAGGCGATCAACCCCTATCTTGCGCTTAATACAGTGTCGTCGATTGTTTCCGGTCTTCCGGAGCCGATTACCGAGGCCGAGGGGCACGCCAATTATCTCAAGGCAATTTCCAAAGGCCTCCTGAAGGTCATGTCGAAGATGGGCATTTCAACCTACCAGTCCTATTGCGGGGCGCAGGTCTTTGATGCGGTGGGATTGTCACAGGCGTTCCTCGACCATTATTTCACTGGCACCCGCTGCGCGATCGGCGGGATTGGCCTTGAGGAAATCGCAGAGGAAAGTGTTCATCGCCATATGGTCGCCTATGGCGACAAGCTGGAATATCACGATGCCCTCGATGCTGGCGGCGAGCTGGCCTACCGGTTGAAGGGTGAGGCTCATGCCTGGACGCCGGAGACGGTTGCACTGCTGCAGCACTCGGTGCGCTCCGGCAATGAAAAAATGTTCCGGCGCTACACCGCAAAAATTGATGATCAGGAAAAAAACCTGCGCAATCTGCGCGGACTGTTCAAACTGAAGTCGGCGCGCGCTCCGGTGCCGCTGGAAGAGGTTGAGCCGGTCAGCGAGATCGTCAAGCGTTTCGCCACCGGTGCCATGTCATTCGGGTCTATTTCCTGGGAAGCTCACACGACCCTCGCCATCGCCATGAACCGCATCGGCGGCAAGTCGAACAGCGGCGAGGGCGGCGAGGAAACCGAGCGCTACACGCCGCTTCCCAATGGCGATTCAATGCGTTCGGCCATCAAACAGGTCGCCTCGGGGCGTTTTGGTGTCACTGCCGAATATCTCGCCGATGCCTCGGACATCCAGATCAAGATGGCGCAGGGTGCCAAGCCTGGCGAGGGCGGGCAATTGCCCGGCCACAAGGTTGATGAGCGCATTGCAAAAGTGCGCTATTCGACGCCGGGCGTCGGGCTTATCTCACCGCCGCCGCACCATGACATCTATTCTATCGAGGATCTCGCCCAGCTCATTCATGACCTCAAAAACGTCAATCCGGTCGCCCGCATCAGCGTCAAGCTGGTCTCTGAAATCGGCGTTGGTACAGTGGCCGCAGGTGTCTCCAAGGCCCATGCGGATCACGTCACGATCTCCGGGTTTGACGGCGGCACCGGCGCCAGCCCGATCACCTCGATCCAGTTTGCCGGCAGCCCCTGGGAAATCGGTCTTGCCGAAACCCACCAGACCCTTGTCATGAATAACCTGCGCGGCCGTATTTCTGTGCAGGTCGATGGTGGTCTGCGAACCGGTCGTGATGTTGTGATCGGCGCCCTTCTTGGTGCGGATGAATTCGGCTTTGCCACGGCAGCGTTGATTTCATCAGGCTGTATCATGATGCGCAAGTGTCATCTGAACACATGCCCCGTAGGTGTCGCGACCCAGGACCCGGAACTGCGCAAGCTTTATTCCGGACAGCCCGAGCATGTCATCAATTTCTTCACCTTCATTGCCAATGAAGTGCGCGAGATTATGGCGCAGCTTGGTTTTCGCACCGTGAACGAAATGATCGGTCAGCGCGGCTGTCTTGAAACCGCCGAGGCCGTAAACCACTGGAAAGCCAGCGGCGTCGATCTGTCCGGCGTCCTGAGCCCTGTGGAGCCTGAGGCTGGCATCTCGATCTATAATTGCGAGAGCCAGGACCATGGTCTTGAAAAAGCGCTCGACAATATGCTGATCGAGAAGGCCTCTGCGGCCATTGACAGTGCAAAACCGGTGAAGATCGAAACGCCGATCAGAAACGTCAACCGGACCGTCGGCGCCATGCTGTCCGGCAAGATCGCAAAGAAATATGGTCATGCCGGACTGGCTGAAGACACCATCCAGGTGCGCTTTGAAGGATCCGCCGGCCAGAGTTTTGGTGCTTTCCTTGCTCACGGCATCAGCTTCGAACTGGAAGGCGACGCCAACGACTATGTCGGCAAGGGGCTTTCAGGTGGACGGATTGCGATCTACCCGCCAAAAATTTCAACCTTCCTGCCGCGCGAAAATATCATTGTCGGCAATACCGTTTTGTACGGTGCAGTTGGCGGGGAATGTTATTTCCGCGGCGTGGCGGGTGAGCGTTTCGCGGTGCGAAACTCCGGCGCAACAGCGGTTGTTGAAGGTGTCGGGGATCATGGCTGCGAATATATGACTGGCGGCGTGGTGGTCGTGATCGGCGAAACCGGACGAAACTTTGCCGCGGGCATGTCCGGCGGTATTGCCTATGTGCTCGATGCGGACGGCAAATTTGAACAGCGTTGCAATACGGCTATGGTCGATCTGGAACGTGTTGCCGATGAGCCGGTTGATCCGGCTGCAGATATTTCTGGCGATCACCTGCATCATGATGCAGCGCGTTTGCGCCGATGCCTTGAAGATCATGCCCGCTATGCCGGTAGTGCCTATGCGCGTGAAATCCTCGACGATTGGGCAAATTTCCTGCCGAAGTTCGTCAAGATCATGCCGATCGATTATCGCAGGGCGTTGCTCGATATGCAGGCAAAGGTTGATGTGAAGACCGTCAAAATACGTGCGCTTGCCGGTGAGTAGCCGGTGAACATGAAGTCTGGAGACTAAAAAGATGGGAAAACCCACAGGGTTTAAAGAGATCGCGCGTCAGGATCACACCTATGCGCCGGTCGCCGAGCGGATCAAACACTACGGGGAATTTGTCAATCCCCTGAGTGAGGAGGACGTGCGCAAGCAGGGTGCGCGCTGCATGGACTGCGGTATCCCCTTTTGTCACAACGGGTGCCCGGTCAACAACATCATTCCGGACTGGAATGATCTGGTCTATCGCGGCAACTGGAAACAGGCGCTTGATGTTTTGCACTCGACCAACAATTTCCCGGAATTTACCGGCCGCGTTTGCCCCGCACCATGCGAAGCCGCCTGTACACTGAACATCACGGACCAACCGGTGACGATCAAATCCATCGAATGCGCCATCGTCGACAGGGGCTGGGCCGAAGGCTGGATCGAGCCAAAGATTCCAGAGCGACGAACCGGCAAGAAAATCGCTATCGTTGGTTCCGGTCCTGCCGGTCTGGCCTGCGCCCAGCAACTGGCCCGGGCCGGCCACACCGTGACGGTTTATGAGAAAAACGCAAATATGGGCGGGCTCCTGCGTTACGGCATTCCTGATTTCAAGATGGAGAAACAGTGGATCGACCGGCGTATGGGGCAAATGCGGGCCGAGGGCGTCAAGTTTCGGTTCAATACCCACATTGGCGCCGACATGAAAATCGAGGATCTGCGCGAAAACTTCGACGCGGTGGTGCTGGCCGGTGGCTCTGAGCAATCCCGCGACATGCTGGTTCCGGGCCGCGACCTCGGCGGCGTGTATTTTGCCATGGAGTTCCTGACCCAGCAAAACCGCCGGATCAGCGGCGAGCCCTATGTCATTGATGACGTGATCCTGGCCACGGACAAACACGTCGTTGTGATCGGCGGCGGCGATACCGGCTCTGACTGTGTCGGAACGTCGATCCGCCATGGTGCCAAATCAGTGACCCAGCTCGAAATTATGCCAAAGCCCCCGGCGTCCGAAGACAAGGCCATGACCTGGCCGGATTGGCCCCTGCGCCTGCGCACCTCCTCGTCTCAGGAAGAAGGCTGTGAACGGGACTGGTCAGTTTTGACCAAATCAATCAAGGGTGAGGGCGGGGTTGCCAAATCCCTCGAGCTGGTTCGGGTCGAATGGACGTCCGACGAGGACGGCCGTATGGAGATGAGCGAGGTCGCCGGAAGTGAATTTGAAATCAAGGCGGATCTTGTCCTGCTGGCGATGGGTTTTGTGCACCCGGTCTATGAAGGCATGCTTCAAACGCTCGGCGTCACGCTTGATGAACGCAGGAACGTCGCGGCGAACACAGACGACTATATGACTTCGGTCGGCAATGTTTTTGCCGCCGGTGACATGCGCCGGGGCCAATCCCTCGTCGTCTGGGCGATCCGCGAAGGTCGCCAGTGCGCCCGCGCTGTCGATGAATATCTCATCGGCACAACAAAACTGCCGCGCTAGGCTGGATTACGCAAGGCAGCGCGACGAGCCAGGCTCTCTTCGGACCAGGTTTCTTCGGTATTATAGTATTCCAGGGCGGCACGGTCTTCAGGCGGCAGAACGACCCACGGCTGTTTCGAGGCTGTGTAGATGTGAATGTCAGGCGGTAACCTGTCAGGATCGTCAAGTGTCCCGACACGAACAAAGCAAACTGCATCGTCGATTCCGTCGGACAGGGCATAGTTACTCCACACAGCAACCCGGCACTTCGGGCAGCGGGAAATCTTTTGGCCCTGGCCGCTGTTGGACGGTACAATGACCATGTCAACCTCTCCTTCGAGTAACTGCACGCGGTTAGCTTCGATGAGTGCGTTAAGCGCGAACGAGGTTCCGGTTTGTCGCTGGCATTCGCGGCAATGACAGCAATGAACAATCATCGGGTGTGATGTCATGCGGTAGCAAACATTGCCACACGCGCAGCCGCCATTGTAGGTGTCGAATTCAGTGTTCATGGATAATTGCTCCTTCCGGATTTGTTGTCATGCTACCCGACTTTTGGACAGGAGAAAGTCCGACGTTGGGGATCGATGGCGGCGCTCAGCTCTCGATGCCTGCGCCGCCATCTTTCAGGGTTTCAGGATACCCGGCATTGCAGGATGATGTTGAAGGCAGTTTCTGCCGCCCGTCTCACCGACGTAAACCCGGCTTCCTTCATGGCTTCTGCAAGGCGTTTCTCACCCGCCTGTGCTCCAAGCGCGGCCCCGACTTCCTGTGACAGGGAACAAGGCGTACACACGGCAGTGGATGCAGCATAGTAAAGCCTTGCGACCGGATTGATGCTATCCTCAAGATTGTCGCTCGCAGCAGGTTCGACCAGTAAAATGTCGCCATCGGATTTCAGGGCCTGCCTTGCGTGATGGGCTGCACCGACAGGATCGCCCATGTCGTGCAGGCAGTCCATGAAGCAAATCAGATCAAAGTCTGCTTCTTCATAATCCTTGGCACTGGCAATCTCGAATTTGACATTGTCGCCGCATTCAGCTTCGCGCGCCCTCAGCCTGGCAGTTTCGATAGAGTGCTCATGAAGATCAAAGCCGTAGACCATGGAGTTCGGAAATGCTTTGGCAAGCAGAATACTCGAGGCACCGTGCCCACATCCGACATCGGCGATTTTGGCGCCGGCTTGCAACTTTTCCTCAACCCCGGGCATGGCGCTGATCCAGTCAGCGACAAGGCTGGCCTTGTAGCCTGGCCGGAAGAGCGCCTCGCTGCCGCAGAACAGGCGGTGATGATGTTCGCCCCATGCGATGCCCTCGCCGGTCCGGAAAACATCCGTGATCTTGTCTTCGTCCAGCCACAAGGAGGCTGCGACCTCCAGAGCCGGGATCAGAAAGACCGGACTGTCCGGATCTGCAAGGACCGGCACATGGGCATCAGGCAATGTGTAGGTCCGCGTTGCCGCATCGTAAGTCACATAGCCACCGGCGGTGTGATTCCCCGGCCACTCACGCGCCGGGCGCTCATGGAGGTCGGTTGTCTTGGCCCGAGCGCCTGAGGTCAGCGCCCCGGCTCCCGCCATTGCCTTGTACAGGCCAAGCTTGTGGCCGATGTTGGTCATCACGCCGGAAAGCGCTGCGGCAACATCGCCAACGACCTGGCCCGCAAAGGCCTCAACTTGTTCCATATCCGTCATTTCAATTCTCCTTACGCAACGTGTGCGATGTTTGTTACTTCAGATGGGGGCGTCCAGACATAGGGTTGGAACGCCTTGTCCAGTGGAATGTTCGTCGTGATACTGACAAAGTTGGCGAACACCTTCATCACAACAACGGTGATGAGTTCGATGACTTGCGTTTCTGAATATCCGTCATCAAGAAACCGGGAGATCTGGTCCTGCGTTACATGGCCGCGCTGGTGCACCATCGCCAGAGTGAAGCTACGCAGGGCTTCCAGTTTCCTATCTGCAATGGGATCGTCATTTCGCACTGCTGCAATGACATCCTCCGGCAGCCCTTGCATCGCCGAAAAGGCAGTGTGTCCGGCGACGCAATAGCCACACTCATTCACTGTGCTGGTTGCAATCTGGATAATTTGTTGCTCAGTGGCACTGAAACCTGATTTTGCCACAGCGCCTTGCAGGGCAGCCATTGCCTCGGTCGCAAGGACTGAGCCGCCGATCACCCCATGCACGTTGGGGATAAAGCCGAGTGTTTTTTGTATCTTTTGCAAATGCGGCCTGGCCTCTGGCGGAGCCGTATCGGCGTTGTGTATTTTGAAGGGGGTCATTTTCCTGTCCTCATCTAATCTGTATGGTTTGCAGCGAAGAAGCTGCGGTGAGGCAGACTCTATGAGGAACCTTGCGTGCGGTGTACTTCGCGGTGTGAAGTGTTGCACTACAGATTTTGAAGTATCGCCCTTCAGGAATTGAAGTTACATTCTGCCTCGATATGGCATTGGAAGAAGGGAGATCTGCGGTATGGGCTACGGACAATTTTGCCCGATTGCAAAGTCGATGGAGTTATTGGGCGAGCGATGGACTGTCCTGATCCTTCGGGAGGTGTTGATGGACAGTCGCCGCTTTAACAGGCTGCAGCGCGGCCTGGGAACGATTTCTCCTGCTCTGTTGAGCAAGCGTCTCGGCGATCTTGAAGAAAACGGGCTGATCGTGAAGCGCAAGATCCAGGGTCAAAGAGGGTTTGAATATTTTCCAACACCATCTGCAGAAGCGCTTCTGCCGGTTTTGATGGCGCTTGGGGAGTGGGGAATGCAGTGGGCAAAGGAAAACCTGACCGACGATGACTATGACGTCGATCTCTTGATGCTTTATCTTGAGCGAAGCGTGGTCACAGACAAGCTTGCTGGAAACAATGCCATTATCCAGTTTGAATTTACAGACCTCAGCCAGCAAAAGAACTGGTGGTTGGTGATCGAGGGCGACAGAATTGATGTGTGCGTCAAGGATCCTGGCAAGGACGTTGATGTTTATTTCACAACAACGGTGCGCACCATGACAGATGTATGGCTCGGCCACGATACCTACACTCGAGCCATTCGGGATGCCGATCTCGTGGTCGTTGGCCCCAAAAGCCTCACAAACAATGTATCTTCCTGGCTGCGCAACAGCGATTTTCAGATCAGCCTGTAGTGTCGGCTGATTTGCCGCATCAAACGGATGCGTCTATCGATTGGCTTGAGGCCGCCGGTGGTGTAGACTTGAATATGATCCATGGTGCCTGCGATCGGAGGCGATGGTATGCCGAAAACTCGCGATGATCTGGCTTTGCCGGCCGAGGACTTGCGCTGGTGTTGTGATCTGGACAGTTTGCCGTTTACAACAACGAGGGATGTTGCGCCGATTTCCGGTGTGATCGGCCAGGATGATGCCATTGAGGCCCTGCGTTTTGGTCTTGAGTTTTCAGCCCCGGGCCAGAATGTCTACGTTCGCGGTCTGAGCGGCACCGGACGGATGACCCTCGTGCGCCAGCTGCTGGAGGAGGTTCAACCCCCTGAGGGGCCGACCCGGGAATTTTGTTATGTCCACAATTTCAAACAGACCGACCGGCCGCGTCTGATCATCCTTGAGCGCGGCGAAGGGCGCCGCTTCAAGGTCATGATGGACCGCCTGGTGGAGTTCATTGTCGAACAACTGAACCCGGCGCTTGCATCCGACAATATGCGCGCGCGCCGCGCCGAGATCGACGACGAGGCGCAAAAAGAGCTGCGAACGCTCGGGGAGCCGTTTGAAGATGAGCTGCGCTCTAATGGCCTTGTCCTTGTTCCGGTTCAAATGGGGCCGACGGTTCAGCCGACCATCATGCCGCTTATAGACGGGCAGCCAAAACCGTTCACGCAAGTTGAAGCGGAACAGGAAAAGCTCGGCGTCACGGCAGAGCAACTGGAGGAGTATCGACGCAAGATCGGATACTTTGCCAGAAAGTTCGAGGACGTCAGCCACAAGATACAGGAATTCCAGTCGCGCCACCGCGAGACGATGCGGGCGTTCTATGAAAACGAGGCCCGCAGTCTTATCGCCCCGCAGATCAAGGCTATCAAGCAGGCCTTCGCGAACGAGGAGATGGGACTTTATCTGGATGATCTGGTTGATGATTTAATCGAACATCGACTGGCGATACTCGGCGATAACAACAGCTTTACAGATCTCTACCGCGTCAATCTGGTCCTTGATCACGAAAAAAGTACGCGCAGGCCGATTGTTGTTGAGTCGTCACCCACCCTGCCAAATCTGTTGGGCACGATCGAACGCGAATTTGTCCCGGGCGGCGCCTTCCGCACCGACCATCTCATGATCCAGGCCGGGTCCCTCCTTCTGGCCGACGGCGGATATCTTGTTCTTCAGGCGCGCGATGTTTTGGGCGAATATGGCGCCTGGAAAATCCTGATGCGGACACTACGTACCGGCAAGCTCGAGATCGTGCCGTCGGAACTCACAGCCGCCAGCTGGTTTGGACCGCAATTGAAGCCCGAAGCCATTCCGCTTGATGTCAAGGTCATCCTGATTGGCGAGCCGGGGCTCTACAATTTGCTGGATCAAGGCGATCCGGATTTTTCCGATCTCTTCAAGGTGCTGGCTGATTTCGACTCGACCATTCCCCGGGATGATGAGGGCGTCAGATTTTATGCCGGCGTTCTTGCGAACTTGGCAAAATCCGAGAGTCTTCTCGACTATTCGGCTGAGGGCGTCGCGGCGCTTGTCGAACATGGCGCGCGCATCTCCGGCCGCCGGGATGAACTCACGGCCCGGGTTGGCCGTCTTGCCGACGTCGCGCGCGAGGCGGCCTATCTGGCAAAAAAGGCTGGCAAGTCCGAAACCGGAGCGGCAGAAGTCAGGCAAGCCGTTGAGCGTGGCCGGCACCGCGCCAACCTGCCGGCCCGGCGCTTTCGCAAGCTTATGACCGAGGGCACGATTGGCGTGCAAACAAGCGGCGAGGTTGTTGGTCAGATTAACGGTCTTGCCGTCATTCAGTCGGGCCCTCTGACCCACGGGTTTCCCAACCGGATCACGGCGACCATCGGGGCGGGCACCGCAGGCACGGTCAACATTGAGCGCGAAGCGCATCTGTCCGGCGCGATCCACACTAAGGGATTTTATATTTTGGGCGGTTTGCTGCGGTATCTTCTTCGCACAGATCATCCTCTCGCCTTCTCGGCCTCCATCGCTTTTGAGCAAACCTATGGCGGGATCGACGGGGATTCTGCGTCCACTGCCGAAATGTGTTGTCTGATCAGTGCTTTGACCGACGTACCCTTGCGCCAGGATATAGCGGTGACGGGAGCGATTGACCAATTGGGCAACATCCAGCCTGTCGGCGCCGTAGCGGAAAAGGTCGAGGGCTATTATCTTGTGTGCAAGGAAGTCGGCCTGACCGGAACGCAGGGTGTCGCCATCCCGCGTAACAATGTTCATAATCTCATGCTCCACCCGGACATCGTCGAGGCCTGCCGAAAGGGTGAATTTCATATCTGGGCCATCGACACCATTTATGACGTGCTTGAACTTTTGACCGGATGGGAAGCCGGGCTCCCCGATGGTCATGGTCAATACGCAGACGGCACGCTTCTCCAGCTCGCCGAGGCTCGCGCCCTGGCGTACTGGGAGATGGCGATGGGCAAGAATGGCAGCCCGGAAGGAGTTCCTGGTTCCGTTTGAATCCCGCTACACTCGATTCTTGTCGAATTGAGCTTCTCTCAGTTTTCGCTCACGCCAGTGCGCTGAAAGCGCACGGCTCCGCGAGGCGGCGCATAAGCGCCGGGTCGCAGTCGCGACCTTGCAGCCCATTTCAATCTCGAAAATGGTCTAGTTTGCTGTTTGTTGTGAGGGCTCCAACGAGTTGCTGTCCTCGCCAGTCGCCTCGAGAGGGGCATCATCAGGATCGGCGACCTTTTTCACCTCTTTGACGACCTCCTCTTTGGCTGCGGCAACGACATCTTCCTCGGCAGTCTCTGTCTCCGGCGTGCCCGCCGCGCCTTCGGCAGCCTCGACCTTCGCCACCTCGAGCACAGGGCCCTCGACCTTTTCGGGCGGCGGGGTTTCCAGATGATCAAGCGCCATCTGATGAACGGCGCCGAGATCGGTTTTGCCGGTGCCCAAAACAGGGATGGCTTCGGTATGGAAGATTTTTCTTGGCAGCGTGAGTTCCGACACGCCGTGAGACTGCATCCAGGTCAAAAGGCGAGATCGCTCGGCGGTCGGACATTCGGTCATCAGAATGATTTGCTCGCCCTTGCGTTCATCCGGCAGGGCAACAGCGGTGTGCTGATGGTCCGGCCAAAGCGCCGAGGCGCAGTTTTCGATAACCGTGAGCGAAACCATTTCGCCGCCAATTTTGGCAAAGCGCTTGACCCGACCGCGGATCGCGACATAGCCTTCCTCGTCGATTGAAACCACATCTCCGGTGTCATACCAGCCGTCCTCCGGCGCTTCGATGACGCCGGGGTTCTCTTCCCTGAGATAACCCGACATGACGTTGGGCCCCTTGATAAAGAGGCGCCCCGCCCCGTCGAGGCCTTCAACCGGCTCAAGCCGCGCCGACACTCCAGGCAGCAGCTTGCCAACGGTTCCGGCGCGAATATCACCGGGCTGGTTAGCCGCGACGACAGGGGCAGCTTCCGTCACGCCGTAACCTTCCAGAACTTCCATGCCATAGCGCTTTTCAACCAGCGCCCGGGTTTCATCGCGCACCCGTTCCGCGCCGCATACCGCAATCCGAAGCGAGGCGAGATTGTCGTGGCGGTCCGCCCGGGTGTATTGGCTCAGGAAGGTATCTGTTGCAAAGAGAACTGTAGCCCCGGTTGCCTTGATCCGTTCAGGAATGATTTTGACCTGGAGGGGAGAAGGATGAAGCACGAGCGGATGACCTTTGAGGATTGGCCACAGTGCGCCCGCAGTCAGGCCGTAGCAATGGAAGGTCGGCAGGGGATTGAAGAAAATATCGCCTGGCTTGAGGGTCACATGAGCATCGATTTGTTCAACATTGGCAACAACATTGGAGTGGGTCAGGACAACGCCTTTTGGCCTTCCTTCTGTGCCTGACGTAAAAAGAATGACGCCGGGCGCAGATGAACGCGCATTGATACGCATCAGTACAGGAACAAAGGGCCCGGCCACAGCCGCAACTTTGTCCATCAGAGTCAGGCTTTCGCGCACGTCCTCAAGATAGAGAAACTCTGCCTCCTCCTCGAGCGATTTGACGAGGCCGTGAAGCTCCACCATGTCGATAAAGCGATGCGCGGTCAGGATTTTCTTCACCCCGGCAGCGCGCAGGGCAGATTTGAGATTGCGATCACCAGCGGTGAAATTGAGCATCGCAGGAACCCGCCCATAGGCAAGGACAGCAAAGAAGGCCACCAGCGCGCCAGCGCTTGTCGGCAGAAACACTCCGACTTTTTCGCCGCGCTTTGTCTGGCGCGCGATAGCATGTCCAAGACCGAAGGCGCCGCGCAGTAGAGTTGCATAGGTCGTTTTGGTATCATCGGCATCAATGATTGCAACTTTCTGGCGGCCATAACGCCATTGCGCGCGCAGCAGACCTGAAAAGATCGTCTTTCTTGACCGCCGTATGACGCGTTTTTCTTGCTTGTTCACCTTGAACCTCCAACTTCTCTTCTTACTAAAACAGCACCCGGCCAGTCTGGTTTTTCGAGCTTCGCCGCGCCCTTTGCGAACCATTAACGTTAACCCATTGGGTAAAAAAGCCAAACGCCAATGTCCTTATTCTGGCGCAGATTGTAGGGGTTGCGGCATATTTGGTCGATCCGAAAACGACAAAGTATAGTTAACGTGTTGAAAACAAAGAAAAAATGAGATTTACTTCGTGTGGGTAAAAGGTTGGCTGTCGGGCTCTGTGAAAAATCCGGGCGTTGATGGTCAATAAAGGGTGTTGAAAAGTGGCGTGGAACGAGTTCCTCGAGCTCCTTGATGAGCCTGTCTCGCCGGAAAGCGATGAGGCAGCGCTTAAGGCTGTGGCGACCTGGTACCATGCTTTTTTCACCGGGCTCATTTTGCAGATAACACTCAAAGCCGGACAGAAGATCGCCGGTGACTGGAGTTTTCAGGTCTTTGCTGCCGGAGTGAGTTTGGGTCGAATTGAAATAGACAACTAGAGTAAGTGAACTGGAGAGTAGAAATGCTGGAAATGAGAAAACATCAATCAGCGATGAGGATTGCCCTTGTCCTGGTGCTGGCCCTTTCGACGGCTGGTTGCGCAATGCCGAGCATCGGCATGCCGAAAATTCCGTTCGTGTCGGGTGACAAGGACCCTGGCAAGGAAACCTGGGGCGAGGCCAGAGCGCGCAAGAAAGACGAACGTCTTGCCAAAAGAGAAGAGCGCGCTCGAGCCAGACGGGGTGACCGTAACGCACCAGGTGCCGATCAAGGCACGCGCGATGAGGGCTTTTTCGAAAGAGAAGACCCCTATGACAATCGCCAGAGGACGTCGCGGGTCGCCGATAGCGATCTTGGCCCGGCGGGAATTTCTCCTTATGCAGATAGCAGAGACTATTCTCGAAGACGCCCTGCATCAGCGGTTGAAATGGCACCGGCAGAACGTGAGCCGCAACTGCGCGGCGAGCCTGCACGGCGCGGTATCGCCGAGCCGATGACAGCCGAAGAGATCGGTCAGATGGCTTCAATTTCGACCAACGCGCGGCGGGCAACCCGTCCGATCGGAGACCTCCAGCCCATGCTGCGCAGTTTCGATCGGATCTACACGCCCAGAGGCGTCGCACCCTTTCCGACGGTCCTCTTCTTCCATGGCTGTGAAGGGCCGACCCGGTCTCATGAATCGGACTGGGCAAGTTTCTACACCGGTCTGGGCTATGCCATGATCGCGGTTGATTCCATTGCCGGCCGCGAGATCGATTGGGAAGATGTCTGCAATATGCAGGCCCTCAACCCGGCGGAACGTGCGGCGGATATCTTTGCATCGGTTGAATATGCCCGCAGTTTGCCGTTTGTTGACGGTGAGCAAATGATCCTCACCGGCTTCTCTCATGGTGCCGCAACGGTCTGGGCGTCGCTGCTTCTGGCCTCCAGCGACATGCCGCCGATCGGTATCCGCAGTTTGCCGCGGGACGGTCTCCGCGGTATTCAAGCCGCTTATATGTTCTACGGACCATGTTTGTCACCGTGGACGCTTGATGTTCCGGCTGTGAGTTTCATCGGTGAAAATGATCGCTATATTGACCCGCGCGACTGCGCACGTTCGGCCAGAAAGGCCAATGTGTCCGGTGTTGATTTTGATTATGAAATCTATCCCGGCGCGACGCATACGTTCGATCACCGCAAGCCGAATGTAGCCAACCAGGAAGCTGGCTCGGTCTATGACAGAAAGGCCACTGAAATGGCGCGAGCCAGGATCAAGGAGCATCTGGCGCGCCACGTGAAGAAATAGCCTGTCGCAAGGCGGGAAATTTAGACGATAGCGAGGGCAAATCCTCGTCCGGAGCGTTCCAGTGGCTCCGGGCGGGGATTTGTCTTTTTCACCCTGTGCCTTGAAGCGTTCAATGAAGTGTTCAACGATCCCTGTCGCCGGGTGACAGGGCAATTTGATTGCTCTAGGATCAGGGCTCACACAGGCTGTTTTGTAATCCATCAAGGTCTCACGAGGAATGCCCATGTCACTGGACCACACCCGCAATTTATCCCTCGAGGACATGGACCGGGAAAGCATTTTCCATCCGGCAACGTCGATCGCCGATCATCTCGAAAAGGGGCCGAACATCATGACGTCCGCGAAGGGCGTGCGGATTTCCAATTCGAAGGGTCAGGATTTCATTGATTGTGGCTCAGGCCTTTGGTGCGTCAATGTTGGCTACGGCAGGGAAGAAATAGCCGAAGCTGCCGCAAAGGCGATCCGCGATCTCTCGTTCAATCATATGTTCGGCGGCAATTCCAACGAAGCCATGATCCGTCTGGCAGATCGGGTCTTGCAGCTCTTCCACCGTGAAGCCGGTGCCACGCATTTGTCAAAAGTCTTCTTCGGGACATCCGGGTCAGATGCAAATGACACCATCTTCAAACTGATCCTCTATTACAATAATTTGCGCGGCCGTCCGCTCAAAAAGAAGATCATTTCTCGTCAGGGTGCCTATCATGGACTGACTTACGCCGCCACGAGCCTGACGGGGATCGCCGGCTATCACAAGGCGTTTGACGCCCCTCTCGACAGTGTTTTCCACACATCCTGTCCGCATTACTACCGGTTTCACGAAACCGGTGAGAGTGAACAGGAGTTTTGTGACCGGCTCATTCTGGAACTGGAGCAATTGATTGAGCGCGAGGGTGCCGAAACCGTCGCCGCGTTTTATGCCGAGCCTGTTATGGGGACCGGCGGCGTCTTCCTTCCGCCAGCCGATTATTTTGCCCGGGTTCAGGAAGTCCTTGAAGCCAACGACATTCTTTTCGTTGCCGACGAGGTGATCACCGGTTTCGGGCGGCTCGGATCCTGGTTCGCGACAGGCCAAATGAATTTGAAACCCGATTTTGTGACCCTCGCCAAAGGTCTGACCTCGGCCTATTTCCCGGTCTCCGGTGTTGTCGTCTCTGACAGGGTTTGGCAAGTGCTGAAAGAAGAATCCCCGAACTATGGCCCGGTGATGCACGGCTTTACCTACTCGGGTCATCCGGTCGGCGGTGCCATCGGCATGGCCAATCTGGATATCATGGAGCGCGAGGCCCTGCCGCAGAATTCAGCGACCACGGGGCTTTATTTCCGCGACACTCTGAAGGCGCGCATCGGTGACAATCCTTTCATCGGCGATGTGCGCGGCCAGGGGCTGATGATGGCCATCGAGTTTGTTGCCGACAAGGACAAGCGCCGCTGGTTTGATATGGCCGATGGGGCGCATCGTCTGTTTGGTGCTGCCGCGATCGAGGAAGGCGTGCTCGCAAGACCGCTGCCGATGATTGAGGTCGTTGGCCTGTCACCGCCGCTGTGCATCACCAAAGCGGAAGTCGATGAGGCTGTTGACCGGCTCGCCCGCGCGCTTGAAAAGATCACGCCGGATCTTGAACGCCTTGCTGCGAAAAACTGATCGGGGCCGGGGCCTGCTTCATGGATTTGATCAAGAAAGTATTCGGGGCTCTTTGGGCCTTGTCATGCGTCAGCGGTCCTGCATGGGCCGATGAAGCTCTGCCGCGTGTGGTGTCGCTTGATTATTGTGCGGATCAATATGTGCTCGCCCTTGCCGCGCCGTCCCAGGTGTTGGGTCTTTCGGTGGAGGCGGGCGATGTTCATTCGTTTTATCGTGAACGCGCCACGGGCCTTCACAAAACCCGTGCCGATGCCGAGAGTGTTCTGGCGCTGAGACCCGATCTTGTTATTCGCAACTGGGGCGGTGATCCGCGCATGTTGTCGCTGCTTGAGCGCGCCGGGATCAAGGTCATGACCGCGACCTACGGCAGAGGGCCGCAGGTCATGTTCGACAATCTGCGCCGCTTCGCCGATGCCATGGGCAGAAGCCGAGAGGCTGAGCAACTGATCAACGAGACACAGCGGGACCTTGCAGCAGCAACCGGCGCGCCCAGGCTGGGGCTGACGGCGGCCTATGTGGCGCCGGGCGGCATCACAGCCGGGTCGGGCACCTTTGTTGACGAGATTATCGATGCCGCAGGATTTGACACCAGCGCATCAAGGCTCGGTCTTGAAGGCTGGCGCCCGCTTCCCCTTGAGGTCTTTGTCAAGGATCCGCCGGATGTCATCATCGCCAGCTTCTTCGATCTCAAACAGGCCAAGGCCTCGAACTGGTCTGTCGCCCGTCATGCCCGCATCAGGCAGATGCTGACCGACACCCCGACGGTCTATGTGCCTGGGCGGTATTTCTCCTGCAACGGGCTTTTCTTTGCCGACACGGTCGCTCTTATTCGCGCAGAGGCAGAGCGCGCGGGTCTTGGTCCAGCCTCATCGCAGGGCGGGCAACCATGACCGGAGTGAGCATAAAACGAGGCCGCCGCGCCCTGCCGGTTCTCCTCGGTGCAGGGGTTCTGATCATCGCCTTCGCCTCGCTTCTCGTCGGCTCAACCTGGCTCACCCCCGGCGAAGTTCTTGGCGGGTTGTTTGCCTCCGGCGAAGATATCAACGCCATCATTGTCCGTGAGATCAGATTGCCGCGCGTGCTTCTGGGGCTGATGGCCGGAGCGTCGCTCGGGTTTTCGGGCGCGGCCCTCCAGGGGCTGTTGCGCAATCCGCTGGCTGATCCTGGCGTCATCGGGGTTTCGGCTTCCGCCGGGCTCGGCGCTGTCTTTGCGATCTATTTCGGGCTCTCATCGGTTTTCCTGCTTGCAGTTCCGCTTCTGGCCATGACCGGCGCCCTCGCGGCAACATTGGTTCTCTTCGTCCTGGCCTCCCGGGATGCGTCGATCCTGACACTGATCCTTGCCGGGATCGGTATCAACGGGTTGGCGGTCGCGCTCACGTCGCTGGTGATGAACTTCGCGCCGACCCCGTTCTCGCTGCTTGATATGGTGATGTGGTTGCTTGGCTCGCTTGCCAACCGAAGCTTTACCGACATCGCGCTCGCCGGACCCTTCATGATACTCGGTTGGACCTTGATGGCCGGTGTCGGCCAGGGGCTCAGCGCGCTCAGTCTTGGCGAGGAGACAGCACAGACCCTCGGTGTCGATCTGAGACGATTGCGCTTGCAGGTCATTCTGGGCACCGCGATTTCGGTAGGCGCAGCGGTTGCGGTATGTGGCACCATCGGTTTTATCGGCCTCGTTGTCCCCCACATCATGCGGCATTTCTTTGGTCACGATCCAAGGCGCATTCTTCTGCCCAGCGCTCTGGGCGGTGCGGTTTTCCTTTCTCTCGCCGATATGCTGACCCGCATACCTCTGTCAGGCGGCGAATTGCGCCTCGGTGTTGTCACAGCTTTCGTCGGCTCGCCGGTGTTTTTGTGGATTGTCATCCGCACGCGCGAGGCCATGCGATGAGCGATATGGCAGGACAAAAACAAAAAGGTCTTGAGGCGGAACATCTCACCGTCGAGCTGGGCGGCACGCGCATTCTGGATGATGTCAGTTTCGATGTAGTGCCGGGCGAAGTGGTCGGGCTCATCGGGCCCAATGGCGCAGGCAAGAGTACCCTGCTGCGGGCCTTGCTCGGTCTTGTTCCAACCCGGGCCGGTCATGTGGCGCTTGGCGGGGCGTCACTCGACACCATGGCGCCGAAGGCGAGGGCGCGTCTGCTGGCCTATGCACCGCAAGGCGCGCCGATCCACTGGCCTCTGACCGTAGAGCGTCTCGTTGAGCTTGGCCGGATGCCGCATATAGGGCCCTGGCAAAAGCTCGCGGCTGAAGATTTTGCGCGTGTGGAGGCGGCTCTCGCGGCCACCGAGACAACGCATCTGAGGCGCCGGATCGTCACCTCCCTTTCCGGCGGTGAGCGGGCCGGCGTGATGCTTGCCCGGGCCATCGCCGTTGATGCCCCCTGGCTGCTGGCCGACGAGCCTGTCGCCTCCCTTGATCCCTACCATCAGATCGAGGTGATGGAGATCCTGCGCGAGTTGGGCAAAACCGGCACCGGCGTCGTCGTGGTCCTGCACGATCTGGCGCTTGCCATGCGGTATTGCGACCGCCTTGTGCTCATCGACCACGGCAAGGTGGTGGCCAGCGGGCCACCGGACAAGGTTTTGACCGCGTCCAATTTGCAGGAAGTCTACCGGGTTGAGGTCATCGAGGGCGATCACCAGGGCGAAGCGTTCCTGATCCCCTGGCAGCGTCTCAAAACCTGACCGCCTGGCTTCGCGTAAACCCATGTGCTAGCGTCTTGAATACTGTCTCGCAGAAGACGACTTGAAAATCCGGGGAGGATCTCTCATGAAGAACATTTTTGGCCTTGTTGTCCTTGTCCTTGTCGGGCTCTTTCTTGTCATTATGTTGCGAACGCTGATGTTTTCACCCCCTTACTTCGAGATGGAGGAGCAGGTTGCCTTTGACGTTGACGCGGGTCTCGTCGCGCAGCATCTGTCAGAGGCGGTTCGGTTCAAAACGGTTTCTCCACCCGAGCCGCAAAGGCGAGAGTACAAACCATTTGATGATTTCCTGGCCTGGGCCGAAGCCACCTATCCGAAATTCCATGAACTGGAAAAGACCGTGGTGGAGACGCATACGGTCCTGTTCAAGTGGCAGGGCACGAACTCAGATCTCAAACCAATTCTTCTTGCCGCTCATTATGATGTTGTGCCGGTTGTTCCAGGCACAGAGGAAAGCTGGGACCATCCTCCCTTTGACGGCGTGATCGCCGACGGGCAGGTCTGGGGCCGTGGTTCCCTCGACGACAAATCGGGTGTGATCCTCATGATGGAAGCCGCAACCCTGCTTTTGGAGCAGGGCTTTGAGCCCGAGCGGACGGTTTATTTCAGCTTTGACCATGATGAAGAGATCGGCGGCAATGAAGGCGCGGCGGGTGTTGTGAAGCTGCTCAAGGAGCAGGGTGTCCAGCTTGCCTGGTCCATTGACGAAGGGTCTTTCATTCTCAAGGACATGTACCCGGGTATGGATGTGCCAATCGCCAGCATCAATATTGCCGAGAAAGGCTATATGACCCTCGATCTTGTCGCCCACGGCGACAGCGGACATTCATCCATGCCGACGAAGGATGCATCAATCTTTCTTCTCGCCTCGGCCATCGAGCGTCTGCGCGAAAACCCCATTCCCGGCGGCCTTGAAGGCGTCAGTCTTGACGCCATGGATGTGATTGCGCGCCACATGTCGTTTACCCGGCGCATGCTTTTTGCCAACCGCTGGCTTTTTCAAAGCGTCATCGAAAAGGAATTGTCAAAGGTCCCACCGATGAACGCTTCCCTGCGCACGACAACGGCGCCGACCCTTTTGTCCGCCGGGATCAAGGACAATGTCCTTCCTGGCACGGCAACAGCCACCGTCAACTTCCGCATCCATCCGCGCGACACCCACGAAGGCGTAATTGAGATGGTCAGGCAAATCATCAACGATGACCGGATTGAAATCATCCACTGGGACAAGGGTTCGGTTGCCTCGGGCGAGTCAGATTCGCAAGCTGCAGGATTTGAAGTTATTGCCAAAGTCAGCCGCCAGATGTTCGGGCCGGTTGTTGTGATCCCAGGCATGACCGGTGCCGGTACCAATTCCAAGCATTACGCGAGCGTTGCCGATGATGCCTACCGGATCAATCTGCTTGTTGTCGGGCCCGAGGATATCGCCGGGTTCCACGGTACCAACGAGCGCATCTCCGTTGAAAATCTGGGTCTTGGCACCGCAGCCTACGCCCAGCTGATCACTCTGGGTACGGTTGAATAAACTGCCATCAGGTTATGGAATGTATTGGCTGCGTTAACCGCGCATTGAACATTGGTGTTAATCATGAATTGAACATTATCGCATAGGGTCTTCAGGCTCGCTTCATGCACATTTCTGTCTTTGCACATCGTGGTGTTGTGCGGTGCCTGGCGCGACTTGTGGGGCACAAATGCGATATTTGAAAATTCTGGTACTGACGGTTTCGGTTGCAACGCTGACTACGGCGGCTCTTGCCGACGGCCACGATACGCAGCCGACGGAGAGCCCGTACAATCTGTCCTTCATCGATGCAACAACCTATTTTGAATCCCTTGGCTGGAGCTACACCGATAAGAACTGGACCGGCCCTGTCACCTGGGATCCTTTGGGGACAGGTCCGCTGGTTGGTCTTACAGTTGCGGAGCGTGATACGGCCCTTGGCGCTGGCGCGGCGGTAGCCGTGCTTGATGGCCGGGCCAACGACATTCACAGTGACCTTCCTTTTAACACGGCCCTGGATGCCGATCCTGCAACGGACTCGGTGGTTTTTGAGTTTACCGGCTTTCGCGTCAGCCCCTCCTATACCGCCTATGATCTGCATGGCACCCACACCTCCGGAATTGTCGGAGCGCGGCTCAATGGCACTGGTACCAGCGGCGTTGCGCCAATGGCGAGGCTGTTGAATTATGCTGTGTTTGATGACAACGGCTGGATCGGCGTCGACGAGGATTATGTGCTCTCCCATGCAGTGAGCTACGGTGCGAGCGTCGCGAATATGTCGTATGGACCGATGACAGCAGGCGACTTGGCCTCCGGGACGTCGTTGACTGCGATCAACAATCACAAGTCAGACATTGTTGTTGTAAAATCTTCCGGCAACGACGGCGTCGATATATTGAGTGAGTTTTACAGGAGTAAGGACAGTAACCCCCTGTCAAACCTTATCATCGCCGGGTCGGTAGAAATGTCGGTCGACGCCTCGGGAAACATGGTGCCAACCATCGCCTGGTATTCGAATACCCCCGGCAATGCCTGTGTCGCTAACCGGACGGGTTGCGTTGTATCCATGATGGATATCTTCATGGTCGCCCCTGGCGGCAATGCGAATGTCGTCGGCGGCTCTATTGAGGTCGATGCAAATGGATATGTCGATGGTATCTGGTCAACCGATGAGCTTGGCGGGTATTATCGGATTTCCGGCACCTCCATGGCCGCGCCGCATATTGCCGGTGCTGTTGCGCTGCTCCATTCACAATGGCCGATCCTCAAGTCGGATCCGGAAGTCACCCGTCAAATACTGTTTGATACAGCAACTGACCTTGGTGCGGCGGGCGTTGACCCGGTCTACGGCCAGGGTCTTTTGAATGTCGCCCGCGCCATGCGGCCCATCGGTGCGCCCACCTTCGGCATCACTGTGGGCGGCGGTAGTGACGGCGGCGACAAGGGAGGCGGCAAATCCGGCAAGACCACTCATGACTTTATGATGAGCACGGATGTACAGGAACCAATCGCTCGCGATAGCCTTGCGAGCGGAAAGCAGAAGTCATCGACCTGGACGCTGGCGGACACCGCCATTCTGGTCCGGCATGGATTTGCTGCCCTGACCGAGACCAAAGCGACGGTCTCTGTGTTTGACAAATATCGCCGGGATTTCTCTGTGTCCCTGTCTTCGCTCGCAGGTCAAGGACGCTCTGAACTATCCGGGCGCCTTGATCAGATGGTGGCTTCCAACTTTGCATCATCCGGATATTTTGTTCCAGGCCGGGATGACCTTTACCGCGCGGTCACGCAGGACTTTCGCTATCTGGGGAACGAGGCGCGGCGTAATTTGACGGGCGATATTCGAGCCGCAGGCGTTGACAGCTTTGACCTGCGGGCTTTCGCCGGTTTTGGTAATGCGCAACCGCTGTTTTACAGCCCCGGCGCTATAGTCGGCGGCATGGCCTCTGCAGGAGGCGCGACCAGCGGGATCAATCCTTTCCTCGGATTTGCATCAGGTGACAAGTTTGCCGGCGCCGCTGCCGACAAGCTGGGTCCCTTCCGCCTTGCCCTTGGATATGCCGAGAATGAAAGCCGCGAGCCACTTTATGACATGTACAAGGCGGGCGCCGCCGCAGCGTCCGTTTCCTTCTCATTGAATGAGGTGCAAAAGATTAATGTTGCGATGACGGATCTGCGCGAACGCGGCGGTGTCTTCGGCTCGCGCTCACAAGGCGCTCTCTCCATGGGCAAGGAAACCCGAACACGGGCCGTGAGCCTGTCCTGGGATCATGCGGATTTATATGGGCTTGAGCTTGCCGCCTCATGGACACTGGGTGTGTCTGAAGGTCAGGGCAATGGACTTCTGACATTGGACAAGGAAACGCTCAGTGATGCCTTTCATGTCGGGATTGCCAAATCGGGCTTGCTGGCAGACCGGGACCGCGCCGTATTTTCAATCAGCCAGCCGCTGCGTGTTTTCTCCGGATCGCTTCATCTTTTTGCCGACAAGGCATGGGATGCCGATGGAGTGATGCAAATGCAATCCGAGACCATCTCGCTCGCCCCCTCGGGCCGTGAGCTGGATTTACAGGTTGAGTACAGGTATCGCACTGCCGGAACAGGTGAAGTCTCAACCTTCGCCTATCATGCTGTGGATGCCGGTCATATTGCCGGGCGCGAGGAAAGCGGTTTCGGGATCAAGTATCAGCTGAAATTCTGAGTTCGGGTTCACAAACACTGCAGCGAAGGCCTCTCTCCGAGAGGCCTTTTTCGATTCTGACTGGATCAACCGGACTTGCGCTATGGAAATTTCTGCCGCATTTCTCTAGACTTGGTCCACGCCGTATCATGTCGGCAAGGGACAAAAGGAGAGTGATAGAGGTGAGTTATAGTATTGATCTTGGCGGCCATGTCGCACTGGTGACCGGCGCCTCGTCGGGCTTCGGGATCCACTTCGCCAGAGTGTTGAGTGAGGCTGGCGCCTCGGTTGTTCTTGCCGCAAGACGAACGGAGCGCATCGACGCTTTTGCAGCGCAGATCAAGGCAGGCGGCGGGGCAGCCGCCGCCGTAACCATGGACGTCACGGATCCCGGCAGTGTTGCCGCCGGGTTTGAGGCTGCGACACAGGCCTTCGGCCCCCCGGACATCATCGTCAATAATGCCGGTGTCGCCAATCCGGTAGGCTTTCTCGATTTGACAGAAGAAGACTGGGACCTTGTCATGGGCGCCAACTTCAAGGGCGTTCGTCTGGTCGGCCGCGAGGCAGCCAGCCGACTTGTTGCGGCGAAGAAGCCCGGATCAATTATCAATATCGGCTCGATCCTCGCCCATGGTGGCCAGCCGCAGCAGTCTGCCTATGCAGCCTCCAAGGCCGCTGTCGTGCAGCTTACGAAGGTGATGGCGCTCGAGTTGTTCAGACATGACATCAGGGTCAACGCCCTGTGTCCGGGATATTTTCGAACCGAGATGAACGAGGAGTTTTTCGGCAGCGAGGCCGGCAAAGCCTACATCGCACGCACGCCGGGCCATCGTCTCGGGGAATTGTCAGAGCTCACGCTGCCGCTCCTGATGTTTGCCAGCTCCGCGTCCGGCTTTACCACCGGGGCCAGCCTGATGGTTGATGGTGGCCACACCGCCCGTCTGGTTTAGAGCCCTGAGGGTGCCCGAACCACGCGGAATTGAGGGCAGTGCGTGGTCCGGGCAAACGCCGCATCGAGAGCGGCGCAGGGTAGCGCGTGAGCGCTCCGCCAGGGAGGGGCAGGGCGAAGGCTCACGCGCCGGGGGAGGCGTGTTATCAGCTGGCCTGGCTCAATCCTTCAAGGGCGAAATAAAGCCAGAGCGCTGTCGGTGTTATCGCCGCCGCAAGCGCGGAGGCGATCAGGGTCACGATGAAACTCCGAGGGGAGTTTTTATCTTCCTCGAGGCGCTTCAGCATGTATTTGTAGGCCATCATCTGACCTTCGGTGTCGTAGAGCGGGTACATGTTAAATGTCCTCATTGTATGGTTTAAAATCGGGACGCATTGCTGATTTTGGTCAAACGCCATCGTTCTCTGTCCGCACCGGCAAGGCCGCAGGCAAAGCAAAAGCGTCGATGCAAAGTCAAAAGACTGTCGCACCACCTGAACAGACACAGCCGTTCAGAAAATCAGGTCGGGGTCCTCACGAAAAGATACAAAAAAAGCCTCCTTTCTTTTCAAAGGAGGCGTCGAACGGATCGTTTCCGTATCAGCCTCCCGTTGGGTTCGAGTGGCTGATCCGGATATGTCCGGGGGTCAACCGCGTTGTCGGGTCCAATCGCTCGGTATGTCGTGCGTCTCATTGGATAGTCCGGCACATATAACATCCTGAAAACCAGACACTCCAGTGGCCACAAAACCCTTGCCCGCAAAGGGCGATAGAGGCTTCATGCCTTGTGTTTGATATGTCGAACGGATGGTCATGTGTTTAAGGTCTGTCCTCTGAAAGTTTAAGGGTTGCACTTGCGATGCGGGCGTTGTATCGGCGTTCATCTGCGATTGCAAGAAAATCTTTATCGCAATTCCGGTTAAAATCGGATTAAGACGGGTAATGACTTTTAAATCACACCTGTGCGGACAATTACTTTATCCGATTGCCTTGATTTCCTTTTCAAGCTGATCGAGAAGGTCGCCGCTGACCAACAGGTGCGGACGCTCGGCTTTGAGGATCGCGAGAAACAGTCGCTTCTTGAACGCCGTGATATCAAGCCCAACGGACGTGTTGGAGTGTCGCGCCGAGGTGACAATGAAGTCAACTAGCCGTTCCGCCGAATTGAGACGGCCCCATAGATAGTCGTTTTCCCGGTCTGCCCGACTGAAGAAAGCGGCAAAGCGGGCAAAGCCGATGCCCTTGAGAATTTCCTCGGCGCCGCCCTGCCGGATGGTCTTGCAATCCTCCGGCGAGATGCGGTCAACCCGAATGGGCTCCAGCTGCGTCATGTCCATGGACTGCAGAACAGGCAGGGTCAGAACATCAAAGAAAGGAAAGCCGATATAGGCGCGGAACAGTTCCTGGCGAATACTGCGGTCGGCAATCGCACCGATATGATCGCTCATCGCCAGATCGTAGTCGAAATCCCGGTCTTCCAGCTCCATCAGATTGGCAAGACGCCGCAAAAGGATGTCGAGCGCCGCATGGATGTCCTCCAGGCGACCATCCTCAAGGACATTGCCAAGACCGGCTATTTCCGTGCGGGCATTCTCGACATAGACGTCCGTTTTCCAGCGATCTTTTAGTTGATCGATGAAGATGTAGATATCCCGTTTCATCGTGTTGAGCTGATGCGGATCAAAGGTATCGCTGTTGCGCGCAGTATCGCTCTGATAAATTTCGTTAAGGCCGGAAATCACAAAGCGCAGGCGGCGCATGCGAAAATCAACATCAAACTGGCGCAGGAAGCCGATCAGGGTTTGAAGGTCAACCGGGGCGTTCGCCTTGTCGGCAAAGGCGTCGGTGTCTTCATGGGCATTTGACAGGATTTTTTTCTCATAGCCCCAGTTGTGAAGAAGATCGATGAGAGGGGCTGTCGTGACGCTATAGCCCAGCTCCAGACACAGCTCACAGATGAGCTGGGCCATGCTGTCGAGCACCGTGTAGGTCTTGGTATGGGAATAACTGGTATAGGAATAGCCGGCCTGCTCCTTCGACACCACATTGACCCGCTCGCGCCACGATGCGACGAGCGCAACGCTTGGTCGGTCACTTTTCTCCTCAAGGATCAGGGCATCAATAATTTCATCCACTTCGCTCTTGACCGAAGCGATGACGCTGTGCAGACGGCGGCTCTGGCGATTATGGTCGTTGACCCAGTTAAGCTCGTCGTTGATTGGCTCGTTGCGCGGAATTTCAGAGAGCGATGCGAGAATTGATCGGAAAAACCCCGGCGAGGTCTCGTTGTCATTGACGCTTAGATCCTCCGGTACCGGGTCAATATAGACAATCCGCCGATCAACCTCCCGCTGGGCCGAGCGATCCCCGAGCGCTTCAATCGCCGCGGCGAACGGCTTGTTGTTGACCACCGCACCGTCAATGAAGGAAAGGGTCTTCGGGTCTCGCCCGCCCGGTCGCGACGGAAGATTGCGCCGCATAAATCGGTCCCGGCTGGGCCAGGTCTGCCCACGCCGTTTCAGGGCCTCGTCAAGGTCAGTGAGCTGCGATGGTGGGAAGGCACCAGGGAAGGACGAGGTCGACCGGGCCGCAAAGGCGAGACCGGGCACGTTGTCATCATCAAAATCGCTCACAGTAAGACCGGTTTCACGCCGTGTGAACGTAAAATCAAAGCTGGTGCGGTGTTCCCGTTCGACGATGCGCTCGGGATCATGCAATCTGATTTCCTGATGCCTGCCGTAGAAGTTTGTCAAGCTGACAAAAAGATCAAGACAGAGCCCGGGCGGGATCAGCGTTCGGCTCTTGCTTGGCGCATCTTCAGTCTCACCACTCTCGTTGCGCCCCATATCACTTGCCGCATCGAGCATGAAATCAAGCATGTTTCTTCCCGAAAAGGGTGGCTTGAACCAGCGCGACCTGATGAAGATGGAAAGCTTGTTCCGGGTCTCTGGATTGGGAACCATGACGCGCAGCCGCCTCGAGTTCATCGCCCAGAAAAACGGATAGAGATAGAACTTGCTCCACTTGTCGGCGATCGTTTCAGGCTCCATGAGCTCGGTGACGTCGGCGCGTTCAAGCCACATCTTGCGATGGCGGTCGAGGGTGAGATCATGGGCCAGCGCCCGGGCAAGCAGAATGCCGTTGATCCCGCCAGCTGAAGCGCCGGAAATAATATCAACGACCACGCGAAGCTCGAGTTCGGGCGCGAGC
>JAUWTJ010000045.1 GCA_030614785.1 Alphaproteobacteria bacterium | reverse complement strand
GGGTTCGATCCCCTTCGGCTCCACCACTCAGCGTTCGCAAAGCGAATGCGTCCTTTGCGCCAGTCACATGCGGGCGGCGCCATCTGCTGGCATCATGACGCTGCTTTTGCTTGCCAACCCCCTGTGTGCAACACGTCCACTGTCGTCGAGGAGGCCGCCCGTGCACGTGAGACATAATGCTCGTTGACTCTTGCGTTTTATCTCCCTGACAATGGTCAAAACGAAAGGAAATTCCCATGACAATTCCCAGCCAAAATATCCTGTCGGTCAGCACTATTGACGGTCTTGGCGACGAGGTTAACTCTGTGCGTCTGCGTACTGCCAAAATTGTCGGCGAGTATATTATTCCACAAGAGAGCATTCTGGCCGGGCAGGACGGCGAGGAAAAGCGAGATAGTCTGTATGAGGAATTGCGCAATCATGTCCGTGAGCAAGGTTTGTGGAAGCCGCATTTGCCATCCGAATACGGCGGCATGGGAGCAGGCTTTCTGACCCTTGCCTATATGAACGAAATTATGGCCTGGTCGCCTTTTTCCAGTTCGGCCTTTGGCATCGTGCCGCCCAGTGCCGGCAATGAAAGCGTGCTCGCCAAATATGCCAGCCCGGAGCAAATCGAAAAATGGTTGTTGCCGTCCATTCGCGGCGAAATGCAATCCTGCTTCTCAATGACCGAGCCCGACAATCCAGGCTCGGATCCGCGCTCGCTCACGACCACCGCGCGTCTGGAAGGTGATGAGTGGGTGATCAACGGGCGCAAGTGGTTTACGTCCAATGCCCGCAACGCCGATTTTGCCATCGTGATGTGCCGCACCGAAACCGAAGACGATGACGGCGGCGTTAATTCAAAAATGACCCAGATTATCGTGCCAACGGATACGGAGGGTTTTGAGCATGTCCGGGACATTCCGGTATGGGGACACACCGGCCATTCGCACGGTGAAATCAAATATAACAATGTCCGAGTGCCGAAGGAAAATGCCCTGGGCAGCCGGGGAACGGGACATGCCGCCGCGCAGGATCGCCTCGGAGCGGGCCGTGTCTATCATTGCATGAATTGTGTCGGCTCAATGTGGCGGGCTTTCGACCTGATGGTCAAGAGAGCCACGGAGCGACAGGTTCACGGCGGTCTGCTGGAGGACAAACAGTTTATCCAGGGGTTCATCGCAGATAGCTATATGGATATTCAGGCCTCGCGATTGATGACCATCCACACAGCCGGGATTATTGAGAGCGGCAAAGACCCGCGCACCGATATCTCGGCGATCAAGGTCTTTGTTCCCAATGCCTTTCACCGGGTCGTCGATCGGGCGATCCAGACTTTCGGCGGCATTGGTGTCTCAACCGACTACCCTCTGGCGGGCTATTACATGGGCGCGCGCACCTTGCGTATTGCTGATGGTCCTGACGAAGTGCACAAAATCCTGATCGCCAAGAACGTCCTCAAGCAATATCATTCGGGTTCTTCCTGGGACTTTGGCTAGGTGCTTTTTGACTCTGCAGCGACAAACCACAGCAGCGTCTCGAACAACACCGGGGCGGCTTGAACCCGCCTTGCCGTTCAAGTGCGTTTGATTGACGTCCATAGCTATTTGTTGCGGATCAGTTTGTATGCTTCGGGCAGGGCCTGTTTTATCCAGAGAGCTTGATATTTGAGCGTTAGTGCGCCCCATCCTTGCTGCTGATATTTTCGAGCACTGGTCTGAAGTGCCGTTCCTGTGCATTTTAGTTTTACTCCGGCCTGGCGCGCATACCAGATCAACAGATGATCTTCTCCATAAGGAGCATGTTCGGGGAAGCCGCCAATTGTGTCAAAAGCGCTTTTGTCCAGACAGAAGCCCTGATCCCCAAACGGGACCCCGAGAACCCGGGAGCGAAACCGGGCGCCCCATTCATTCAGGCGCATGCGCCGAGGTCCGTCCTCGTCAAACTTCAAATGAAAATAGTGCAGCGCATCGGGGTCTTCATCCAGGGAGACATCAAGGGCGTGGAGAACCTGTGGTGTAACGCGCGAATCTGCATGCAGGAACCAGAGGAACTTGCCGGTGGCTGCCTTTGCGCCTGCGTTTTGCTGGCAGGCTCTGCCCTGCTTTGCGTTGATCATCATGACACGACCCTTATGCAGGACCGGGTCACCGGCGTTGTCGCAGGATACCAGAACAATCTGCGTTTCCGCTGGCAAGGTAGCCAGGTCATCCAGAAGCGGTGTCACCTGATCCTCGTCAGGTCCCAACGGGATGATTATTGATACATTCTTCAAACTCATCATTCAGAGTTCACTGCACGATGAGCCATAGGCGAAGCAGCTGTAACAACGATGGTGCTTCATGCTGATGCGTTCCTTCAGGCTCTCATCCAGAGCCGGTCCCAGATCATAGGCGGGATCATCATCGACCAAAGTGCAGGCATAGACCCGCATTTTTCCCGCCTGCTTGACGATCATCCTTGAAAAAGCACACATGAACTCCATGCGGCTTTCTTCGGTCTGGTAGCGGGTCATACAGGCTGTGGTGACAAACGGAACATCGGGCAATGATCCTGGACCTGCGAAGTCCGGGAAAGCCACTATATGAAGATCTTCAGGCAACCCGTTTTGCCTGAAAAGTCTGGCAAAGGCCGCGCTCGTGGCCTCGACGTCCTCATCAGGTTTCAGGTGGCGTGCGACCGAAATTGCAAATCCCATATCGCTCAGCAGTTTGAGCCCCTCAAGCGCTTTGGAAAAACTTCCTTTGCCGCGCCCCTTGTCATGAATGTCTTCTTTGTAGTGATCAAGGCTGATGCGGAACGAAACCGGGTTCGCGCTTTCCCGCAAGACGTCCAGTTCCGCGAAGCGCCGCAACAAGGGTTCGGTTCCATTTGTCAGGACCAGGCAAGGTCGATGTGAAGACGCCAGGGTCAAGATTTTCACAATGTCTTTGGCCAGAAAAGGCTCCCCGCCTGTGAAAGAGAATTGCTCCACTCCCAGCCCCAGCGCCGCTTCTATATAGGGCTTGACGTCAGCCAGCTTGACCAGGCCGAGCCGTGTATCTCCCGGCTTGGATCCCTCGAGGCAGAAATCACAGGCCAGGTTACACACCGTTCCGGTATGGAACCAAAGCTCCTTCAGGCGATGAGTGTCAATATACCCCCGCGCATCTCCGGTCGGGGTCGTGTACCAGTCTTCTCCCGGGGAGGGGAAAGGAGAGGTTTCCTCAGGCGTTATTTTTGGAAGCTCAAGCATATCTGGTCCCACCCTGTCGCAAGAATTCACGGAGCTGCTGGTAGAGATGCCGCCGTGCGGGGCGAAGATCATCTGAAAGATCCTGCTGCAATTTCAGGAGATCAGCTTCAATATCGATGTCATAGCCCGGGGAAATCGTTTTTACATCAAGGCCGTGTTGGCGGCATGCTGTCGTCAGGGCCTTTCCCAGACGTGCAGTGCTCCAGGGCAGAGGCAGTAAATCAGGCCAGGGCGTGGAAGACCCCATGATCACCACTCCGCCATCAGATGCCGGGCCAAGCACAACATCGACAAGATCAATTTTCCTGTGGGCCTCTTCGTAATGATCGGGTCGCAGCGCGGGCGCATCGGTTCCTATGAAGACAATTTTGCTGTACCCCTCGGCACGAAGCTGGTGATCGACCGCCTGAATTCTATGTCCCAGACCGCCTTCCGGCTGAACCATGACCCTGCAGTCCCTCGCCAGCAATCCGCTCGCCCATTCTGTATCCTCCGGGGATGAAGGAGACAAAACAACAGGCCCTGGCCATTCACAGGCATCTTCCAGCGCACACTTCAGGAATGATTCTGCAAACATCAAACATTGCTCTGCGCCAATGGTTTTTGCCAGACGTTGTTTGCCCTGCAACAGGGTCGGTCGCTTACAGAATATTACCAGACAGGTTTGATCGCTTTGGTTTTTATCACTGTCAATTTTGACCCCGTGGTTTGTTTCAGACATTCCTGCTGTTATCCTGTTCCTCAATTAAACGGCCATCAGATAAATCCTCAGGCTCTAAAGGCGCGACGATACTGTATAAGGTCGAGGCGCGCTGCTGATGCAAAATGTATCACAATCACGAAATCGTGTTCCGGCGTGACTCTTCCATCCGTCTGGTTACAGGTATACCGGGATCAACAGATATCAGGAAAGAAAAATTGAATGCAGCACGACATCGTCAAGGAATACTACGGCAAGACTCTTCAAAGTTCGGCGGATTTGCAGACGGATGCGTGTTGCACTCCTGATGACATTCCCGCCTGGCAAAAGACCCTCCTGTCCAATGTGCATGGTGAAGTTCTCGCCAAATACTACGGTTGCGGACTTATCGCCCCGCCAGCCATCGAAGGCGCACGTGTGCTCGATCTTGGCTGCGGCGCCGGCCGGGATGTCTATGTGTTGTCGCAGATGGTCGGTGAAGCCGGCGAGGTTGTCGGTGTTGACATGACCCTTGAGCAGCTTGAGGTTGCCCGGGCTCATGAAGACTGGCACAGATCCAAATTCGGTTACGATCAAGCCAATACAAGGTTCATTGACGGCATGATCGAAAACCTTTGTGATCTCGATCTTGAACCAAACAGCTTTGACGTCGTCGTCTCAAATTGCGTTGTCAATCTTTCAACGGACAAAAGGGCGGTTCTGGATGGCGTGCGCCGCCTTCTTAAGCCAGGTGGCGAGTTTTACTTTTCTGATGTTTATGCCTCGAGGCGATTGCCCGAGCCTCTCAAGAATGATCCCGTTCTCTATGGCGAGTGCCTTGGCGGCGCGCTTTACTGGAATGACTTTTTGACCCTTGCACAAAGCACCGGGTTTCGTGACCCGCGCCTGATGACGGACCGCCCGCTTGGTGTGGATAACCCGGTACTGCAGAAAAAGCTCGGAGATATATCGTTCTTCTCATCGACCTACAGGCTTTTTAACATTGCCACCCTTGAAGGTGATTGCGAAGACTATGGTCAGGCCGTGATCTACAAAGGCGGCATCGCACAGCTTGAAGAGACCTTTGTGCTTGATAGTCATCACGCGATCGAGAAGGGCCGTGTCTTTCCGGTTTGCGGAAACACCTGGCTGATGTTGAAAGAAAGTCGGTTTGCCGAGCATTTTGACTTTATGGGTGATTTTTCCGCCCACTACGGAATTTTCCCCGGATGTGGCAAGGCGATACCTTTTCAAAGCGCTCACGCAGTTGACGACCTTGCCGGTACGTGTTGCTGAGCAGGGTGACAGGGCATCTGGAGTCAGTTTTGTTGCAGGCGTATGGGGCGGTCTGGCCAGTTCGGGTCATCGGGAAAAATCTCTGCCAGCTGCCCGGCATAGCGGAGCATGGCGCCACGGTCGCCTGTTTCATCGGCGAGCGAAAACCCCAGGGTGAGCAAGTCCGGGTCATATGGATGGTGCACGAGAGCGGCTTGCAGGCGGGCGCGAGCTTCGGGTGTCTTGCCGACAGAATGTAGTGCGACGGCATGGACGTAGGCAAAGCGCGAGGTTTGCGGTGCGAGAACAGTGGCTCTTGCAAGATGTGCCATGGCCTCTTCCGTCTTGTCCGCGCGGATGAGGGCAAGGCCGAGGGCATGTTCCAGCGCGCCGTCATCGGGCGCGGCTGCAAGACCTTGAAGGAGCGTTGCCTGTGTCTCCTCTTCAGAGCCACCGGAGCGCAAAAGCTCGGAGAGATTGATGTAGGACGGGGTAAAGGCGGGGTCGATTTCAATTGATTTTTTGTAGTGCCGGGCCGCCGTATCGAGCTCGCCCTGGCCCTGGAGAATGAGGCCACGATTAAGACGGCCTTCGCCGCGCCATGCGATTTCATCGTTGGCCTTGAGATGCTCCGCAAGGACGGCTTTGAACCGGATGCGATCATCGCCTGAAAAGGCGCTTGCCGGCATATCTTGCAGCGCTGTTGCTGCTTCCATGCGGACTGATTTGACGGTGTCGTCGAGGAGCGGAGCGAGCGCGTCCACGCGGTACTGCGGCGCCAGGATTGTCAGGGCACGAATGGCTCCAATGCGGATGAGGGGATCGGTGTCGTTCAGACGCGTCGTTGCGACAGTCATGAGGGCGCGGTCTGGCACATTGGCGATGAGGCTGAGAGCGGTCGCACGGGTGATGGCCGGGCGGGTTTCATCCTCTATGAACGCGAGGAGGGGCGCTCTGGCCGCCGGATTGCGAGCCCTCGCGGCGGCCAGGGTTTGGGCGGCCCGATTGTCGGCCTCGCGGGGCCCGTGCCATGCAGCAATATGCGTTGCCGCCGCCTTGTTGGTCATGTCGGCGTGGCAGGTGGTGCAGGCATTGGGTGTGCCGAGGCTTTCCGAGAGATCCGGTCGTGGCACCTTGAAGCTGTGATCGCGGCGCGCGTCGATCCCCATATAGGTGGTCTGAGGCATGTGACAGGAGACGCACCGCGCACCTTTGGAGGCGGGCAGGTGACGGTGGTGGTCTGATGTGTCGAAAACCTCCGGCGCGTGGCACGATGTGCACAGGGCATTGCCGCCGCGCTTCAGGGTCAGGGCGTGGGCGTCGTGACAATGGCTGCAGGTGACGCCCGCTGCCGCCATTTTACTCTGCATGAAGGACCCCAAGACATAGACCTCATCCTGGATTTGCCCGTCGGGGTAATAGAGGCCCTCATCCAGCAGATCAGGGGTGAACTGGTCGAGGAAGGGGGCGGCAGGGTCAATTTTACTTGTCAGCGGTGTTCGGCGTGAATGGCACGCGGCGCAGACCTCGATCTCACGGCCCTGGTGAGGCGCGCCCAGGTTCGTGGCGGTGGCCTCTGCGGCGGCCCGTTCAAAGCGCGAGGTGGCCGAATCGAGAAATCAATGACATCGTCGAAGCTGCCGGATGGAGGCCTGGTCTCCTGCTGCATCGCAAGGAGGTGATCTGCGGCGTCGCCGTGGCACGAGGCGCAGGAGATGTTGACGGCGGCGGCGGTGGTTGCAAAGTGATCCCCGGAGACATCGTAGTTCCGGGCAAGTGCGGTCGAATGACAATCTGCACACATCCCGTTCCAGTTTTGTAAGGGACTTTTCCAGTGCAGCCGATCGCCGGGCGGCACGGTGTCGCCGTCATAAAGATGATACCAGCGCCCGCCGCCTTCAGCATCGGCGCGAGCATCCCAAGCCCAGGGGAGCGCTTGCAGGCGGCCAGGTTCGGTCTCCACGAGATATTGCTGCAGGGGGGTGATGCCGAAGGTGTAGAGCACTTCGAATTGCTGCGCGGCGGCTTTGCTGCCGGGGGAAGAGACTGATGCGAAGTATTTGCCGCCTTGCCGTGACAGGAGAGTGTGTTCGCCTGCGTGGGTCAGCACCTGATCCTCGAAGGTGCCAAGGACTGTCGCGGGACTGGCATGCTGCATGGCGCGGGCGTGATGGGAGCCTTGCCAGGCTTTAACGGCTGCCGCATGGCATTCAGCGCAGGTCGCCGCGTCAGCCCCGGTGAATGCAACAGGAGACGGGGTTGCTCTTGCCGGATCAAACGTGGCCATCATGAGTACGGCCAGGGTCACAAAAACGGTAACAGGAATGGAAAGGCGCACTCTCGAGTTCTCCGTTGATTGCGACTCACTATAGGAAGTCTGCCGCAGAGGGACAACCGGATCGGTGCGCCGTGTGGTCCTCTTGACAAGCCTGCCCGGCAGGTGCCTTTAAGCTGGTAATAGAGACACACTGGCGGGAGAAAAACCATGGCGCTGACAGATAAATTGCTGACGGACAAAACGGGCCTTGAAACCGGGCTTATCGTGACCAATCCGGCGACCGGCGCGGTGCTTGAAACGGTCAAGGATTACACAGCCAAAGAAACTGAAGCAGCTATACTGGCGGCGCAAGAAGCGCTTGGGTCCTGGTCAGGGCTAACCGGCAAGGCGCGGGCCGGGATCCTCCGGAAATGGTTTGAGCTGATCACAGCGCATACCGAGGATCTGGCGCAGCTCATTACAGCTGAATGCGGCAAGCCGTTGGCCGAGGCGCGCGGCGAGGTGACCTATGGGGCCAGTTTTGTGGAATGGTTTGGCGAGGAGGCCAAACGCATCTACGGCGATGTCATTCCGAGCCACGCCGCAGGCAAACGTATCCTGGTTCTGAAGCAGCCGATCGGTGTCGTTGCGGCCATCACGCCGTGGAACTTCCCGGTCGCCATGATCACGCGCAAAGTCGCACCGGCGTTGGCGGCAGGATGTACCGCGCTGATCAAACCGGCCGAGGCAACACCCTTGTCGGCGCTGGCGCTCGAGACCCTGGCGGTAGAGGCTGGCATTCCCGCCGCCGCTTTCAAGGTTATCACGACCAATGATCCGGCAGGGATTGGCAAAGTGCTGACTACGCATCCGTCGGTGCGCAAGATCTCGTTTACCGGGTCAACACCTGTGGGCAAGCTTTTGATGGCGCAGGCGGCGGGAACCGTCAAGAAGGTCTCTCTTGAGCTTGGCGGCAATGCGCCGTTCATTGTTTTTGATGACGCGGACATTGATGCGGCGGTTCAAGGCGCCATGGCGGCCAAATACCGCAATGCGGGGCAGACCTGTGTCTGCGCCAACCGGTTCTACGTTCAGGACGGCGTCTATGAGGTGTTCGTTGAAAAATTCTCTAAAGCGGTAGAAGCGCTCAGCGTTGGCAACGGCGCCGACGATAATGTGCAGGTCGGGCCGCTGATCAATGAGGCGGCGGTGACGAAGGTCTCCGGCCTGGTGGATGAGGCTCTGGGCAAAGGCGCCGAAGCAAGGCTTGGCGGGGGACGGCATGCCCGCGGCGGCACGTTCTTTGAACCAACGGTGCTCACCGGCGTGACGCCCGATATGGCGGTCTGCCGCAACGAGATTTTCGGCCCGGTGGCACCTATTGTGCGCTTTACGGATGAGGCGGAGGTTATTCAGTATGCCAATGATACGCCCTACGGTCTTGCCGCCTATTTCTACGCCCGCGACCTTGGCCGCGTGTGGCGTGTTTCCGAGGCGCTTGAGTATGGCATCATCGGGATCAATGAGGGCATTATCTCGACGGAAGTTGCGCCGTTTGGCGGCATCAAGGAAAGCGGGATGGGCCGGGAAGGGTCCAAATACGGCATTGATGACTTTGTTGAAATCAAATACTGCCTGGTCGGCGGCGTCGATGATTGATGCGGGTGCTGTGACCTGGTGAAAGGCTGCTTCCGGCCTATTTTGCCGCCCAGGCTTCGTCGCCCCACAGGGCCCTGACACGCTTGTCGCGGCCGCAGCTGTTTCGGTAATATCGATACCGCAGCGGCTTTTTGGTGTGATAATCCTGATGATAGGTTTCTGCAGGCCAGAAGTCTGTCGCCATGCGGATCGGGGTGACAACCGGGTGCCCGAAGACCTCCGGATCTGCGAGGCTTGCCTTTGAGGTTTCGGCACTCTGTCTTTGCTCATCTGACATGACGAAGATTGCCGTGGTGTAACTTTCCCCACGATCACAGAACTGGCCGCCGGCATCGGTTGGGTCAACGCTGCGCCAGAACAAATAGACAAGACGTCCAAAGGAGACGATGGACGGGTCAAATGTGATCCGGACGCTTTCCAGGTGACCGGTGCCGCCTTTTGAGACCTGTTTGTAGGTCGGGTTTGCGGTGTGGCCTCCGGTGTATCCTGAAACGGTTTCTGCGACGCCTGGCACCGTGTCGAAGTCGGACTCGACGCACCAGAAACAACCCCCGGCGAGTATGACGGTTTCAAGTTTGCTGTCCGTGTTGGTGTCAGCCATTGCGTTGCCGGCCCAGAGCAAAACGAGGATGGTCAGGGTAGCGAGGTGCGCAAAACATAGTGTGTGAAGGCGGGAGAAGGCAGAACGCATGGAAGTCTCCGAATCAAAGGGACAGGATATTAAGGCGGGCGCGGCGCTTACGCCTCGTCAGCCGGAACAAAGGTGAGCGCAACACCGTTGTTGCAATAACGCAGGCCGGTCGGATTCGGGCCGTCCTTGAAGAGGTGTCCCTGATGGCCATCGCAGCGCGCGCAATGATATTCTGTACGCGGGATGACCAGCTTGAAATCCCGTTTGGTCTGGAGATGATCCGGAATGAAATCATAAAAGCTCGGCCATCCTGTGCCGCTTTCATACTTCGTGGAAGCGTCAAAAAGTGGCAGGTCGCACCCGGCGCAATGAAACACCCCGTCACGCTTTTCATCATTGAGAGGACTGCTTCCGGCTAGCTCGGTTCCGGACCGACGCAAGACGTCATATTGCCCGGGTGTCAGGCGCTCTTTCCACTCAGCCTTGGACAGGACAAGCTTTTCGACGGTTTTGGCGAAACTTCGTGTCATTCCGATTACTCCTGTTGCGCCAGCCGCAAGAGAGGAAAGCAGAAACTGTCGTTTTGTAAGGCGCATTGGGCGGGGTCCTGTGAATGAGATAATTGGAGCCGTTGATTAGCACATTGATCGATCGGGTCCGTTCATCTCTGATCACAAATCCGTGAAACGGGGGCGTGAGCGGGGCGGGAAAGCCGGTGGATCAGGACGACAGATCGTGGATAGTGGCGCTTTCGTCGGAAAGCTTCATGGCAAAAACAATTTTATCTTCCGATAATTCGATTGTTTTTACGGCTTTCCTGGCGACCGGTATATCCATCTTTTTGCACAGAAGGATCAGGGCAACGATGACCTCGGATTCGAGAAACTCCCTGGTCACATCACTCTGGTCTGGATCAGACAGCGTGGCGACAAGCTCGGATTCGGTGCGAAAATCGATTTTTACCTCGTCGCTGAAAGGGAATCTGAGATTGGTTGTCTCGCAAAACAGAGCCAGAGCCTTAAACAGCTCGGAGGTCGAGAAATAGATTTTGCGCTCTTCTCTGTACATTGTTTCATCCTCTTTCATGCCGGGACTATATGATGACATCGTTGCACGTTCTTTAATTAGCGCAAAGAGCAGCAGCACTATTTCGACGGGAGCATGTTACGGAAAAGCGTTCTTGTTGTTGCCTTCAATTCACCCCCTCCTGAGAGATCGTCAGGCGAGGCAGCTCATGCCAATTTGCACTACGAGGCAAACAGAGTGTGGATCCTGGCCGCTTTTTGCGCGACACGTCAGTGCGCTGTGGCTAGAAAGGGGGAACAATAAAAATAAAGGGAGGTCAGAATGACTGAGAGATTGAACGGTAAGATAGCATTGATTACCGGTGGTACCAGCGGTATCGGGGAGGCGACGGCAGAGGTTTTTGCACGCGAAGGGGCGCGGGTCATTATTACGGGTCGCTCGACGGACAAGGGAACCGCTATTGCGGAACGTCTTGGTGACGGCGTAAGCTACTTTAGTGCCGATGTTTCACGCGAGGAAGACATCAAAGGCACGATTGACCATGTGATCGAGACCCATGGCAAACTCGATATCCTGTTTAACAATGCGGGCGGTCCGCCGCGCGGAACAATTGATAATATTTCATCGGAAGATATTGACCACGGCGTCCATCTGCTGTTGTCCAGCGTGATCCTCGGCATTCGCCATGCCGTGGAGCCAATGAAATCGAATGGCGGCGGGATCATCATCAACAATACATCGATTGCGGCGATCCGGTACAATCAGGGCAGTCTGCTCTATTCAGCGCTCAAGGCTGCGGTCACCCATTATACAAAGCTTGCCGGTGTCGAGCTCGGGCCACATGGTATTCGCGTTAATTGCATTTCGCCGGGCGCTATCGCCACGCCGATCTTCTGGGGCGGATCAGCTGTTGCCAATACCAAGACAGCAGAGAGTAATGCGCGCAAGCTTGAGAAACTGAAAAGCAATCTGGCGAAGGCGACGCCGCTGCAGCAAACAGGTCTGCCCGAAGACATTGCCGAGGCAGCGCTATTTCTTGCCAGTGATGCAGGGCGGTTTGTCAATTCCCATGACCTGGTGGTCGATGGCGGCCGGACGTCAATGTTTTACGAGCCACATGGCTGATTTCATATCAAGAGTTGTTCAGTGAAGCCGAAAGACAGACATTTCAGCCTGATCGCCGAAATCTTCAGGCAACGACCCCATCTTGTCTTTTTCGCTCTGGCGGCACTCCAGGCCGTGATTATAATTCCACTGACGGCTTTTCGCGTTGTTTCCGCTCCACTGAGTTCTGCCTGGCCACTGGGGACATGGCATGCCCATGAAATGATTTTTGGATTTGCCCTTGCTGTCATGGGTGGATATTTCGCGGGCAAGTATTCACCGCGCCAGGCGGTTTTTCTGGCAGCGAGCTGGATACTGGCGCGGGCTGCTGTTGCTGGCGCCTATGAGACAGGGGGTGGGCTCGCTCTGTTTGCTGGCCTCTATCCTGCGCTTCTGTTTGTCTTTGCAGGGCTGCCCATTCTGAAGGCGGCGAAGACACTTCGAAATGCGACTTTCGGAATTATCCTCGGGGCGCTTGCGCTTGTTGATATTGGACTGCTTGTCGGATTTTCTTCCCAGAGTATTGTGTCGAACCCGGCTTTGGGACGTATGGGACTTTTGCTCATTGTCATGATGAGTTTTGCTATGGGTGGACGTATCACCGCCGCCGCAGCATCGGGCGCGCATCAGGCGATGGGCCGAAAACTTGTCAAGGCAGCACAGATCCCGCTGGAGCGTGCCGGATTACTCCTGCTCATTGGTCTGGCAGTCCTGTTATCGGGCGATTTCCCCGCTGCGTGGATATCGCTCTTGAGTTTGAGCCTTGCAGCCATCACGGGAGCCCGGCTGTGGCGTTGGCAGTTCTGGAAGCTTCGGGATGCCTCGGTTCTTGGTCTTCACGCCGGGTTTCTCTGGTTGATTGTTGGTTTCACCCTCATCGGGGTCCAGCCGATTTTGCCGGGGCTCAGCGTGACGGACGCTCTTCATGGCCTTGCAATCGGGGCGGTCGGGACCTTTACTCTTACGGTTATGACCCGTGTTATTCTTCAAAAAGCTCGCAGGGATATTTCGTTTCCGTCGATCATGGTGCGTTCAGTCGGCGCTGCTAACCTGGCCGCCCTCTTCAGGGTTGTGGCTTTCACCTCGGACCGAAGTGATGTTTATCTCATCCTGGCCGCGGATGCGTGGACCCTGGCGTGGTCCCTGTTTCTTGTGTTCTTGATGACGAGCGCAAAAGGTCCGGCTGAACAAAAATACCCCAAATAAGCATACCAAAGTGGCACTAATGCTGATATGCTTTATCTGCGAGGGTAACCCGTCCGTGGGCGGCAATTCTCTCGGGAAGGTTTTGTCTGCTTCGAACGCGTGTTCGGGGCAAGAGGGTTCCTTGCGAAAGCTTGACTGCCTATGAAACGCAGCGCCGCGAAGTATCACAGATTGTTTGTGAGCCTGTTTCTTTTTGGCGCGGGCCTGTGGGGGCTGTCGTTTGTCGCAAGTCAGGCGCAGGATGCAATAGCGTCACAGAACCACGGCATTATCCTCGAGGTCAGAGGGCCCATCGGACCTGCACTTTCGGATTATTTTGTTACTGAACTGGACAAGGCCAATGCGGCTGGCGCTCATCTCGTTATCGTCGAGATGGATACGCCCGGCGGTCTGGATACGTCAATGCGCGACATCATCCAGGCGATCCTGGCTTCGCCCGCGCCGGTTGTGACATTTGTCAGCCCCTCAGGGTCGCGCGCGGCTTCTGCCGGGCTTTATATTCTCGTCGCCTCCCACGTGGCGGCCATGGCACCGGGCACAAATACGGGCTCGGCCACCCCGATCGAGCTTGGCGGGGCTCCCTCGCCGCTGCCGAAACCGAAAGATGAAAGCGACGAAGACAGCGCGGAAGAAGAAGCCCCTGCCGATGAGGCCGCAGAGCCAGGCGATGACAAGATACCGGCGCTTGGCAACCAAGATGCGCTGCGCGCCAAGGTCATCAATGACGCTGCAGCCTATATCAAATCTCTTGCCGAAATGCGCGGACGCAATCAGGACTGGGTTGAGCGCGCCGTTCGGGAAGCTGAAAGTCTTCCCGCAAAGGAGGCGCTTGAACTGAACGTTATCGATCTTGTGGCGACCGATATATCCGATCTCGTCGCGCAACTTGATGGCCGCGAGGTCACGCTTTCCTCTGGCGAGACGCGCACGCTGTCGACCACCGGCCTTGTCCTTGAGCGGGTGGTTCCCGGGTGGCTGACACGGTTCCTCAGCTTCATCTCAAACCCGAATGTTGCCTTTATCTTCATGTCGATCGGGACGACCGGCATCATTATTGAGATGTGGAACCCGGGGGCGATTTTTCCGGGAACTCTCGGGGTTGTATCGCTGATTATCGGGCTCTATTCCTTCCAGGTTCTGCCGGTTAACTGGGCCGGAGCGGCGCTGGTCGGTATTGGCATTGTGCTCGTTGTGGCAGAGGCCTATACGCCGAGCCTTGGATTGCTCGGGCTTTTCGGGCTTGTGCTGTTTGTTGCCGGGTCCTTGCTCATGTTCCCCTCGGACACGCCCGGCTTCACACTGTCACGATCGGTGGTCTTTTCCGTGGCCGGGGTCATTGCGCTGTTCCTCGGCGTCATTCTGTTTGCCGTTGCCGAGACGCGCCATCGAGGTGTGACGGTGGGGACGGAAGCCATGCAGGGACGCTCCTGCGTCGTTGCAGACTGGGATGGCGGCGAAGGCTGGGTCATCATCGACGGTGAGCGCTGGAAGGCAAGATCTGATGGCCTGCATGAGGCGGGGGAGAAAATTCAAGTGATCGATGTTGAAGGTCTGGTGCTGGTCGTCTGACCAGGGATCGGACGATTGATCGTATGGAAGAAAACAGGTGGGAGATTGTTATGGACGTTCAGTTTGGATTTTATAGCTTTATTGCCGTTGTTACGGTTGCACTCCTCACACAGATAATCAAGATTCTCAGGGAGTATCAACGCGGCGTGATCTTTACGCTTGGCCGGGTTGGCCGCAAGGCTGCTGGACCCGGGCTCATCATTCTCATTCCGGTCATCCAGCAGATGGTCAGGGTCGACATGCGCACGCTGGTGCATGACGTGCCATCCCAGGATGTGATTTCGCGGGACAATGTTTCGGTCAAGGTCAACGCGGTCATCTACTACCGTGTCATTGATGCCATCAAGGCGATCAACCAGGTTGAAAACTATATGGCCGCCACAAGCCAGCTTGCCCAGACCACTTTGCGGTCGGTTCTTGGCAAGCACGAGCTTGATGAAATGTTGGCGGAACGTGAAAAGCTCAATATGGACATTCAGGAGGCGCTCGATACCCAGACCGAAGCCTGGGGCATCAAGGTCTCCAATGTGGAAATCAAACATGTCGACATCGACCAGTCCATGGTTCGTGCCATTGCCAAACAGGCCGAGACAGAGCGCGAGAGGCGGGCGAAAATCATTTCGGCTGAAGGTGAAGAACAGGCCGCAACCAAACTGGCGGAAGCCGCGAAGATCCTCGCCAGCGAAGAGGGCGCGATGCAACTGCGGTATCTCAGCGCCCTGCAGGAAATTGCCAATGATCGCACCAACACGATCGTCTTCCCGTTCTCGCTTGATGACATCAAGGGGACGTTGACGAAGGGGTAAGAGGCTTTATCGGGCGTCGTGCCGCTTCAGCCAGCCCAGCATCAAGGCGTTGGTCTCATTGGGCCGCTCCTGCTGGATCCAGTGGCCGCAATCGAGGGTTTCGACTTCAAGGGCGGCGACGTGATTGTCGAGGGTATCTGATTTTGGAACCATGTCGTGATCACCGTAGATCATCAGGGTGGGTACTTTGACCTGCTGCTCATAGTCACCGAGGATGCCCCAGTTGCGGGTGAAGTTGCGGTACCAGTTGATCGGCGCGACAAAGCCGGATTGGCCGAAGGCCTCGACGAAAACTCCGAGATCTTCGGCGCTCATGAGGAGTTTGCCGGCGGGCTCCATGCGGCCTTCGGCCATGTTGATCATTGCCATGCCCTCGCCGGGTGCGCGCGGGGCCTCCAGCCACTGATCGGTGCGGTACATGGCGCTGAGGAAGCGCTCGGTGTTGTCTTCAAAGATTTTCGCGGCCACGCCAGGCTGGCGGTTGAAATGGACAATGTACATGTCCGGCCCGAGCATCTGTTCCCAGAAACTGACCCAGTCGGTTGCGCCGCGCTCCATGAAGGGCACGCTCATATTGATCAGGCCGCTGATGCGGTCCGGGTGCATCATAGCGAAGCCCCACACAATGATAGCGCCCCAGTCATGGCCAACAAAGATCGCGTCGTCATAACCAAAATGATCAAGCAGACCGGCAAGGTCACCGGTCATGTGCGTCATGTCGTAGTCCTCGACAGCCTCGGGCCGCGATGAGGCGCCATAGCCGCGCTGGTTTGGCACGATGACATGGTAGCCGGCCTCGACCAGAACCGGGATCTGGTAGCGCCAGCTATAGGCGTGCTCCGGCCAGCCATGGCACAGCACAATGGGCTTGCCTTTTTCACCGGCGGTGAAGACCTCAAGGGTCACGCCATTGGTTTCGATCATTTGCGGGGTTGGAAATGAGGTCACTGAACAAATCCTCTATTGTCACCCCGGATGCGCTGCAGCATGAATTGCTGCTGCGCTGGTCCGGGGTCTGGATGTTTACATGGGGATCATACTGGAAACCCGGGTCCCGGACCAGCAGTGCATCACTGCGTGCTGCAATGCATCCGGGATGACATTGTTTTTATTGACGAGCATGACGCCGCCTGATGAACCAGAAGCCACCAAGTCCAAGCAGGGCCAGGATGGCGATTGCTGCCAGTTTGATCCGGGGACCATAGATCTGTTTCATACCGTTGAGGAAGACCTGTCTGACCTGATCGTAGTCGTCGGCCACCGGGAGAACGTTGTTGTCCGTGACCCAGGTCTCATAGTCGGCGATCATATTGGCAAGAAGCTCCGGGTGCGTTTCGCCGAGGTCGCGCGCTTCGCCGGGATCTGTCGCTATATTGAACAGATGCCAGGTGCTGTCGCCGCGCGGACCGCGATTGAATGTGATCTTGTGATCACCCTTGAGCAAGGCCCGGTTGCCGCCGAGCTCATAGCCAATAGGCTCGTCGCTCCGGCGCACGGCCGTTGCTGCCCCTTTGGTCAGGCTGCCAAGATCCTTGCCGATGATGGGCTCGACGGGCCTGTCCGCGAAGGTGCCGCCGTGATCGCGCACGCCGGCAAAGCCGAGAATAGTTGGTGTGATGTCGGTGACATAAGTGAGCGCGTTACTCCATTTGCCCTGCGCGGTGATGCCCGGTCCCGAGATAACCAGCGGCACGCGCATGCCGCCATCACCGGAATAGAATTTGTACCAGGCCAGCGGCGAGGCGGCGATTGTCGCGTTGCTCGGGCCGATGGCGTTAAAGCTGCCTTTTTCGCCGAGCGTCTCATAATCCGTGTTGTAGCCGACTTTTTTCATCCAGCGTTCGAGGAGAACACTGCCATTCGGGCCGGCAGGTTCAGAGCCTTCGGGCCCGTTGTCGGAGGTGAAAATGAAAATCGTGTTGTCATACTCGCCGGTCTCCTTGAGGTAGGCAATGAGGCGGCCGATATGGGTGTCCATGGCATCGACCATGCCGGCATAGACCGCCATGCGTTTTGACTGATAGCGCTTTTCCTCTTCTGTGAGCGCCTCCCAGTCGCCGGTTCCCGGGGTGATGACAGTTTCGGTCTCGGGCGGGACAATACCAAGGCGTACCGCGGCCTGGCGGCGGCGCTCGCGCATGACGGTCCAGCCTTCGTCATAGGTGCCGATGTATTTTTCGGTGAATTCCCTTGGAGCCTGGACGGGAATATGAACGGCCTGGAAGGGGATGTAGGAAAAGAACGGTTTTCCGTCGGCGCGATTTGACTCGATGAACTCGATTGATTTGTCGATGAAATACTTTGACGAGTAAAAGTCGTCCGGCAGAGTGTGCTCCTTGCCGTCGGCAAACCAGTTGGCCTTTTTGTAAATTGGCAGATAGGGTTTTTGTTCCCAGTTGTCGGCGCCGGTATCGGCCATGGCGATAGTGCGATCAAAGCCGCGCGCCGAGGGCAAAAGCTCCGGCGTTTTGCCAAGATGCCATTTGCCAGTCATATAGGTGTGATAGCCGGCCTCTCTGAGGAGCGTGGCGACGGTCACTACATTATCGCCGAGCACGCCCTGGTAGTTGGCGTGTTTCTTTTGTTCCGGTGGCAGAGCTTCGGGAATATTGGGTACGCCGTTGCGGTGACTGTCGACACCGGTGAGGATCATGCCGCGCGTTGGCGCGCAGCTTGCGGCGGTGTGATAATTGGTGAAGCTGATACCTTGCTGCGCCAGGGCGGCGATATTGGGTGTCGAGATTTCACCGCCGAAGGTGGAAATATCGGTATAGCCAAGATCATCGGCGAGGATGAGGACGATGTTGGGGCGCCGCGCGATTGCTTCCGCCTGCGCACGATGCGGGTTGCTCACGACTGAGGCTATAATTGCTGCACTTGCAACCACAAGTTCGGACTTTATTCGTCGCGCCATATACCAACTCCTGCCTGTCAAAACAATTGACACTCATAACGCCAAAACAATAGACTTGAGTCAACAGATTAGTCCCGGTGGTCTCGTTCTGTCGACCGTCGATTGTCTCCGGGCCTGTGCAGAAAGACCGGGAAGGGAACCGGTCGCGAACAGCCCTTTTGAGAGGTGTGAAATGAAGCGCAGTATGAGAGTTCTGGCGGGCGTTGCGGGGCTGGGCCTCGCCTGCATCATCGGGGTCAAGGCGTTTCAAAAGCCGATCGCGATGGCGCTGATTGATCGGCAGCTTGAGCAGAACATGGGGCGCGATATCATCGCAGAATTCCCCGAAGGGCTGCACGTCGGGCTGTGCGGGTCGGCGGGGCCGTTTCCCAATCGGGACCGCCGCGCGGCTTGTGTTTTCGTCATTGCGGGGGACGCGCTCTATATTGTCGATAGCGGCGCCGGGTCACCGGGAACCCTCGGGTCCATGGGCTTGCCAAGGGGCGCTATCAAGGGGATTTTTCTCAGCCATTTTCATTCTGACCACATCGACGGGCTGGGTGAATTGATGATGAACCGCTGGGTCCAGGCCCGGCATACAGAGCCGGTACCGGTTTATGGACCTTCAGGGGTTGAACGCGTGATCAACGGCTTGCGTGAGGCCTACGCGCTGGATGCGCTCTATCGGACCGCTCATCATGGCGAAGGCATCGCGCCGCCTTCTGGCAACGGCGGGCACGCCGTTCCCTATGACCTGGGGAGCGACCCGATGGCCTCTCAGGTTATTCTTGAAGCCAATGGTCTGACGGTCACGGCGTTCAACGTCGACCATGCACCCATATCGCCGGCGGTGGGCTACCGGTTCGACTACAAGGGCCGCTCTGTCGTCATCAGCGGCGATACATCACCTTCGCCCAATGTTACGGCGATGGCGAAGGGCGCTGATGTACTGGTGCATGAAGCCCTGCAGCCGGTCATAATCGAGCGCTTTGAGGCGAGGGCGCGCACCCTCGGGGCCAAAGGCACGGCGAAAATCATGCATGATATTCTGAATTATCACACCAGCCCGGAACAGGCGGCGGACATTGCGGCGGACGCGGGGGTCGACTACCTTCTGCTCTATCACATCGTCCCGCCGCTGCCGCGCTTTTTCGACAAACTCTTTCTCGGAGATGCCCTGGAGCGGTTTGACGGATCGATCAAGATCGGTACGGACGGTTTTATGTTGAGCCTGCCTGAAGGGTCAAATGAGATTGAAGAGCGGGATTTGCTTTAGGCGTTTTGCCGACGTGTCTAGTCGTCGGACGGCGAACTTGCGCGCTCGAAGGCGAACATGAAATCCATCTGCATGAGATTGTCGAGCTTGTCGGCCTTGGGGACGCCGAGGTAGGCATCTGAGGGGACCCGGTGATTCCCATCGGGCTCCATGGCCGCTTCCGCATGACAGGTGATGCAGGAGGACTGGCGCTCTACGTTGACCTCGATCTGCGCGTTGGCGAGCAGGGTATCCTTGCCGAGGGAGTCGACGAAATTAACCTGGGTTCCTCTGAGGCGGTAATTCTCCCATTTGGTGCCCTTGATTTCATCGGGCACCGCGTCGCAATTGATCGGATTATCGGGGCAGGAATATGCGTCGATGGAGTCGTTGACCCAGTCTTCTTTGGTGTCGACATGTTCAAAGGTGGTCCAGAACCAGTTGGGCAGGTCCTTGGTTGAAATATGGAGGGCGGTGAGGCCCCAGGTCTGGCGCGTGCCATCCTCGTTTTCGAACTCGACCCAGTGGAAGCGCGGTTTGTCCTGTTCTTCGATCTCCAGCCAGCGCGCCTTGATTTCCTTGGTTTCGGGCGGCAGGTCCAGGCTGGCCGCGCTGCCTTTGGCGGCAAGGGCTGTCAAGACGTCGCGGTTATAAAGCTCGTTGTCGCGAATATGGAGATAGGCTTCCCGGTTGATGCGAACCTCGGTGCCCTCGCGATCCTCATTGGCATTTTTGGCGACCACCGCATTGTGCCTCTGACGCCACAGAGTGTGAGAGAATTTTACTCTGTCTCGGGAGGAGCGGCGCTGGATCACCGGCGCGATGAGATCTGCCAGTGTACGGACGACTGGTTGCGATGTGCTGTCGAACAGACTTGCGACCTCAAATTTATCCGGTGATGCTGTGCGCCAGGGTCCGGGATGTCCGGCACGTGGAAGAAATACCGAGCGCTCGGCATCGGTTGCAATGTTGCGCCAGGTCTCCCAGACAACCGGTCCATCGTCACCAAAATTTTTCGCCGGATCGGGGCATTTGCTCCACAGCCGTGCCGGATGATTGAGCTCTCTGAAAAGATCCCAGGCGTAGCGATCCGGTTCAAAGAGGGCGGTTTTTGTGTCCTGGATTTCAGATGTCCGGCAGGGGTCATCAAGATCAAGCGCAACAGCGCTTGCTGACCAGAAACTGCCGATTGCGATTATGAGTATTGCTCGAAACGACCGGTACCCCATGGCCTTGTCCCCGCATCCATTTCCACCTTTTGTCATAATAGGGGGTGAGGCGCGGCGATGCAAGACGGTGAAAGCCCTTGAAATCAGGCATTTTTCACAGGGTCAGGGCGATTACTCAAACGGGGCCTTCCGCCTCGACCGCCTTCCAGGCCGCCAGAATAGAGTCTGCCAGACTGTCTATATCTCTCGTATCTGTTTGTCGGGAGATGATGGAAATTCTGAGGATTTCCTGGCCCCTCCAGTTTGCGCCTAAAACGAAGTTCAGATTTTCCTCGCGGATCTTCTCGATTACCTTTTTGGTCATGGCGTCGCGGGTTTCAAGCGGTTCATCCTGACCGAAGGCGATGGCGAGTTGATTGAGGGCGACCTCATTGAGGATGCGAATGCCGGGGACGTCTTTAAGTCTGGCTTCGAGGTGGCGGGCGCAATGACAGTGGCGCGCGATCATTTCCTCCACACCCTTGCGGCCCAGGGTCTGGAGGACGGCCCAGACGGCAAAGCCGCGCGCCCGGCGCGACAGTTCAGGGACATAGTAAGACGGGTGGCGTCCATCTTCGGGGCGCCCTGCGATGTAGCTTGCGGAAATGCCCATGGCGCGCAGATGCGCCTCTTCATTTTTGATGATGGCAAAACCTGAGTCGTAAGGCACCTGCAGCCATTTGTGACCGTCGACGGTCCAGGAGTCTGCTTCTTCCAGACCTGCGCCATAATGCGCGAGCTGCGGCACCGTCCGCGCCCAAAGGCCGAAGGCGCCGTCGACATGGACCCACGCGCCATGATGTCTGGCGACGGGCATAATTTCCGTGAAGGGATCAAAGGCGCCGGAATTAATGTGACCAGCCTGGACAACGACGATCTTCGGCCCGGCGTGGAGCGCCATTTTTTCTGCAAGATCGGACGCTATCATCCGGCCTTCCTCATCGCAGCGGACGCGGATCAGGTTTTTGCGTCCAAAGCCAAGATAGCGCAGATCAGCATGGATGGTGGCATGAGCCTCTTCACCGAGAAAGAGATGGATCTGCGGCGCGCCGATCAGGCCGTCTTCCTCAAGGTCGTAACCGGCGCGTTTCAGAACTTCGCTGCGGGCGGCGGAGAGACAGATAAAGCTGGCCATGGTCGCGCCGGTGGCAAAGGCAACCGAGGATGTTTCAGGCAGGTGAAGCAGTTCCAGAAGCCATTTGGCGGCGATCTCCTCGGCAATCGCGGCAGCCGGGGCCGTCTGATAAATGCCGGCGTTCTGCCCCCAGGCAGAGGTCAGATAGTCTGCCGCGACGCCGACAGGGTGAGAGCTTCCCTGGACCCAGGCGTAGAAATTGGCGTGGGTGTTGTTCACAAGTCCCCTCTCGGCAGCTGCCGCGAGATCTTCGATCACCTCGACGCCGTCTCTGCCATCATCCGGCAGGCCGATATCAAACAGAGCGCGCAGCTCTTGCGCGGTCGCGGTCGGGATGGCTGGAAGTTTGGGGCCATCCTCGCGCCAGGTGACGGCCTTTTCCAATGCCCGCATCGCCGCGGCCCTGAACTCATTTTGACTGGTCATAGTCCTTACTCACACTTGAAGGGTTGCTCTATCGCGGAACCAGCCATTTTGGCAGGAAGGACCAAGCGTCCAGGTCCTTGCTCTTGTCGTAGGTCACGGCATTTTTTTCAAGCAATTTTTGCAGACCGCCGTCATTGAACGCGTCGAAGGTCTCTGTGGCGCCGCCGATATATTCGCCGCCGACAAAGATTTGCGGGATGGTGGGAGAACCAAGTCTCTCAAGCAGAGCGCCGCGAATGTCGCCGCCCCAATTGTCCTTTTGATACTCGACAGAATCAAGATCGATGGAGCGATAGGCGATACCGGTTTCAGCAAACATCTTGCGCACCGACCAGCAGAATTCACACCATTCCAGGGCAAAAAGAACGACCGGTTCTTTGGCGTCGCCAACGACTTCGTCGACAAAGGAAATCGCTTCAGCCTTTGCCGCCGGTGCAGGCGGTGTGTCACCCGCAGGTGCGGCAGGTGCCGAGATATCAAAACGATACCCCGGGGTCGATTTGGAAATAATTACTTCCTGATCGGACATGTTTGTTTCAATGCCATCAAACAGCTGGGTCGTCAGGTAGCGCTCGCCAGTATCGGGCAGCATACAGACGATGACGGATCCTTTGGGTGCCTTGTTGGCTATCTGAAGCGCACCGGCAAAGGTTGCGCCGCTGGTGATGCCGCAAAAAATGCCTTCCTGCTGCGCCAGCGCCTTTGCCAGTTGCAGGGATTCTTCGCCGTTGACCGGCATGAATTCATCGATCAGGTCCGCATCCAGAGCATCCTTCGCGAGCTTGGAAACAAAGTCCGGTGACCAGCCCTGCATGAGGTGTGGCCTGAAGCCTGGATGGCTCTCTGCTGGCGAGCCGTCGTCATTGTTGGCCTGAATGATGCCGGAGTTAAGCAGCACCGAATTTTCCGGTTCCGTGGCGACGATCTTGATGTCGGGCCTGGCTGCCTTGAGCGCGCGTGCAACACCCTTGAGCGTGCCGCCGGAGCCAAAGCCTGTGACCCAATAGTCGAGGCGTTTGCCTTCGAAGTCGGCAAGAATTTCAGGCGCCGTGGTGCTGGAATGGATATCGGCGTTGGCTTCATTTTCAAACTGGCGGGTCAGGAACCAGCCATGTTTGTCGGCCAGCTCTTTGGCCTTGTTGAGCATGCCGGTGCCTTTTTGCGCCGCGGGGGTCAGGACAACCTGGGCCCCGAGATAACGCATCAGGCGGCGGCGCTCGACACTGAAGCTTTCCGCCATGGTGACGACGAGGGGGTAACCCTTCTGGGCGCAGACCATGGCAAGGCCAATGCCGGTGTTGCCGCTGGTGGCTTCAACGACTGTCTGGCCAGGCTTCAGCGAGCCATCCTTTTCAGCTGCCTCGATAACTCCGAGGGCGAGCCGATCCTTGACGGAACCCAGAGGATTGAACGCCTCGACCTTGACGTAGAGGTCGACATGATCCGGGGCGAGCTTGTTGATTTTGACAATCGGCGTATTTCCGACGGTTTTGAGAATATTGGCATAGGTCGCCATGGTGATCTCCTGATGTTGTCGTCGTGTTGTTGTCCGGGCTGATCGGGTTTGACTCCTGCCCGGACACTATCTGGAATGGTTTCAGTATACCTTCAAGGGGTCAAGTTCATAAACTGTAGCGCTTGAAGGTACGGGCGGGAGGGTATGAGGGAAACGGCTTTTTATGACTGTGCCCGGCCCGGCACGTGGATTGACGAGGCTGCCCGTCTCAGCCCCAATGATTCCTGCTCACCGACCTATTCCCCGGCAAGACGCAAATCCTCAGAGAGGAGACTTGCGCTTTCGAGACCGCGGAGGGAGTTGCCGAAGAGGATTTCATCGGCTGCGTCGAGGTCTGCGAGGGTTAGTACCTGCTCGACAATTTGAGTACCCGGATTGGCAAGCAGATGGGCACGCAAGGTTCCCGGCAGGCAGCCGCTCGCCAGCGGCGGCGTGAGGAGGACACCATCCTTGCGAAGGAAGATGTTGGATCTTGAGCCTTCCGTCAGCTCGCCGCGTTCATTGAGGAAAAGCACTTCATCGGCACCGCAGCGGGCGGCCTCGGCTGTCAGGGTTTCGTCAAAGAGGGCGCGGCGAGTGGTTTTGTGGAAGAGGAACAGGTCATCCGAGGAGACTCGCGTTGATGCGATGGTAAAGCGCAGCGGTGCCTGGCGGGCCTCCAGGGGCGCGTCGGTGAAATCGAAAGAACCGTCGGCGCTGAGCAGAAGGCGCAGGCGCCAGGGCCCCGCACCAAGCGACGCGGCTCTGGCTTCAATAGAGTCTCTTATGGTTTCGGTCGCGCAGGGAAAGTCGAAATAGCGGGCGGAATCTTCGAGGCGGGCAAGATGTTCGCGCAAAAGAAATATATCACCGGCCTCGGCTTTCATGGTTTCGATAAGCTGGACGGGCTCTTTGTTGGGCCTGTCCAGGAAAGCAATCTTGATCTGGCATTCTTCAAATTCCCGTTCGGGCGTGGAGTCGTAGACGATGCCGCCGCCAACCCCGACACTGCCGCGCCATTCTTGCCTGGTCTCATCTCGAGGTTTCAGGGTCAAGGTGCGGATGGCGACATTGAATGCGGCGTCTCCGCCGGGATCCAGATGGCCGATTGCGCCGGTATAGACCCCGCGCGGGCTGTGCTCGAGCTCGGAGATGATTTCCATGGCGCGTACCTTGGGTGCGCCTGTTATGGACCCGCATGGGAACAGGGCCCCCAGTAGCGCGGGGAAATCTGTGCCGGGCTGGAGGCGCGCTTCAACACTGGAGGTCATTTGATGTACCGTGCGATAGCGCTCGACGGTGAACCGTTCGGGTACCTTGACGCTGCCGGGCGCGGTGATGCGGGACAGGTCGTTGCGCATCAGGTCGAGAATCATGAGATTTTCGGCGCGTTCCTTGGGATCGCGCGCCAGGGCGTCGGCAAGGCGACTATCCTCTTCGGTCGTGCGCCCCCGCCGTGCCGTGCCCTTCATGGGACGTGTGCTGATGATGCCATTCGAAATATCGAAGAAGAGTTCCGGTGACAGGGAAAGGATGACTTCCTGGCCGGTGTCGATGTAAGCGGCATAGGGGACGGGCTGGGTTGCTGTTAAACTCTCGAAGAGATCAAGCGGGTCACCGGACCAGTTAAAAGAAGAGCGGTACGTGAAATTTGCCTGATAGATGTCGCCTGCCTTGATGTAGTCGAGGGTGCGGTGGATCGCGCCGGTGTAGTCCTTGCGGGTGAGTTCTGCCTCAAGAGTTTCGATGGCGCTCACTTGTTGCCTGGCTGGTTGTCCGGCTGGCGGATTTGACGAGCGCGGTGCGACGATTTCTTCCTCAACCGTGTCAAAAACGCCCATCCAGACCAGGGGGACATCACGCGCTTCTGGCAGAAGCCGGGCAAGGCTGTCTTCGGTGAGATAGCCTGCCTCATAGGAAATGAAGCCGGCAAGATGCTTGCCTTCAGATCGCAACCGTTCTACTTCGCGGGCCGTGTCAGCAAAGGTTTGTGGATCGTCGCAGCGGATCTCACCCTCAAAGCCGCGGAAATGCTTGCGGCGAATTTTCCCGCCAATACGATCCTGCAGCCAGATGACCGGTTTTGGGGATGTCTTTTGATGCTGAGGCTGGACCATAGGCGCTGGTTCAAGGTTCCTGGCGAATGAGTTTTGATGCCCCGCCCCATACGCCTTTGGACCCCGAAAGGCAATTCCGGAATGTTGGAGCCGAACGCCTGTGCGCTGCCCGGAAATCCGAGACCAGGAGTGTTCGGCCCTCAATTCGGCTAAATCCCTTGAAAGTATGGCGAAAATCGCCACATTGGGGGAGTAACGGCTCCTTCGCCGCAAAGTCTGGGGAGGATCCGCCGGTTTGTCGCTTCTTATGGAGGGCTGCTCAGTCTTATGACTCGCCAAAGCTATTTCAATTCGCCCCTGCTGCTGGGCTTTGACCAGATCGAACGCCTGCTCGACCAGGTTGCGAAGCACCCACAGGAAGGCTATCCGCCCTACAATATTGAGCAATTTGATGATGGTGGTCTTCGGATTACCCTTGCCGTTGCGGGGTTTTCCAAAGAGGACCTGTCGGTGACCGTTGAGGACAATCAACTGGTTATTCGTGGCAAGCAGGTCGATGATACCGAGCGAACCTGGCTCTACCGCGGTATCGCGGGGCGTCAGTTTCAGCGGTCCTTCGTTCTGGCCGACGGTATTGACGTTGCCGGAGCAGACCTCGAGAACGGTCTCCTGCATGTGGATCTTACCCGGCCGAAACCGGCGAGCCAGGTTCAGACGATCGAGATCAATGCAGACGAACCAGACGCAGGGCAAGGCGTCTTACGCGAAATAGAACTGGTGGCCGAGGGGGCCAAATGACAAGGAGGTTTCCTCATGAGTAATAGAATCAAGACTGACAGAAAAGAATTTGAAGAGCTTCTTGAACGCGAAGGCAAGAAGGCAGGCAGCCTTGATCTTGCGATGATGGGTATCAGCGAAATCGTCTATGTGAAGTCGGTGACGTCGGAGGAAGTGAAAGCCTTTGACGCTGATGCCTTTGGCAATATTCCTGACGGCATGCAACTCTTCGCCGTTCACACCGCAGACGGCGTTCCCGTTGCCCTGCTCGATGATCGCGATACAGCCTTTGCTGCGGCGAGCCAATATGAAATGCGCGCCGTCAGTGTTCATTAAGTGTCATGCGGTAAATGTCATGCGGGGAACGCTGTGTTGGCGAATTAGGCCGCGCGGGTTTTCTCGGTTTCGGTGAGAAGGGCAAAGAGGGCGTCGGCAGTGTCGGCACCACGCAGCTTTGCACACATAGACTGATCGCGCAGCAGCCGGGAGACCCGGGCCAGTGCCTTGAGATGGTCGGCTCCTGAGGGTTCAGGAGCAAGCAGCACAAAAATCAGGTCGACCGGCTGATCGTCCATAGCTTCAAAATCAATAGGTGTTTCAAGGCGTGCGAAAAGACCGCGTACCGTGTCAAGTTCCTCGAATTTTCCATGCGGAATGGCAATGCCCTGGCCAACGCCGGTGGTACCAAGGCGTTCGCGCTCAATCAGTTTGTCGAATATGGTGCCGGCATCAAGGCCGGTGACTTCGGCCGCCTTGTTGGCAAGCTCCTGGAGAGCCTGCTTCTTGCTGCTTGCCTTCAATTTGGACACGACGCAGTCTGCATTGACCAGGTTGTGGAGATCCATTGTTTTAAGCCTTAATTCGTTACGTTTGTAGAGCTTGTGGCCTGGCTGTTCGGTTTTGGGTCTATTGTGCGTTGCCGGGATCAATCCAGCCGATATTGTCATCGGATCTGCGATAGACCACATTGACGGCGCCGTCCTTGATTGTTCTGAACAGCAGGACCGGCTTGTCGGCAAGGTCCATTTGCATGACGGCCTCCCCGACGGACATGATCTTGATCTGCGTCATATCTTCGGCGACGATGACAGGTTGCAGGTCGGAGGGTTCCTCGGCATCGTTGCTGGCCTGGATGACATAGGAGCTAACCGACGTGGCCGGCATGGCCTCTTTGTTATTGTTGTGATGGTCTTTCAGGCGGCGCTTGTATCGGCGCAGACGTTTTTCCAGACGTTCGGCGGCCATATCAAAGGCGCCGTAGGCATCGCCAGCCTGGCCGCCTGCCTGCAGGGAAATTCCTGAACTCAGGTGAATATTGGCGTCGCACTTGAAGTCGCTGCCTTCTCTGGCAAAGGAGACCTGGCCGTTTACTGACTGGTCGAAATATTTGACAATACCGGCTTCCAGACGATCAGACACGTGGCTGCGCAGGGCATCGCCCACATCAATCTGTTTGCCGCTGATTTGAAGTTCCATGGTCTATCTTCTTTCATACGCAGGGGGCTCAAGTCATGAGCACATGGAAACATAAACAATCAGAATCAGAATCAGGTTTTTGAAGATGTCACCCGCCGGATCTGCTGGCATCGGTTTCAGGGTTAAAATTCGACCCCTCAATCTCTGGCGGCAGCCCGATCAGCCCATCTTCTCTCCCGGAAAGCGGCGGACCATAGGGCCGTCCCCTGGGGGTGTCAACCTTCCATTCTGGACGATATATAGTCCTATGAAGGGGTTAATTAAAGGCTTGATCTTTGATGATTTCGGGAGACCGGAAGTTGGCGGAATCGTGTGAACTTTCCACAATATTCTTGCGAATCTCACGTTAATTGGGGTGTTTTGATGCGTAGAGCGCTTCAGGCTGGATCACAGATTTTTGATCAGGCCGACATTTTCTTCTGGCGCCGCCGTTGGACCGATGAGGGGATGCGGAGGGCTTCACGATATTTCGCCACGGTGCGACGGGCAATATCGATGCCCATTGATTTGAGCAGCTCGACCAGTTTGTCGTCAGATAGCACGGCCTTGGGGTCTTCATTGTCGATAAGCGTTTTCAGCCGGGCTCTGACGGCCTCGGCAGAATGCGCCTCGCCACCTTCGACTGCTGCAATGGAGGAGGTGAAGAAATACTTCAATTCAAAGACACCGCGCGTGGTCGCCATATATTTGTTCGACGTTACCCGCGAGACGGTGGATTCGCTCATCTCGATGGCATCGGCGACGGTGCGCAAATTGAGCGGGCGCATGTGTTCCACCCCGTGAACCAGGAACCCGTCCTGCTGTTTGACGATCTCGGTTGAAACCTTGAGGATTGTTTTGGCCCGTTGATCGAGGCTTTTAACGAGCCAGTTGGCATTGGCGAGGCATTCGTTGAGATAGTTTTTCTCGTCCTTGTTGGCGGATTGTTTGACCTCGGAGAAATAGCGCGCGTTGACGAGAACCCGGGGAAGAGTGTCATTGGTGAGTTCAAGGTGCCAGCCACCATCAGCCTTGTCGCGAACAAAAACATCCGGTACGACAGGCTGCATCGTCTCGTTGTCAAAGGCCAGGCCCGGTTTTGGATTGAGGTCCTGAATCTCCGAGATCATGTCAAGGATATCTTCTTCGTCAACGTCGCAAATTTTTATCAGGGCACTGATCTCGCGCCTGGCCAGAAGGTCAAGATTTTCAAGCAGGGCGGTCATGGCCGGGGCGAGGCGATCTTTTTCCCTGAGTTGCAAGCTCAGACACTCGGCAAGATCACGCGCCATAACCCCGGGCGGATCAAGAGTGTGAAGGATTGCCAGCACCGCTTCCACTTCGCTCATAGAAGTGCCAAGGCGATCCGCAACCCCTTCGACGGTTGCGCCCAGATAGCCGGCTTCATTAACTGAATCGATGAGATCACTGGCAATCAGGCGCTGCATCGGGTCGGAGATGGCAATGGGTAGCTGTTCGCTTAAATGATCTCGCAGAGAAATATCCTGTGCACCGAGCTGTTCGACCGTGAAATCGTCGCTGAGGCTGCCGCCTGACCCAGACGTCGGGTTGCTCCAGTTTTCGGTGCTCATGTCCGGCAGGGGCTGTTCGACGGATGCTTCCTTGTCGGTCTGGCTTTCATCGGCATAGATGTTATCGAAATCGGTATCGAGATCGCTGCCGGCCTCGGTGGAAGGGGCATCTTCGCCAAGGCGGATATCTGAGTCGACGAGATCCTGCGGGGCATCGAACCCGTCGGTGATTTCGGTTGACACTTCGGTGCCATTGACTGTGCCATCACGATTGTCCTCGGCGGGCGGCGTTTCTCCGTCAGGTCGATTTTCACGCTCGTCAGGCTCAAGCAGTGGATTGCTTTCCAGTTCCCCATCCACATAGGCCTGGAGGTCGAGATTGGACAATTGCAGCAGCTTGATCGCTTGTTGCAATTGCGGCGTCATGACGAGGGATTGCCCCTGACGCAGCTCTAGTCTCGGTGTTAACGCCATACGATTTTACTTTTCATGCCTGTTCAATTTCCCCAGAATTCCAACCCTACAGGGAAAACCTGTCACCGAGGTAAACGCGGCGAACATCCTCATTACCCACGATTTCTGCGGGTTTTCCTTCCATCAGGACCTGGCCGTCATGGATAATGGCGGCTCGGTCAATAATATCCAGTGTCTCGCGTACATTGTGGTCCGTGATGAGGACGCCGATGCCTCTTTCTTTCAACTTGGTTACCAAATCCCGAATTTCTCCGACAGCAATCGGGTCGACCCCGGCGAAGGGCTCATCAAGAAGCATGAAAGACGGGCGCGAAGCCAGCGCGCGGGCAATCTCGACCCTGCGCCTCTCGCCGCCGGACAGGGCCAGCGCCGGAGTGCGCCTGAGGTGAGTGATGGAAAATTCCGCCAGCAACTCGTCAAGCATGGCCTCGCGCCGATCAGCAACCGGCTCGATCAGCTCCAGACAGGCGCGAATATTGTCTTCTACGCTCAGACCACGGAAGATTGACGCTTCCTGAGGCAAGTAGCCGATCCCCAATCTTGCGCGGCGATACATTGGCATTTTTGTAATGTCGTGCCCGTCGAGGATGATGCGGCCATAGTCAACGGGCAAGAGACCGGTGATCATGTAAAAGCAAGTGGTCTTGCCGGCGCCATTTGGTCCCAGCAGTCCGAGCACCTGGCCACGTTGCAGCTGGAGGGAAATGCCGCGAACTACGGGCCGCTTCTTGAAGCTCTTGCAGATCATATCGACGACGAGACCAGTGTTTTTCGTGACAAGACGCGGCTCGCCTGGGCCAATTGGTCTGGCGGTGGTCGTAGTCTCGTCCTGTGTTTGTCCGGTGTCGTTCATAATGCGCCTGTTTGATTTTCTATCATTGGTGGCATTGTTACCTGTTTAACCCGATTTGTATTTCCAGAGGGTGAACAAGGCTTACTCATCGGGGCTGATATCTGGGTCGGTCTCTGGACTGATTTCCGGACTGGCCTCGGCTTCATTTTCCGTAATATTTTTTGCGCCGTCCGGCGCGACGGTCTTCGCAGCTGGCGTGAAGACTGCCTTGATGCGCGTATCCCTGGCAATCTCGGTACCATCTGTCATCGGTGTTCCGCCGCCCTCGATGGTCATGTGGCCGGTGTCGAGGTCAATGAACAGGGTTTCACCTTTCAAAATATTATCCTTGCGCACCAGCAGGACGTCATGGGTCAGCTGGATCGTACGCCGCGCGACGTTGTAAAACGCTTCGCCACCATGGGCGCGGTCATTCTCGCAGACGATCTTGACGGTCCCGCGCGCCAACAGTGATTTCACCTTGCCTTGACTGCCATTGTCCCGGGTGTCGCCTTGCAGATATTCGATGGTGACTTCGTCGGCCGCCAGATGAAGCACACCCTGGTCAATGGTGACATCGCCGCGCAGGATAACCCTGGTCTCCTGCTTGAGGAATTCTGACTCGTTGGCCCCTACACTTATGGCCAGTTCAGGATTGATGTTGGGGCACCCGGCTGCTGCACCAGGCGCTGCATATGCAGGCGTGGCTACGCCGACCACCCCGGCAAGCAACAGACCTGCGATGGTCTGAGTTTTGAGTGCCTGTTTGATCATTGGTTCTGCTCATCCTTCGGCGCTGATATTATTTCACTATCTTGTATGTTTGTTGATCTGCGATCTTCAAGATCGCGAATACTTTCTGGCGCGTCTTCAAGGGCTGCGGGGTTGATGGTCAGACGAACGCGGCCGGTAAGGTGAACCGACTGGTCGGCGCGCATCACTTCAAATCCGTCAGCCGAAAAGGTGCCGAAGGGGCTTTTTCCGCTAATGGGCGTGTCGCCGGTAATGACCCCGCTGTTCATATCCGCGAAGGCGTGATCCGTTTCCAGAATAAAGCCGTCCTGAAGATCGACCCAGACAGCGGGCCCAAAAGTTAGGCGGCCGGCGTCAGCATCAACCGTGCCCTTGTCAGCATTGAGGGTGAGGCGCGCCTCACCATTTTCTGTAACCTCAGCGTGAACCGACGAGAGCTCGATCCGGTCGACCTGGCCAGCCGGGCGCATGGCCTCGTCTGCAGTGATCACATAATATCGACCCTCGACGTCAAGGCCAGTGAAGCGCGGCGCGGTCATGGCGACATAGCCGGCAGTCTCTTCCTGAGATTTGAAGGTTGTCGCGAAGTGTATTTTCGGTTTGTTGACGATCGAGTAAGTGACAACAATTGCAATGAGACCGACGGCTGCAAGCGGCAGGACAATGCGCATTATTCGGACAAATTGTGAATAGCGCTCGGCGCCTTCAAGGGTTGCCGGGATGCGGGCTTGCCATTCTTCCTTGTGGACATCCGTATGAGGATCACTATGCAGGTTGCTTGCTGACATGGCGCTACTCGAATCCCGCCTTGATGCAGTCCTGGATGTGAATAATGCCGATCGGAGCGACGCCGGTCTCCGGTTTGGTGTGGTCAAAGATGAAGAGGGTCCAAATCTTTTTCTCTTTCATCAGTGCAAGGGCTTCGGCAACGAGGGCATTGTCGCGAATAACTTTGGGCGTTGTTGTCATGACATCAAAAGCTGACTTGTTCATCAGCTCGCTATCGAGATTGCGGCCCAGGTCCCCATCAGTGAAGATGCCAACCAGAGCCCCCTCGGTGTTCAGTATCCCGACGCAACCAAATTTTTTATCCACGAGCGTTGCCAACAATTCGGACATTGGCGGATTGCCTGTGACCAGGGGCATTTCCTCCGCAACATGCATAACATCGCAGACACGCACGAGGGACTGGCCAAGCTGACCGCCGGGATGCAGAACGCGGTAGTCGTCCATATTAAAGCCGCGTCGTTCCATTAATGCGACAGCGAGCGCATCGCCAAGTGCCAGCATCATGGTCGAGGATGTCGTCGGTG
>JAUWTJ010000064.1 GCA_030614785.1 Alphaproteobacteria bacterium | reverse complement strand
TTTCGCGGCGAGTTTTACAAACACACCTTGATGACACCGATGTTCACGCCGCTTGATACAAACTACGGGCGACCGGATGTCATTCTCGCCGCGGTCGGTCCGAAAATGATCGAAACTGCGGCAGCGGTCGCCGACGGCCTACTGATCCATTCGTTCACGACGGAGCGTTATATTCGCGAAGTGACGGTGCCGACGATTGAAGCGACGCTGAAAAAGTTCGGCCGCAAGCGCGCGGACTTTGAACTGGTCTATCCGATCTTCGCGATCACAGCGGATACGGAAGAAAAATTCAACGAGATCAAGACAGCGACGAAAAAGCAGATCGCATTTTATGGCTCGACGCCGTCCTATAAAGGCGTGCTTGATCTGCACGGCTGGGGCGACTTGCAGGGCGAGCTCAACCTGATGTCCAAACAGGGCCGCTGGGACGAGATGGGCGCACTGATCGAAGATGATATCCTTGAGGCCTTCGCTGTGGTTGGCGAGCCCGAGGCGGTGGCAAAAGACATCAAGGCCCGCTACAGCGGTCTCATTGATCGCGCCAGCGTGCAGTTTCAGGGTGTTGCGAAAGAACGCGTGCCTGAGCTGATGAAGATTGTGAGGGGCTAAGCCGCTACTCCGCCCCGGCGACCATTTTTACGCCTTCGACGCCTTTGAGGAAGCCATTTGAGAACGGGCTTTGGGTCCACAGGTCTTCGAGGTCGGCCATGGCCTCACCCGGCGTCAGGTTGTGCGTCAGAACTGCGCGGAAGACCCGCGCGACCGCGACCATATCGATGGCTTGTGGATGGAGGCGAAAGGCGCCCACCCCAAGATCCCGGAGTGTTGTCAAATCGGACACAAGATTGAGGCAGGTATAGCTTTGGGTCTGGGTACCGTTGACCGTGAGGAAGGGTTTGCCGTCGAGGGTTTCGACGACCATGCCATCGGCGTCCTCGCCGCAGACAAATTCGCAGCCCGATTTATGCAGGTCGCGAGAACGGGCGTGATAGCAGCGGGCGGAAATGGCCAGCGGCGTGCGCCCGAAGGCCTGGACTTCAACATCAATGGTGGCTCTTGAGGCAATCGCAGCGACGGCGTCCATCGGCAGCTCTGCCGGCAGACAGACACGGGTTGCGCCGACGTCCGTGAGCCACTGAAGCGTACCCTCGTTGTAACAATTGACGAAGGGACCGACGGCGAAGGGACGGCCCTTAAGATCGGCGACCTCGGCTATGTCGTTGGCCTCAACATAAAAGCCTTCCTCCGCGGTGAGAGATTTGGCGAGGGCAAGATCCTGCTGGCTCATCAGCAAGGTGAGCGCGGAGTGGATCACGGTCTTGCCGCCGCGTTCAAGGCGCTCGACCACATCGGCAATATGCGGCGCAAAGAACGGTGCACGTTTCTGGCAAACTACCTCACCGATACAGACGTTGTCGACGTCGGCCTCGTCAGCGATTTCAAAATAGAAATCACGCCAGCGCTCCGGCGACCAGTTGTAGAGGACAGGCCCCAATGTAAGCTCGGTTTTCCGGTTCATGCCCATGCCTTTTTATAAGCTCCCGATGTCGAGCGCCCCCCTTCTGCAAGGCGCTCAAGGTCCGACGTGTCAAAGGGGGTGTCGGTGTCCATCGCGTCGACAGCCTGTCTGAAATTACGCACCACCTCTTCGACATAGGCCTTGCCGCGCTGGCGGCCCTCGATCTTGAGCGCGGTGACCCCGGCGGCGGCGAGCTCGGGCAGCATCATGCCGATGTTGAGACTGGTTGGCTCTTCGAAGAGATAGGAGGCTTCGCCACCGGTGGAGAAACGTCCCTTGCACAGGGTCGGATATCCGGCAGGCTCGTTCTGGCCCCAGGAATTGATGGTGAAATCGCCGAGCTTTGAGATCAGCTGCGTGCCCTTTTCCTCGTAGCGCACATGGGAGGCCGGCGAACACACGCCGCGCATATTGGGCGACTGGCCGGTGACATAGGACGATAGTGTGCAGCGGCCTTCGGTCATGACGCAAAGACCGCCAAAGACAAAAACCTCCGTCTCCACATCGATCTGGCTGTTGAGAACCGCGATCTCCGGAACATTCAAAACGCGCGGCAGAACCACCCGCTTGAAACCGAATTCATTGACATAGAAATTGATCGCCTCGGCACTGGAGGCAGCAGCCTGTACCGAAAGATGGCGGCGCAGATCGGGATGTTTTTCAGCGGCATAGGCTGCAACGCCGATATCGGCGATAATGACCGCATCGACGCCAAGCCGGGCGGCATCATCAACGGCCTTGTGCCAGGGTTCGGGCTCGCCGGCTTTGGGGAAGGTATTGATGGCCAGCAGCACTTTGGCGCCGCGTGCGTGGGCATACTCCACGCCCTCGGAGAGCTCCTGCCTGTCAAAATTAAGCCCGGGGAAATTGCGGGCGTTGGTGGCGTCCCGCAGACCCAGATAGACTGTGTCCGCACCAGCGCCAACGGCTGCCCTGAGGGCCGCCGGTGTTCCGGCCGGACAAACAAGTTCCAGCTTACCCATTAGATACTTCGACCTTCTGCCTGGCAGCCGCCGCCTTTGAGCGCGCCGCCTGTTTCTTCACCTGTTTCTCAAGACTTGCGAGCCGTGCCTCTATCTCGTCAGAAGCCGTTTCCTGCGAGGAAAGCCGCCTTGTCAGGGGGCTGAGGATTGCCTGCTGGAGAATATCCGCATCTTCGGACAATCTTTGGAAGACGGATGCCGAGCGCGTCGCCATACGCAGAGCCGGGCGCGCCAGTGGTCCGAAGGCCTGAGCAAACTCTTCAAGCAGATCGAGATCGGCGTCGTCCATCGCATTGCGAAGCGCCACCACGGCTTCGGTGTCGCCTTCAATGGAAAGATCCCGGTTGAAAAACAAAGCGTCGCCATCAACTCGTCCGGCAGCCAGATCCAGCAAGGCACGCAACGACCCGCGGATGCTCGCCGTCACTTGTTCCGGCTCCTCACCACTCGATAGTGTGGACACCTCAGGCCCCTCGCCTGCGAGTTCGAGAACAAAGGCCAACGGCAGATCGACAGGATCGATCAGGAAACGTGCACCTTCAAAATCTGACAGGCGATCAAAATTCCGCCTGTGACGGGACCACAGGCCGGACGCAAAGGACCGGGCGAGGCGTCCAACCACAGGATGTGCGATATGCGGTAATACCATTCCAGCCAGAAGGACCGGCGAAAATGGCGGTGCTGATGTCAAACGAGAATTCACGGCATTTATCCGATCCTGATGACTGAACTCACTCTGGACAGGCGAGCACGTCTTAACTTGTAATTATACCGGAAAGCGACTTTCTCTGCCGCTCAAACGCCCCTCTATTCTTGCGGCCTGGTGTCGCAGCAGCCGGTTCGGTCCTAATGCCCTGTGATCGTTCCAATGAGGGCCTTTCCATTGAAGATATTTCCATAAATGTCGCGTCCGAGGGATGAATTTCAACAAAATCGCTGCAATGTGAACAAACTTTACGATTGTTATGATTCTGGTGCTTGCAGGGGGCGTCAGAATTGTTTTAATGGCGCAGATAGAGATGTGCGGAAAATGCCAGTCAAGAGAGAGTAACGGAAATGTCTGAAGATAATTCGGGGAGCGGGTCCGGGTCGGACCACCTTGAGTCAGTTGTGGTCAGGTTTGCCGGGGATTCGGGCGACGGGATGCAGCTGACGGGATCGCAATTTGCGGTTTCGACTGCACTTGCCGGGGCTGGTTTATCTACCTTTCCTGACTTTCCCGCTGAAATTCGCGCGCCGATCGGAACGACTTTCGGGGTTTCGGCCTATCAAATCAATTTCGGCTCCAATGACGTCATGACCGCTGGCGATGCGCCGGACGTTCTGGTCGCCATGAACCCTGCCGCGCTCAAGGTTGACCTGCCTCTACTGCGGGCCGGTGGAATGGTGGTACTGGATACAGGTGCTTTCACAGACCGCAATCTGAAGAAGGCCGGCTTTGAGGCCAACCCGCTTGAAGATGACACGCTGGCCAAATACCAGGTCCTCAAAATCGACGTTACAAAATTCACGCTTGAGGCAGTGAGTGAATTTGGCCTGGGTAACAAGGATGCCCTGCGCTCGAAGAACATGTGGATGCTGGGGCTGATGCTGTGGATGTTTGGCCGCAAGCGCAAGCCGATCACTGACTGGCTGTCGGAAAAGTTCGCCAAAAATGAACTGGTGCGCGATGCCAACATCGGCGCCCTGAATGCCGGTCATGCCTATGGCGAGACGGCAGAACTTTCGATTGGCATGAAGCGCTATGAGATTGCCGCGCAGGAGCATGAGCCTGGCACCTATCGTACCGTCACGGGGGCACAGGCAATTTCATGGGGCATTGCCGCTGCCGGTCAACTTGCGAAAACGCAAATCATGCTGGGCTCCTATCCGATCACGCCTGCCTCCCTTGTGCTGCATGAACTGGCCAGGATGAAAGATTTTGACATCATCACCTTCCAGGCCGAGGACGAGATTGCCGCCATTTGCTCTGCCATTGGCGCGTCTTTTGCCGGATCACTGGGGGTAACATCAAGCTCGGGTCCTGGTATCGCGCTCAAGACTGAAGCCATTGGTCTTGCCATTGTTACCGAACTGCCGCTGATCATCATCAATGCCCAGCGCGGCGGACCTTCGACGGGCCTGCCGACCAAGACCGAGCAATCTGATCTCTATCAGGCGCTTTATGGCCGCAATGCCGATGCGCCGCTGCCTGTCATTTCCGTGCGCAGCCCGAGTGACTGTTTCTATGCCGCCATTGAGGCGGTTCGCATTGCGCTTAAATATATGACACCGGTGATGCTTCTGACCGACGGCTATATTCAGAATGCCGCTGAACCATGGCTGATCCCTGACATGGACACGTTTGAGCCCATCGAGGTCGAGTACGCCAAAGCTCCCGACGACGGATCAGATTTCAGTCCCGTCACGAGAGATGCAGAAACCCTTACACGTCACTGGCCAAAACCTGGCACAAAAGGCACCGAGCACCGCATCGGCGGCATCGAAAAGGATTATGACACCGGACACATTTCCTATGCCGCTGACAATCATCAGAGGATGGGTGACATCAGACGCGACAAGGTCGCCGGGATTGCGAAAGACATACCCGCTCAGGACGTTGATCAGGGTGCGGACAAGGGTGCCATGGTTGTTGTCGGCTGGGGCTCAACCTACGGACCGATTTCACAAGCCGTACGCCGCGCGCGCAAGGCAGGTCTTGACGTCTCCCACATCCATATCCGGTACCTGAGCCCGTTCCCGGCAAATCTTGGTGATCTTCTTGCCGGATTTGACAAAGTGCTGGTCCCGGAAATGAACATGGGGCAGCTGGTGACGGCGCTGCGGGACAAGTATCTCACACCGACGATCGCCCTTAACAAGGTTTCGGGACAACCGTTCAAGATCGAAGAGATCCATGAAGCCATTCAGAATGAACATCCTGCCCAGGCAGCAGAATAAAGAGAAATTTGAGGCGCAAGACGCACTCGGGAGTAACGATGATGAACGAAGCTGTAAAACTGACGGCGAAGGATTTTACCTCGGACCAGGAAGTCCGATGGTGTCCTGGTTGCGGCGACTATGCGATCCTGAAATGTATTCAGCGCACCATGCCCGAGATCGGCGCTACGCCGGAAAACACGGTTTTCATTTCCGGCATCGGCTGTTCGTCGCGCTTTCCCTATTACATGTCGACCTACGGTTTCCACACAATCCACGGCCGTGCACCGGCTATCGCAACGGGGGTGAAGCTGGCCAATCCCGAGCTCGATGTGTGGATGATCACGGGCGACGGCGACGGCCTTTCCATTGGCGGCAATCACATGCTGCACATCCTGCGGCGCAATGTGAATGTCAACATCCTGCTCTTCAACAACGAGATTTACGGTCTCACCAAAGGCCAATATTCGCCTACTTCGAAAGAAGGGACGCGGGCACCGTCGACGCCTTATGGCTCCATCGACCGGCCGCTCAATCCGTGTTCTTTCGCTCTGGGTTCCGGCGCACGCTTTGTTGCGCGGACCATTGATACGGCACAAAAACATATGCCCGGCGTCTTCAAGGCAGCGCATGCAAACAAAGGTGCGTCGTTTGTCGAAATCTTTCAAAATTGCATCGTCTACAATGAAGATGTCTTTGCCGACTTCACCAACAAGAAGGTGGCAGCAGACCATCAGCTGTTGCTGGAAGATGGCAAGCCAATGATCTTTGGCAAGGAAAGCAACAAGGGACTTCGCTTGAAGCCCGGAACCATTTCCCTTGAAGTCGTGACCATTGGCGAGGACGGCGTCACGGAAACTGACATTGTCGTCCATGATCAAACCAACAGGGTTATGGCGCAATTGCTTGTTGAACTTGACCGTAATGTGTTTCCTGTTGCGCTTGGCGTAATCTACGCTGATCCAGCTCCTTCATTCGAAGAAGCCGTTCATGCACAGGCAAATGAAGTCAAGGCGGAACGCGGCGCGGGCAACCTCAACGCTCTCATCCGCCAGGGACGGACCTGGGAAGTGACCTGAACCTGCTAACGTGCTGGCAGGCAGGTGGCGCTACTCGTTCTACCGCTCCTCGATGAACTTTCTCAAATCCTTGCCGAGTTTCATGAGACTGGGCTCGCGCAGGTACATCATGTGGCCGGCGTCGTAGTATCGCGTCACGACCCGATCAGCCACAATGCCGTTCTTTTGCATCGCCATCTCTGCGCCGAAGAACGGGGTCGCAAGATCATACCATCCGGCACCGAGAAAGACCCGCATCTCCCGGTTCTGACGCATTCCCTTGCCAAGCCAAGGCGCCACGTTCACATAGGCGGGCCAGCCGCCGTGATCTTCCATCGTCCAGTTCCAGCGCTTGCCCTCCAGAACCCGGTAATCCCTGACAATATCAATCCCCAGATTGCGGGTGAAATAGTCATTGACCGCCGCAGTGTAGGCGGCATCCATTCCATATCCTGACGGGTCACCCTCAAACATGGTGCCGGTATCATCTGAATCCTTGCCCGTGTAGCGCCCGTCAAAGCGACCGATGACAAGGCCATCCGAGCGCAGCAATTCCTTCATAAAGCGCATATTGTTAATGCGGAGCCGAGCTCGTTTCACATAGTTTTCAGTCAGCCCTGTAAAGGCGCTGATCCGGGCCGCGATCCGATCATATTCATCCTGAGGCAAAGCCGTCCCCATCAACAAAGCCGGGGCGAGCTCTCGAACGGCAAAGCTTCGCGCCTCACTGATGAACCTGTCAAAGTCGCCCTCCCAGGCGGACCGGTCTACTTTGGCGTGATACCAGCCGACCGCTGCCATGGACGGAAAGAAAGCCACATGCGGTGTATCATTGCCCGGCGCAAACCGCGCAGTCTGAAAATCCAGAATGGCAGATACGAGAATGACCCCATTGAATGCCACATCCATATAACCGCTGGTCAATTCACGAACGAGAGCCGCCGCGCGCGTCGTACCGTAACTTTCTCCGGCGAGATACTTTGGTGAATTCCAGCGCTTGTTCTCGGTCAGCCAAAGCCGAATGAACCGTCCGACTGACTTTGCGTCCTCTTCGACGCCATAATAATTTTTTGGATCCTCTTCACCGAAGACGCGGCTGTATCCCGTACCAATCGGATCAATGAAAACGAGATCGGTGACATCGAGCAGTGATGCGGGATTATCAATGATTGCAAAGGGCGGCGCGCCGTCATCTTCCGGACGATCTTCCCGATCAGCGGCATCCGAGCTCACATCGACCCTCTTTGGCCCAAACGCCCCCATGTGGAGCCAGAGCGATGCCGACCCGGGGCCCCCGTTGAAGACAAAGGCTACAGGTCTTTTGGTTGGGTCTTTTTCGCCAGACTTAGTGTAGGCGACAGAAAACATTGACGCTACAGCGGCATCTGTTTTGTCGCGCAGGAAGGCTTCCCCGGCCCGCACCTCATACCTGATTTTCTTGCCACGCAAGGTAATCGCACCTGCCGATTCAAAAACCCGTGGCTCGCCTGCCTCCGGGCCATTTGCCTCCGGACCATCAGGTTTATCCTTCTTGTCCTCGGCAACTGCAGCCCCTGACATTGAACAGATGAACGCGACCGCAGCCGCAATCAGCCATTTTCCACCTGTAAAGTGCAGCATTTCTTGCTCCTCATATCGGTAATTGGCGGTCCAGACCCGCCTCATTATGTTATGTGTACACTAAACAGGATTCGTGCATTTGTCCCGGTTTTGACTTTGGGTCGCCGGATTGTGCCGGGATTTTCCTGTCGCGTATTTTAAGAAAATGAAAGACCGATGTAGATGACCGCCAGGACCGAAACTTTTGACGTTGTTATCATTGGCGGCGGACACAACGGCCTCACCACGGCCGGATATCTTGCCCGCGCCGGCCTGTCGGTCAAGGTCATCGAAAAGCGCGAGGTTGTCGGCGGCGCGGCTGTGACCGAGGAGTTTCACCCCGGGTACAGGAACTCGGCAGCGGCCTATACGGTCAGCCTGCTCAATCCGAAAGTTATCAATGATCTCGAACTGCACGCCTTTGGCCTGGAAGTGGTTGAACGCAAGGTATCCAATTTCTGGCCTATGGCAGACGGGCGATATCTTGAATTCAACCCTGATTTTGAAATCACAAGGGCCGAGCTTGCCAAATTTTCAGAAGAGGATGCCAAAGCCCTGTCGCGCTATTACGCGGATCTTGAACGTATTGCCGATGTTTTGCGCGGTCTCGTTCTCAAGACGCCGCCCAATGTCGGCAGTGGCTGGATAGAGCTTATCAAGGCGGCACGCATCGGCAATGACATGCGCGCCCTTTCGCTCGAAGACCAAAGGTTACTGCTTGATCTTTTCACGACGAGCGCGGCGGACTTTCTTGATGGTTACTTTGAAAGCGACGCTGTGAAGGCCGCCTTTTCCTTTGATGGCATTGTCGGATTTTACGGCAGTCCGTATACGCCGGGGTCGGCCTACGTTTTGCTCCACCATGCATTTGGCGAGGTCAATGGCAAGAAGGGTGTCTGGGGCCATGCGATCGGCGGCATGGGCGCTATTACCCAGGCCATGGCGAAATCTGCGCTGGCTCACGGAGCCTCAATTGCAACCGGGGTCGGGGTTCGCGAGGTTATCATGGAAGGCGGCCGGGCGTGCGGTGTCCTCCTTGAGGATGGCTCAGCGGTTCGCGCAAAGGCGGTAGTTGCCAATGTCGGTCCAAAGCTGCTCTTTTCGAACATGATCGCGGCGGAGCACTTGCCTGAAGACTTTCGCCGCCGGATGGAAAATTTCAAGTGCGGTTCCGGCACATTTCGCATGAACGTGGCACTATCAGAGCTGCCGAACTTTACCTGCCGACCCAGCGAGGGCGAGGAAGACTTTCACAGCGCCGGGATCGTCATCGGTTCGACGATGGAATATCTTGACCGCGCCTATACGGATGCAAGGGCCTATGGCTGGTCCAGAGAGCCGATCATCGAAATGCTCATTCCCTCGACACTGGACAAAACACTTGCGCCAGAAGGACATCACGTCGCCAGCCTGTTTTGCCAACAGTTCGCACCGGAGCTGGCGGGAGGCAGAAGCTGGGACGACGCGCGGGAGGAAGCCGCTGACCTCATTATCGACACCGTCAATGCCCATGCGCCAAACTTCAAGGCCTCGGTGCTTGCAAGGCAGATCCATTCACCGCTTGACCTTGAACGCAAGTTTGGCCTTGTTGGCGGCGATATATTCCATGGCCGTCTCAGTCTGGATCAGATGTTTTCGGCCAGACCCATGCTCGGGTTTGCCGATCACAGAACGCCGGTCAAGGGGCTCTATCTGTGTGGGTCGGGAACCCATCCCGGCGGCGGTGTCACCGGGGCGCCAGGACACAACGCATCGCGCGAAATTCTCAAGGACTTCAGATGGCGGAAGGTCTAGATTGGAAGAGCGGGATCCCTGATCTGATTTAGCCAGCCTCGAATGAGAAACTTTCCAGATCGATAGCATCATCCTTGTAGTGCGTTGCGTCCAGATAGACGTTCACAGCGCGGTAGATGCAGAGCCACTCTGACAGCAAACACTGGACGCGTACATAGTTGGCCGAAAATTGCTCTTTAGTGTCCTCAGCGCTGTCACTGGACTTATAATGATAACGCCCATTCTGATCCAGCGCGCCGTCAATGAGCGCCGCAAGCGTTTTGTTAATAAAGGCATCGTCGCGGTCCAGCGTCTTGCGCAAATCGTTTTTGACCACGTCAGACCAGGTACATAGATGGATGATGTGACCGTCCAGATGGGCACCTTCCAGCTTATCCAACACGCTTTCAATCGGATCAGTATGAGGCACTTGATACCCTTCGCAACGGTTTACATATCTCTGGCTCGTCCCCGAAGATGACAAATAGGGGAAAATTTTTGCGAAAGAGTAAAGGGACTGAAATACTTTCCAATATTGAGCACAGGGGTTGACTAATCACTACCTCCGGCTAGCGCTTCGCGCGCAGCGAGTATTTCAGGTGAGATGTTCTTGTCGCCTTTTTCCTGAATGTGTTTTTCGATGCGCGCGCCCACAGCCATAAAGGCCTTTCCCATCAGCATTTCGTGATTGTCCCGTGCCCAATCGTAGGTTGCCTCACGGCTCCGATTAAGCTGCTGGACCTTTGGCATCACGTATCGAGCGATAAGCTCATAGGACCGTTTGGTCTCGTTGAAGTCTGCCCAGTTGTGCGCCGTCTGGAGGAAGCAGCCATAGCCACCGGACTGTTCTTCAAGCCGGTTGAGCTGTTCGATGCAATCGTCTGGCGTGCCAATAACCGCAAGACCGCTTTCGATCAGCGCATCAACCGGATCCTCACCCGCAGCAGGCGCAATAGGAAGCGCCGCAACTTCGGTGAAATAGTTAAGCCACTTTTGCAGGCCGAATTGAACGTTCTCGCGAGCTTTTTCCCGGGTCTCGGCTACATGCATGGGCCCGACGAGACGCCAGCCCGAACGGTCCATGATATTGCCGTGATCCTTGGCAACGTCCTCGGCAATTGCCCAGTTGGAGGAAAGTGCATTGAACCCGCCGGTCGAGGTGGCCCCGAGAGACAGGAGCGAGAGACCGAGACGTCCTGCCGCTGTCGCCCCGGTTGGCGATACCTGGCTCGCCGTCGCGATTTCCACAGACGGGCGCGAGTACGGCGTCATTTGAAGCTGTGCATCGACAAGTTCGAACCAGTCCGTTTTTGCGGTTACTTTCTCGCCGCGCATCAGCGGGACCAGAACATTGAGCGCTTCGTCCATACGGTCACGCAACGTCGCATAGTCAAGCCCCATGGCGTGAGAATCGGACGGCAAGGAACCTGGCCCGACACCGAACATCACACGCCCGCGTGTAAGGTGATCGAGCTGGTTGATACGGTCTGCAAGGATGAGAGGGTGATGATAGGGCAGCGACGAAACGCCGGTACCAAACTTGATGTGCTGCGTGCGCTCTGCTGCGGTGGCGATGAAAAGTTCCGGCGAGGCGATGATCTCAAATCCGGCCGAGTGGTGCTCTCCGATCCAGGCCTCGTCATAGCCCAGCTTGTCCATCCATTCCACAAGCTCAAGATCGCGCTCTATCGCCAGGGTTGGATTTTCATCGAGTGCATGAAACGGTGCGATAAAGGCACCAAACTTCAATTTTTCTCCAAACATATTCGTTCCTCCCGGTTTATTTTCCGAGGACCTTGCACGGCTCTCGCTTCAGTGACTACGATAGGGCAAGTTTTCAGGAAAGAAAACAGGCTGGAACGGTTCGAGGAGGCTGTCATGAAAAAACCCGTCACCATCTGGAGCGAGGGAACCCGGATTGCCGGGGATCTGTTTGTTCCCGACGATCTGAAGGAGGGCGAAAAGAGACCGGCTATTTTGCTCTGCCACGGCTGGGCTGGCCCGAAATCCCATCTGAGTGCGACCTATGCGCCGTTCTTCTGCGAAGCCGGGTTTATCTGCCTGACCTTCGATTATCGGGGCTGGTATGAGAGCGATGCACGTCTGGTGACAATGGACAAACAACCCGAGCCGGACGGGGACGGAATGATTACCGTCCGTGCTCGCCCTGTTGTCGAAGTCGTCGATGCGCTTGACCAGAACTTTGACATCTACAACTGCCTCGACTTCCTGATGAGCGAACCCTCAGTCGACCCGGACCATCTGGCCTTGTGGGGATCAAGCTTTGGCGGCAGTCATGTCGTTCACGTCGCTGCCAATGACAGGCGTATCAAAGCCGTTGTGACGCAGGTTCCGGCCGGTATCGGCATGGTTGAAGGTGTTGCAGGTTATGAGGAGATGCTTGCTGGCGGTTACGAACAGGGCATTGGAAAAGCCAGAGGCGAGCTGGAGTTTGCGCCGCGCCCGCCAGGAACACCTGATAGTCTGAAGGGCGCTGCCGATACAGGCAAGAACGCCCGCTACCGGGCCGGGCTCCACATGCACCAGGTTCGCGTCCCGATCCTCATTCTGGATCAGGAGGAGGAAGAATACGGCGGTATCGAGGTCGCGGGAGCGGCGATCCATGAAGCCCTGAAAGAGCGCCCCGATGTCCGGTATCACGTCTTTCCCGGCAGCCACTATGACATCTACGACAAGAACTATAAGGAGGGCGCAGAAATGGCGCGCGACTGGTTTGAGACATACCTCAAGCCGTGACGACCAGGTCGATCACTTACCCTGAAACTTCGGCTTTCTCTTTGCCATGAAGGCGGTACGGCCTTCCTTGTAGTCCTCGCTTTCAAAACATTCTGCGACGAGGCGGTCGCACAGTTCCATGTCGCCCTTCTCGCCCTTCAGGATTTCAGCAACTGCCACCTTGACTGCGTGAATGGTCATGGGCGCGTTTTCGGCGATGGTTGAGCAGTAATTGACCACATGAGGGAAGAGCTGTGTCTTTGTACAGACATGATTGATCAGGCCCATGTTGTAGGCTTCGGCGGCAGAAAACTGCCTTGCGGTAAAGAAAATGTCCTTGGCCAATGAAGGCCCGACCAATTGCACAAGCGTGCGAATACCAACGGGGCCGTATCCCAGCCCCAGTTTCGCGGCCGGGATGGCAAAGGTTGAGTCTTCGGAGGCAATCCGCATATCACAGCCAAGCGCGATGGCGAGACCGCCGCCTATGCCATAGCCCTGGATCTTGGCGATGGTTGGCTTGGGGAAAGTTGCCAGCAGATGTGTCGCCCGGCCTGACACAGCATCATAGTGTTTGGTTCCGTCTGCGTCCTTGCGATGATCATCGAATTGCGAAATATCCGCACCGGCGATAAACGCCTTGTCGCCGGCCCCGCGCAGAACCACAACGCGGGCGTTGTCATCCTTGGCAAAAGCCTCGAGACCTTCTCCCAGCTCCTCCCACATCTTCAGGGAGACGGCGTTGCGGCGCACCTGATTGTCAAAGGTGAGGAAGCCGATATGGCCTTCCAGTTCTGCTCTGACAGTACCTGTCATTTTCTCACTCCCGATTGTGTTGCTTGCCGACCCCTGAACAGGGCTCAGATTACATCATCACTTCTTAGACTTTCCTGTGCTGATCTGTCGATACCGATCTCTCGTAAAATCTCATCATTGTGCTGGCCAGGATCCGGAGCGGGAAGGTCATAAACCGCAGGGGTGCGGGTCATGTCAACGCCGCTTCGGATGACATCAATATCACCAAGTGCATCGTGATGAACGGTTGTCGCCATTTTGAGATGCTGCACCTGGGGGTCGGCAAACGTTTGATCCATCGTGTAAATAGGTCCGGACGGGACCCCGGCCTTGTTAAAGGCTTCTATCAGATCTGCGCTGGTTCTCTTGCGTGTCTCTTCGTTGATCGCCGCAATAACCTTCGGCCTGTTTTTGTAGCGCGCTGCGGGCGTCGCAAAGTCGGGATGTTCAAGAAAGTCCGGACGGTCCAAAACAGCGCAAAATCCTTCATAGGAACGCCGCCCGGCAGGTGCAATATTGATGAGGCCATCTGCCGTTTCAAACACGCCCATGGGAACGCCGGTCGGATGTTCATTGCCAGCCTGACCTGGCACTTCGCCGGCGATCGTGTAGCGCGCCGCCTGAAAATCCATCATCGAAATTTGCGCCTCAAGCAGCGAGGACTGCACCCATTGCCCCTTGCCGGAATTATCGCGCTCGATCAGTGCGACCAGAATTCCCAGCGCACAATGAAGACCGGCGGTCAAATCCGCCACGGGAATGCCAACCCGCATGGGTCCTTCTCCCGGTGCGCCTGTCACCGACATGAGCCCGCCCATGCCTTGCGCGATCTGATCGACACCGGGGCGCTCATAGTAAGGCCCGGACTGACCGAAGCCGGAGACCGATCCATAGACAAGACGTGGATTGACCTTTGCAAGACTTTCATAGTCAACGCCGAGACGGTGTTTTACATCGGGGCGAAAGTTCTCAACCACAACATCTGCGGTCTCAACAAGCTTGTTCAGGATCTCAACACCGCGTGGCTGCTTTAGATTGAGGGTCAGGGACCGCTTGCCGCGATGCAGGTTTTGAAAATCCGGTCCATGGCGCGGACCGCCAAGACCGCCGTCGCCGCCAGCCGATGCCGGCGCCTCAACCTTGATGACATCAGCGCCCCAGTCTGCCAATTGGCGCACGGCCGTCGGCCCGGCGCGAACGCGGGTCAGGTCAATCACTCGAATATGGGAAAGTGGCCCCTCACGCTTGAAGGCTGACATGCCTTGTCCCTTTCTTCCCCAATCAGATCCTTGCCGTTTTTCGGCATTCCGTTAAGACTGGCGCAAGTCGGGGCAATTTGCAAACAGGGAGATGGGCGTTTTGTGGCAACCGGGTTTTCGAAGAGCTGCTACATCTTCTCCTTGCAGACATCACGATACGCTGAAACACTCCGGATTGAGCCGAGCGGCGATCAACGACAGGTTCGGCGCTTGCTACGAGACATTTGACGTCGCCATAGAAGTGTAAGGATTAGACGTGTGATATCAGACTGCCGCATATTGATCATTGATGGAAACACGAGCGAGACCAATGCGATAACGGTCAAGGCTGGCGGTACAAAAACTGGCGAAGGCTATAAGGATGTTATCCTGGCGCTGGCGCCTGATGCGGATTGCATGATCGTACGACCTGCAGATGACGGTGCAGACTGCTTGCCCAATGGTAGTACGTTTACGGATTTCGATGGATTTGTCATTACCGGCTCTGCGCTCAATGCCTATGATGCGATCCCGCAAGTTGAAGCCCAGGCGAGCCTTGTGCGCGGCGCTTTCGAGAGCGGGGTTCCGGGCTTTGGATCCTGTTGGGGGCTGCAAATCATGTGCCTTGCCCTTGGCGGGGAAGTGAGGCTTAACCCGAAGGGTCGCGAAGTTCCCTTTGGCCGCGCGATTACCCCCAATGATGCGGGGGCCAGGCACGCTCTTTTCAAAGGTCGTCCTGCAAGTTTCGATACCGTCGCGATCCATATGGATGAGGTGAGCAGACTACCGGAAGGCGCAACCCTTCTGGCCTCCAATGCCATGAGCCAGATCCATGCGGTCGAGATCATAAGGGATCGATCGATCTTCTGGGGTGTTCAATACCACCCGGAATTCAGCCTTCTCGACATGGCTGCAATCCTCCAGAGGGTGCGTGAACCGCTGGTTATCGAGGGTATCTACCCATCGCACGAAGCTGTGGACGCGGCTTCTGCGGACCTGTTTGCTCTCAACAGATCACCTGACGACCTCTCCAGAGACCGGCTGCAAATCGATGATCTGGTGATCGATTTCGACGAGCGCACCCGCGAGATCAGAAACTGGCTTGAGACCCTCGTTCAGCCAAGCTAGACTTCTTCCAAAGAAAACAAGATCCTTGGGAGGGGAACTTCATGCATCCGCGCATTCACGCACAAAATCAGCCTGATCATCCAGCCATTGTCATGGCCCGCACCGGCGACATCACGACCTATGGCGAGCTGGAAAAACGCGCCAATCAGCTGGCGCATCTGTTCCGTTCACGCGGCATCAACAAGGACGATGCCATTGCGATGTTTGTTGAAAACCATCCTCGTTATTTTGAGGTCTTCTGGGCGGCGCAGCGGGCGGGTCTTCATTTCGTGCCGGTCAATTCGCATCTGACCGCCGATGAAGTTGCCTATATTGTCAGCGACAGCGAATCGAAGGCGATTATCACTTCCAAGTTTATGGCCGATGTTTCCGCTGAACTTCTACCGCTGATCCCCGGCGCCCCGACCCGGTTCATGCTGGATGATGCGATCGACGGATTTGAGCCCCTGGAAGATGCCATGGCGGGTCAACCCGAAACACCGATTGCGGACGAGTTCTCCGGGTCAGCCATGTACTATTCTTCCGGAACCACCGGTCGCCCGAAAGGCATCAAGCGAGAACTGGTGACGCAGGACATTACTGAAGGCACCGTCCTCTCCCTGCGCACGGCGGAGCGCTATGAATTTGACACAACGACACGCTATCTCTCACCGGCGCCGCTCTATCACGCTGCCCCGCACGCCTATAACGCGATCACCATCGTTGCCGGCGGTACGATTTACATCATGGACAAGTTCGACCCCGAAGAGGCGCTGGCCTATATCGAAAAGTACAAGATTACCGCGAGCCAATGGGTGCCGACCATGTTCGTGCGTATGCTGAAGCTTCCCGAAGAGGTTCGCCCAAGGTATGACCTTTCCTCTCACAAGACCGCGATCCATGCCGCCGCGCCCTGCCCTGTCCCCGTCAAACGCGAAATGATCGAGTGGTGGGGCCCGATACTGAAAGAATATTACGCCGGTTCCGAAGGGGTCGGCTCGACCTTCATCACCTCGGAAGAATGGCTCGAAAAGCCCGGTTCTGTCGGCAAGGCTGTTCTCGGCGAACTCAGAATTATTGATGACGAAGGCAAAGTTCTTGGCGCTGGCGAGGAAGGCAATGTGTTCTTTGAAGGCGGCGGGAAGTTTCACTATCACAACGCCCCGGAAAAAACCGCCGAAGCGATCAACGCAAAAGGCTGGGGCACCCTCGGCGATGTTGGCTATGTCGATGAGGATGGCTATCTTTTCCTGACTGACCGCAAGTCCTTCATGATCATTACCGGCGGCGTCAATGTCTATCCGCAGGAAACTGAAAACCTTTTGATTGGCCATCCCAAAGTCGCGGACGTTGCCGTCATCGGCGTGCCCAATGAGGAATTTGGCGAGGAAGTCAAAGCCGTTGTCCAGCCAGCCAACTGGGCTGATGCGGGACCGGACCTGGCCATGGAGCTTATCGACTACGCCCGCGACAACATTGCGAGAGTTAAATGCCCGCGCACGGTTGACTTCGAAAAGGAACTGCCGCGCCTGCCAACCGGCAAGCTCTACAAGCGTCTCCTCAAGGATCGCTACTGGGGCAAGACGGATTCGAAGATCGTTTGAGGATTGAATTTCAATCCTTCCATTGCTGTCATCCCCGTGCTTGACACGGGAATCCAGTGCGCAGCTCTCTGGATTACCGGGTCAAGCCCGGTAATGACAACAAAAGAGAGTTGATTATCCGCCGCTTTCCTCAACAAATTCGATTACTATTTCCCCAATATATCAAGGGCGGCAGCGGTCATTGAGGCGACGCCGGTTTTTATTGTTGGTTCCGGCAAAGGCGCATAGCGCGAGGAGTGCAGCGATGGCAGCGCCGGGCCGCCATTTTGAGCCGCCTCGATCTTTTCTGCGCTGACAGAACCAAGGCGCATCATCAGGCTCGGGATTTTCGGGTCCTGGCGTCCGTAGCGGGCAAAGTCCTCGCCGCCCATGACCGGGTTCTCATCGACAACATTAGCGTCACCAATCTCACCGGAAATCGCCTGTTTCATGCGCGCGGTGAGGTCCGGATTGTTATAGAGCGAAGGCGTATATTCATCCTTGAGCTTGACTTCGGGCATATGACTTTCGGGCATGCCGAAGCTTTTGGCCTGTCCCTCGGCGATGCGCTTGATGCCATCAAGGAGATGCGTGCGCACCTCGTCGGAATAGGTACGAACCGTCAGCTGCAGATGCGCGCCGTCGGAGATCACGTTGTGCTTGGCGCCCGCATTGAAGGCACCGACCGTGACGACGCCTGAGTCAAGCGGTGAAATTTCCCGTGAGACCAGAGTCTGGAGAGCCAGCACGATCTGCGATGCAAGGACGACCGGATCCTTGGTCATGTGCGGATAGGCGCCGTGACCGCCGACGCCTTTGACGAAGATATCAACGGAATCCACGTTGGCAAATCCGTAACCGGAGACAAAGCCCATCTTGCCAGCGGCAAGGGTTGGCGAAACGTGCAGCGCGAGATTGAAGTCGGGGCGCGGGAATTTTTCAAACAGCCCGGCATTCAACATCAGCTTTGCCCCGGCGCCGCGTTCCTCTGCGGGCTGACCGATGAGGATGAGCGTGCCGCGCCATTGATCGCGCAAGGCTTCCATGCGCCGCGCCGTTCCGACAAGCACACTCATGTGCACGTCATGACCGCAGGCGTGCATGACCGAGACTTCCTGACCGGTTTGCTCGATGCTCTTGACTGTGCTCGGGTATGGCACGCCTGTCTGTTCCGGCACCGGGAGCGCATCCATGTCGGCGCGAATGAGAAGCGTTGGTCCCTCGCCATTTTTCATGACCGCCACGAGGCCCTCGCCGCCGAACTGCCGCGTCACCTCAAAACCCGCCAGCTCAAGCTCGTCGCCGATGCGTTTGGCGGTCTCGACTTCCTTGAATGAGAGTTCCGGGTGAGTGTGGAGATGTTTATAGAGCGAGAAGAGATAGGGGTAATCCTGCGCGACGGACTTTTGCAGGTCCGAGGCGTAGGCCGGTGCTGACAAGCTCAGCAGTGCGGCCAGGATTGTTGCGCCGATAGATTTCCTCATGATGTCTCCCCCGTTTTGTTCTTGTCATCCTCGGGCCGCGCGAAGCGCGGAACCGGGGATCCTGTTAGAGACCGGAGCAGACCTCAAAGAAGATCCCTGGCCCCGCCTTTGGCGGTCCGAGGATGACATTGTTTTTCTATGATTCCAACTCCTTCAATCTCCTGAAATGCTCGAGGGCCTCCGGGTTGGCGAGCGCCTCGGTGTTCTTGATGGCGCGCCCGTGGATGACGTCTCGTACCGCCAATTCGGTGATTTTGCCGGATTTGGTGCGCGGGATGTCAGGGACGGCGATGATTTTGGCCGGGACATGGCGCGGCGAAGCGCCAGTGCGGATGCGAGCCTTGATATCCCGGACAAGCCCCTCATCAAGCTGGACGCTGCCTGCCAGTACGACAAAGAGCACGATGCGCACATCGCCCTCCCACTGTTGCCCAACGGCAATGGCTTCGGTGACGCGCTCCATGCCCTCCACCTGAGCATAGATTTCGGCGGTGCCGATGCGAACCCCTTGCGGGTTGAGGGTGGCGTCGGAGCGGCCCAGCATGACATAACCGCCATGCTCCGTCTCGACGGTGAAATCCCCGTGACACCAGACATTGTCAAAACGCTCGAAATAGGCGGATCTGTATCTTGCGCCGTCCGCGTCATTCCAGAAACCGACCGGCATGGAGGGAAACGGCCGTGTGCAGATGAGCTCGCCTTCGACCTCGTGGACGCGGTTACCATTGCCGTCCCAGACCTCGACGGCCATGCCGAGGCCAGGCACCTGAATCTCACCGCGCCAGACAGGGCCGCACGGATTGCCCAGAATGAAGCAGGAGACGATATCGGTGCCGCCAGCGATGGAGGCAAGGTTCACGTCAGGCTTAATGTGCTCATAAACATAGTCGAAGCTTTCAGGCATGAGCGGCGAACCGGTCGAGGCGATGGTGCGCAGCGCGCTCAGGTCATGGGTCGACTTGATATCGAGATGTGCCTTCTTCAGACCATCGATAAACTTTGCTGACAGGCCGAGGAACGTTGCCCGCTCCTGTTCTGCAATATCAAAAATCGCGCGGCCTTCATCAGCGAAGGGCGAGCCGTCAAACAAGAGAAGCGTTGCGCCGGACGCCAGCCCCGAGACGAGCCAGTTCCACATCATCCAGCCGCAGGTGGTGAAATAGAACATCGGCTCGCCGTCGTGGATGTCGCAGTGCAGGCGATGTTCCTTGACGTGCTGCAGCAGCGTGCCGCCGATGGAATGGACGATGCATTTCGGCTTGCCGGTGGTGCCCGACGAAAACATGATGTAGAGCGGATCGCGCGCGGCGAAGCGCTCAAACCTGAAATCGGCCGGGGCATCCTTACTCTGGACCGCCTCCCAGTTCACCGCGCCCTGCGGGACATCGAGGCCTCTGTAGGGCACCATGACGAGGTGCTCGACCGTGGGAAGACCCACCCGCACCGCCAGCACTTTTTCGCGGATATCCAGCGCTTTCCCCCCGTAGGTGTAGCCGTCGACGGCGACAAGAATGCGCGGCTTGATTTGACCGAAGCGATCCAGAATACCGGCCTCGCCAAAATCAGGCGAGCAGGAGGAAAACACCGCGCCGATGGCGCTGGTGCCCAGCATGGCGATGATGGCTTCGGGGATATTGGCGACGATGGCGGCAACCCTGTCACCTCTTTTGATGCCCTTTGAGGTGAGCCATATGGCAAACTTGAGAGCGGCGGCGCGCAGCGCATCGCGCGACCAGACCTCGCGCGCCTTGCCTTCACCTGAGGCAATGATCGCATCGCCCGATCCCGAAAACCGCAACAGGTTTTCTGCGAAATTCAATTTCGCTTCGGGAAAGAATTGCGCCTCGGTTATATGCGCGCCGGGGCGAAAGATTTCATCGCCCTTGTCACCGACGATGCCGCAATCATCCCAGACCTTGCTCCAGAAGGCGGCAGGTTCATTGATCGACCACCCGTGAAGTGCAGCATAGTCGAGAGCACCGTCCTTCGCAAACCCGAGGTCTTCCGCAAACTGATAAATTGCGCGAGACCTGATCTCGTCCGCAGATGGTTTCCAAAGCGGCGTATCGCTCATAACAGTCCTCTCATCTACTCATTCAGCAAGCGGCAACGCCGTCGACTTGACCACGGTGCGCAGTGCAAAACTCGACTTGATCCGGTCGATGCCGGGCAGCTTTGTCAGAAAGTCCCGGTGCATACGCTCATAGTCGCTGGTATCGGCGACGACCACCCGCAACATATAATCAAAATCGCCCGACATAAGATAACATTCCATGACCTGGGGGTGGCCTGCAATACGGGTCTCGAAGGCCTCGATGTCATGGCTTTCCAGCGAGCGCAGGGTGACCTGGACAAAGACATTCTGCGAATGGCCCGAGGCGACCTGATTGAGGATGGCGGTATAATTCTCAATGACCCCCTTTTCCTCCATGATTCTGACCCGGCGGAAACAGGCGGACGGGGACAGGTTGACCCGTTCGGACAGCTCCGCATTGGTCATGCGCCCGTCGATCTGCAATTCGCGGAGAATCGCACGATCCACGGTGTCCAGCTCACTACTTGCAATATTCTTCACTTTTCATCCTATATTATCGCTGTTTCTTCGAAACATGTTATCATGAATAGAAAGAATGCAAAGAAGTTCCGGCGCGACTCACCTAGGTTCGGGAATACACTTACTCAGGGAAGGGCTTCATCATGCTTGTCGGTGTTCCAAGGGAAATCAAAAACAACGAATTTCGTGTCGGCCTTGTGCCGTCGAGCGTCGCGGAGCTGGTGCATCACGGCCACCGCGTCACCGTGGAAACCGGCGCCGGTCTCGGCATTGGCGTCACCGATGCGGATTATGTCGCGGCAGGCGCGAGTATCGCCGCCACGGCGCCGGAGATCTTCGCTTCGGCTGATATGATCATCAAGGTGAAGGAGCCCCAGGCCGTCGAGCGCGCCATGCTGCGCCAGGACCAGATCCTGTTTACCTATCTTCACCTCGCACCGGACCTTGAACAAACCAAAGACCTCGTCACGTCAGGCGCTATCTGCATCGCCTATGAGACTGTCACAGACCGTAATGGCGCCCTCCCCCTGCTGGCGCCGATGTCAGAGGTCGCGGGACGCATGTCGGTTCAGGCGGGCGCGGCCTGCCTTGAAAAGGAACACGGCGGGCGCGGTATTCTGCTCGGCGGCGTGCCGGGGGTTGCTCCGGCCGAAGTTGTCATTCTGGGCGGCGGGATCGTTGGTTCCAATGCGGCGCTTATTGCTATCGGCATGGGCGCATCGGTCACGGTCGTTGATCGCTCGCTTGATGCCCTGCGCCGTCTTGTTGCGCAATTTGGCACACGGATCCAGACCGCCTTCTCGACGAAGGAAACCATCGAGACACTCATGAAGAGCGCGGACCTTGTCATTGGCGGCGTTCTCATTCCCGGCGCTGCGGCCCCCAAGCTCGTCACGGCGGCGATGGTCAAGACCATGAAGCCGGGCGCGGTCGTGGTTGATGTCGCCATTGATCAGGGCGGCTGCTTTGAAACCTCGCACGCCACCACCCATGCAGAGCCGACCTATGTGGTCGATGACGTGGTCCACTACTGCGTTGCCAATATGCCCGGCGCGGTGGCGCGCACCTCAACCTTCGCGCTCAACAACGTCACCTTGCCGTTCGCGCTGGCGCTGGCCGAAAAAGGCGCCAACGCCGCCATGAAGGCCGACCCGCATCTGCTGGAAGGGCTCAATGTCCACAAGGGCCGGGTCACTGTCGAGGCGGTCGCCGAGGCGCACGGGATGGACTATGTGGCGGCGGCGGATTGTTTGGGGTAGAGGCCCTCAACTGGCTTGAAGCTTTCTCTCTATCCTTCAATCTTGTCCAGATAGACCTGACAGCTCGCATCGAACTTCGTCCCGGGCCACTTTTCGGCAAAGAAAGTTACGAGAGAACGTTCATTGGCGATGTAGCGCTTCTTTTCGGCAATGCGGTCT
>JAUWTJ010000020.1 GCA_030614785.1 Alphaproteobacteria bacterium | reverse complement strand
CCGTCTGTGATGGCAATTCCAATCGGAAGGCAGAAGACGGCTCAATTGCCCTTAAGTCTTATGAGCAGACCTGGCAATCCGGGGCAGCGCCGCGGATGATCATATCCGCGTCGTGCGGTGCGTGCTCTCAATATGATTCTTTTCCGGACATATCTCCCTTAATCGAAAGAGGGCTCTGGACCTCAATATGTCCTCCTCAATTGAAATAGCTTGATCTGGCTCAATAGTACCCTGGAAAAACAGCATATTATCGAATTGCTTGCTTGAAGTCGGTCTTTGAAACTGCCGGACTTGCAGCCAGAGAGCCGACCGTGACAGGCGGGTGGTTTCCATGGACGTAGTTTGAGGCGTGGGGACACTCCGCCGTCCTGGATATCTCCGGCAAGTTCAAAATGGATCGATCACCTGGAGGTTGGATAAATGAGCACGAAAGGACTCAGTGTTTTTGACGAGACCGCCCATCTTACCAATGCGTGGCTCAAGGAGTTAATGGAATCACTCGATTGGGACGACAGACAGCGCGCTTACCGGGCCTTGCGTGTTGTTCTTCACACCCTGAGAGATCGACTACCGCTGATTCAGGTTACCGATCTTGCGGCACAACTTCCCATGCTGGTCCGCGGTTTCTATTATGAAGGGTGGCAACCGGCGCCGGCCTCGACACAGGATCAGAGCGTAAAAGATTTTGTGGCACATGTGGACGACGCATTCGTCACGGACCCCGACGAGGATCCCGAGCGCATCGTGCGTGCAGTATTCACATTGCTGAGCAATCATGTTTCCGCAGGCGAGATCAAGGATGTCATCGGCTGCCTGCCAAAGGAAATCAAAAGCCTATGGGTGGATTGAAAAAATGAACAACCAGGATACCATTGAAAAGGTCCGCGCTAACTTGCGAAGTATACCGCGCCTGGGGCCTGCTTTCAGTCCCGACCGGCTTGAGCTGGGCGCCGACGGAGTATTACTGCTTGAAGGTGAGGTCGACAGCGTTGCCCTGAAGCGTCTGGCGCTTGAACAGGCTGCCGCGCTGCCGGAAGTGTCGGGCATTCTCGATCGACTGCGGGTCAGACCAGCCTCGCCGATGGGCGACGCGGAAATCAGAGATCATCTGCGTAAAGTCCTGATGCCGGCATCGGAATTCACCGGGCTTGAAATCGCCGAACTCAAGAATGGCCGGGTCGAAACACTCCGGCCCGGGGAGCCGCAGAATCCGGGACGTATTCTCACAGAGGTCGATGCCGGGATCGTCACGCTCAACGGGGCCGTCTGGAGCCTGGCGGGGAAACGGTTGGCCGGTGTGCTAGCCTGGTGGATACCGGGAAGCCGGGACGTCATCAACGGGCTGGCGGTCGAGCCGGAAGAAGAGGATGCGCCAATACGGATCGAAGAGGCGGTCCGTATCGCCCTTGAAAGAGATCCATTTGTCAACGCATCGCAGGTCAAGGTCGGCGTTCGCGGCCGTGTCGTGCACCTGACAGGTCTTGTCACAAGTGCACCCGAAAGAAATATGGCTGAAAACGATGCCTGGTACATCTTCGGCGTTGATAATGTCCTCAATGACATCGCGGTTGGCACCTGAGAAGCGGTTCTATGTTTGCGTCGGGCGCAAGTCCCAAAAGCAAATCCACTGCAACAAGAACACGGCTTGTTCATCAATTCGCGGTGCCAGGATAGAACGAAATATTGCAATGCGGCGCAGTTCCTTCATGATAGGTGCTCAGCCACTCGCAGGAGACGCCAATGACCCCACTCCGGGACCTGTTCGGCATCGCTGGCTACGTGATCGAGGCGGTGGGCGTAATCAGCATTGTCGTCGGTTTTGCTCTTTCGGCGATTTGGTTTGTCGGCCGACTGCGCCGGCTTGAATCGCTGGATGCATACCAACAGTTCCGACAGGATCTCGCCCGATCGATCATCCTGGGACTCGAATTTCTCATCGCCGGGGACATCATCCGCACCGTCACCGTCGACCAGACCCTGACGGGGGCCGCGGTCCTGGCCCTGATCGTGTTAATTCGCGTGATGCTTAGCCTGATGCTGCAGTTCGAAATCGAAGGTCGCTGGCCCTGGCAGCACCGCCGGGAGAAGAGTTAGAGTCTACTTTAGCCATCCCGAAGTGATGCCTCCGCGGTAGCGGAGACTTAGATGGGCTGAACCCAACGACTTCAATCCACCTAAACCGGAAGAGGATAACGGCTCTGTCGGGATTTTCGTCGCCGACATGCTGGTCCACGCCGGAACCCATTGATTGCACATGTCCGCTTTGGGTCAATGTCGGTCCTCGATGACCTTGCTGGAAGTAATCCGCTACCGCGGGCACAGCAGACCAATTGAGCCTTAATGTCGCTTGTTCCCTTGATAACAGACGCGATGACAGTGTGAGCCGAACGCCCGGGTTTAGCCAGGGCTGTTCTCTAACTCGGGACTTTTTGTCCGGTTCTCTCCGCGGGAGGATCCTGGCCCTCCGCATGATGGCGTCAGAGGACGATAGCGGATCAATGTTGAAGACGCGGTTGCCGGATTGCAGCGTCGCAAAGCCTTGGTCGATCTAAAGAACGCCACCGTCCCGAATTACAGATCTGGTGCGGCATAATATCACGGACAACCTAATCCCGATTGATACACAATGGCTTTTTGAAACAAGATTGTGATAGCGTATCCTGATGATGAGGGTTCCAATATGCACAAAGATGGAGCGGACGCAATGACAAGCGAAACGCTTTCAAACCTGCTCGACCGTCAACTTCAACAGACAACTGACGACGCCGCGCTCGACGATTTGTCCCTTTATTTTGAAGGCATCAAGCAAGGCGACCTATTGAGACTGTTCGGTCGGTCGAATAATGGAAAACCGAAGGTGCCGCCAAAAGAGCCCCCGGAAATGCCGCCAGAAACACCACCGGAAATGCCGCCAGACACAACTCCGGAACTGCCGCCGGAAACAGCACCGGAAGTGCCGCCGGACACAACTCCGGAAGTGCCGCCAGAAACGCCACCGGAAATGCCTCCTCAGGAGTTAACGGAAGCCTCTTGACCGGCATGACACGTGTGAGGTGCGAATTGTTATTTGTCGCACGAAACCGGGTGATTTCATAGTCTTGTCACACACTGAGGTTTGACTACGATGCGACAGTTATGCGTGATCTTGCCATACTTTTCATCCACCTTCTTGTGACGATCGCCCGGCTGCTGGGACCTGGCGGGGCGCGGTCTGTGGTGGCTGAATCTCTACTCGTAAAACATCAGCTTGTTGTTCTTAATCGCTCGCGAGCACGAGCTCCGAGCCTTCGGCCGATGGACCGGGTCATAGTCGGTCTGTGTGCAATCTGGATGCGCCCTTACCGGCTGTTTCGATCAGCCATTGTTCTGAAACCATCTACAGTACTCAGCTTCCATCGCGCACTGGTCAAACGGAAGTACCGCCTTCTGTTCACTCCAAAAACTCGCGGCAAGCCGGGGCCGAAAGGGCCTTCTGCGGAACTGATTTCCTTGATCGTCGAGATGAAACACAGGAACCCGAACATCGGGTACCAGCGTATCGCCGATCAGATTACCCTGATCTTCGATGCTGAGATCGACAAGGACCTGGTACGGCGCGTGCTCGCTAAAAACTACAAACCGGAGCCTGGATCCAATAGTCCATCTTGGCTCACTTTCCTGGGCCACAGCAAGGACAGTCTCTGGAGCGTAGATCTCTTCCGATGAGAATCGCTGATCCTCAAGTCGCATTGGGTAATGGTCGTCATGGATCAATTTACCCGGAGGATTATTGGCTTTGCGGTCAATGCAGGAGCGCCTGATGGACCTGACGTGTGCGCCATGCTCAACAGCATCATCAGCGGATCCGAATGCCCTCAATATCTGAGTTCAGACAATGACCCGCTGTTTCGATATCGCCAGTGGAATGCCAATCTCCGGATTCTCGAAGTGGAACAAGTAAAGACCATTCCTTACGCTCCCATGTCTCATCCCTTTGTCGAGAGGCTGATCGGGACAATTAGGCGGGAATACCTGGACCAGGTTCCTTTCTGGGCTACCAGCGATCTGGAGAGGAAACTGCTGTTATCCAAGGAATACTACAATTCAGTCCGTCCGCATCAAGGTATTGATGGCGCAGCACCGAATGCCAGAGGCGAAAACACAACACGAAAGGTCGTCAGATTGGAAACCGGTCGCTGGAAGTCGTACTGCCACGGCCTGTATCAGCTACCGGAAGCGGCTTGATTAGTAATTCGCACCCCACAGGATCTGGCGCACTCGTCCGCGTCCGAAGCTGACAGTTTGTCTTGTCTCCAGGTCCCGGGGCTGGAAGCGGTGCTGGCGAAGGAGGTCCAGCCCTCACTCCACCCGGAACACCTCATGGCAGCCTCGACAGGCAGCGGTCACTTCCTGCAGCGCCTCGGTCGTTTCCCTATAGTCCTTGACCGTCGGCCGCGCCGCGGCGGCGCGGGCACGAGTAGCGAAGACCGCGGCGGCTTCGTGGAAGGATCCGCCCATGGCGCGGAAGTCTTCCGGCATAAAGCGGCCCATGCCCTTACCCATTCCCTGGCCTTGTCCCATGCCCATTCCTTGGCTGCGCATCATTTCCTTCATCTGTATGGCCTGATCGGCGGACATGCCCTCTTCCATCATGCCTCCCCACACAGAGTGGCCGAAATCCATGTGGATGGCGGCGACATCGGCGGCTTCATTAAAGTTTCCTTCAGCCAGCGCAGAAAGGATGTCGTCAAGGTTGCCCATATGGCCCCGCATTTCGGCCAAAAACCGAGCCTTGATTTCAGGGGGGAGTGTCACCGGCGTGCGGTCATCGGCAGCTATCGCCGAGGCTCCGCCGATGACTGGCAACCCCATCATCAACATGGCACAGAATGCAATTTTGACTTTCCAGCTCATGTCATCCTCTTTGGTATTGGGGGAGTGTACTGTGTGTCCTCTATTACCTGGTGGGAGCCTCAGCATTGATTTCGATCAATTCATGAATTTATGATGGCACCTCATTTGCGTCCGCCAACAAAGGTATAGCGGTCTTCAAGGTTTGATTTGCCTGCCTCGCCTGCAGCAGCGGACTTTTTGGCATCGTTGCGAAAGGCTCAGATTGACCTGGATCAGACGTCCAAAGCAAATTCAGCTATGGAGCATCAAGACAGGGATGTCGGCGGCACTCATCATATGCCGGGTGACCCCGCCGAACAGCACCTCGGAGACCCGGTTACGGCTATAGGCGCCCATCGCCAGCAAGTCTGCGCCAATGGTGTGGCAGGCCTTCGGGAGTTCCTCCTCGGCACTTCCCCTGGCCACTGACAGCTTGCCTGCGGCAACACCGTGATGGCGCAGGAACTGGACCATCTCGGACGCGCTCGGGCCAGCCCCGGACGGCGGCCCGACAGTAACGAAGGTGACCTTGTCGGCGACCTTCAGAAGCGGAAGAGCGCCATGCACAATGCGCGCCGCTTCGCCGCTTCTATTCCACGCGATTGCGATATGCCGACCGATAGACTTCACCGGCTTTTGCGGAACGACCAGGACGGGGCGGTGGCTGTGCATCAAAGCCTGCATCAGGAAGACTTTAGCTTTTTGGCCGCCTCTCTTCGCAGGACGTGAGACAATCATCATATCTGCGGTAGGGCCGATGATGGGCATGATATGGTCTGGAGTGCCAACCCGCTCGTGCCAAATTGCAACCGGCGATAAATCCTTTCTGGGTTTGTGCGCCAGTTTGTAATCGTTGGCGGTCGCGATCTCTTCAAAAAGTGCTGCGGCCGAGCGACAGTGTTCAACCATCTCTTTCTCGCTTGCATACATCCAGTCAACCGTCTCGCCCCAGGTTTGGCGCCAGTCGGTGCTGACAGGAACCTTTACTGCCATGCCGCGATGGGCACGAACATAAATACCTTTCACGTCGGCGCCAGTTTGCCTGGCAATCGAAAAAGCCATGCCGAGTGCAGCAACACATTCTGGGCGATCGGCAACCGGGATTTGAATAACACGCATGGGTGTCAGCTCCTGTAAGAGGGGGTGCGGACCAACCCCGGCGCACCTTGCACCAGCAACGCCGAGGTGAAGACCCTAATGTATATGGGATGAAAGAGCCAGGGCACAACCCGGATTCAGCGGTCTTGTGCACCAAGAACGAAGAATTGAAATTTGCAGCCCACAGGCCTCAATCAAGACATTCCATCGGAAAACCGAGCTTCTGCCCTTTATTCACTTTTGAACACCCGATAGATCGCCGGGATCACCAGCACCGTAAGTAATGTCGAGCTTGCTAGCCCAAACAGGAGAGAGATCGCAAGGCCCTGAAAGATTGGATCGAATAGAATGACACCGGCCCCGATCATCGCCGCTACTGCGGTTAGCAGGATCGGTTTGAAGCGGATAGAACCTGCCTCAAGGAGAACGCTTTCAAGTGTCGCATCGCTTCCCTCCCGCGACCGGATAAAGTCAACCAGAAGTATGGAATTGCGCACGATGATGCCGGCAAGAGCAATGAAGCCGATCATTGATGTGGCCGTAAAGGCGGCGCCAAAGATCCAGTGACCGAGCATGATACCGATCAGCGTAAGTGGGACGGGTGTGAGGACGACGATTGGCACACGGAACGAACCGAATTGGACGACAACGAGGAAGTATATGCCCAGAAGTGCCAGCGCAAAGGCGCTGCCCATGTCGCGAAAAGTAACGTAAGTGACCTCCCACTCGCCATCCCACAAGAGGACATTGTGCTTGTCGCCGGACGGTTGGCCATGGAGGCGAATGGAGGGACGCTCAAGCGCTCCCCAGTCATGCTCGTCAATCAGGCGCTGCACCTCCATCATGCCATAGATCGGGGCTTCATAAAGGCCTGCAAGTTCAGCCGTCACCATCTCCGCAAATCTGCCGTTGCGGCGGTAGATCGCGTGACTGCCTTCAATTTCATTGATGCTGAGGACGTCCCCAAGCTCGGCAATCCGCCGGTCTCCGGGCAGGGCATTGGAGGGGACGGGTGTGGACGCCAGCCGTTCACTCCAGCTGAGGTCTCGGGCAGGCAGCTCGACTGCAATTTCGATGGGATTTCGTCCATCCCCTCTGTGGGAATAGCCGACCGGAACGCCGTTCAGAAGCATTGCCAGGGTGTCGTAGACATCGCGTTGCTCAACACCGAAAAATTCCAGGTGCTCTTGATTGATCTCCAGATGAAGTCGTGGCGCCCGGGAGCCCATACTGTCATCGACATCGACGATGAAAGGGACGCCTTCGAAGATCTTCCTTATTTCACGTGCGACTGCGCGACGGGTTTCCGCATCAGGGCCGTAAATCTCAGCAAGGAGGGTTGCAAGAACCGGGGGGCCGGGCGGGACTTCGACGACACTGACGGCCGTGCCGTCGGGCTTTACAAGTCCCGACAGTCGTTCCCGCATTTCCAGGGCTATTTTGTGTGAGGTGCGTTTTCGATCACCTTTGGGCAGAAGGTTGATCTGAAGATCTCCAAGCTCCGGCGACTGTCGCAGAAAGTAGTGTCGCACCAGACCATTGAAATTAAAGGGGGCAGAAGTATTGCTGTGACTCTGTATGGAGACGATTTCATTGATCGGATACAGAAGCTCTGCGGCATGTGTCAGTACGCGCTCTGTTCTTTCAGAGCTTGACCCTTCCGGCAGGTCAATGACGACTTGTATCTCGGACTTGTTGTCAAATGGCAGAAGCTTGACGGTGACAAGTCCGGTTGCAATCAAGAGCAATGAGGCCAAAGTTGCCCCGGCAACAACAAAAAGAAATATCCTGGAGCGCCTCCGAGAGCTGATAATCGGACGAGCGACTTGTCTGTATAGCGAGCCCAGAATGCCTCCGCCATCTTCATGGGCGTTGTGGCTGTCATTGAGCATTTCACCCGATGCAGTATCTCGGGAAAGCTTGAGCATGAGCCAGGGAGCAATCATGACTGCTACAAAAAAGGAGATAACCATGGCGACGGAGGCATTGACCGGAATGGGAGCCATATAAGGGCCCATCAGTCCTGAGACGAACAGCATTGGCAGGAGCGCTGTGACGACAGTCAATGTGGCGATGACCGTCGGGTTTCCAACTTCTGAAACCGCCTCGATTGCTGCGGCGACCTTTGTACGACCGTCCTTCATAGCCCAATGCCGCGCAATATTCTCGATCATTACAATCGCGTCATCAACGAGGATCCCGATCGAAAAAATCAGCGCAAAGAGGCTCACCCGATTGATGGTGTATCCCATCATGTTGGATGCAAACATTGTCAGCAGAATCGTCGTCGGGATAACAATGAAGACAACAATTCCTTCGCGCCAGCCAACAACGAAAGTAATAAGCAAGACGATAGATATCGTTGCAAGTGCCAGATGATATAGCAGTTCGTTGGCTTTTTCATCGGCCGTTTCCCCATAGTCGCGTGTTATGAAGATCTGAACGCCTTCGGGGATGAGCGTGCCTTTGAGATGTTCCAGGTGCTCAAGAACCTGTTCGGCAACGACAACGGCATTCGCGCCTTCACGCTTTGCGATCGCCAGAGAAATTGCCGGTGTGCGCGACCAGTTATCGCCGCTTCGGGAAAAATTCCACACGCGTGCTGCACCGGGAGAGGCATCCAGAACAACATCGGCAACATCGCGCACATAAACCGGCTTGCCATCCCGTGTCGTCAGCAACAAGAGCCCGATATCAGGGATGCCTTCCAGAGTCTGCCCGGCAACCACCGGCAGGCTGCGGTCCAGATCGCGGACGCGGCCGGCAACAAAGGATCTGTTTGCATCCCTCACTTTGCCAACCAGCTGCTGCAGCGTGATGCCGTAAATCGAGAGCCTTTCGGGGTCGGGCTCAACACGGATCTGATCAGGCCCGCCGCCGACAATATAGGTCAGCCCGACATCATCGATCGTCATAATCTCTGCGCGCAGTTCTTCAACAATATTGAAGAGAGCACTGTCGTGCCATTTTTCGGCGATCTCGGGGGAGGGGCTCAATGTTGCAACTACTATGGCCACATCATTGATGCCCCGGCCAACGATCAGCGGTTCAGGGATCCCGACAGGTATCTGGTCAAAATTGGCCCGGATCTCTTCGTGCACACGCAAGATAACATCGTCGGAATCTGTTCCCACCAGAAACCGTGCAGTGATGAGCACGGTATCGTCTCTGGTTTGACTGTAGACATGCTCGACCTGGTCAATCGCCTTGACGATGGCTTCAAGGGGCTCGGTCACCAGTTCGACGGCATCTTGCGCGCGCAGACCGTCTGCACGGACGAAGATATCGACCATCGGCACACTGATTTGTGGCTCTTCTTCGCGCGGGATCGAAACCAGTGCCGCGAGGCCCATAACGAGCGAGGCAAGAAGGATCAGCGGCGTCAGTGGTGACGTTATGAAGCGTTTTGTTAAGTTTCCGGAAATCCCTGGTTTCATGGCGTAACCACAATGTCCCCCTCAGCGAGGCCTGAGAGAATTTCGACCGTGTTCCCCTCATGACCACGTCCGCGCTGGATAATAACTTCCCGCTCTGTTCGGCCTTCATCAAATGACAATGTAACGAAGTCGACACCAAATCGGGTTTGAATAAACTCCACAGGCAGCAAGATGGCTTGCCGCTCGCCCGCCGAAACCCATACACGAATGCGCTCTCCGACAAAGAATGCACCGAGACCATCAACTTTCGCATCGGCAATAACCCGACCATCTATAATGCGCGGATAAACCTGATGTATTGTCCCTGTTGCGGCGAGTTCTCTGCCCAGAACCGATTTGTCAACACTGACCTCGTCGCCTTTCTTTAAATGGCGGGCATGACGTTCGGGCAAGCGAATGCGAAGGACATAATCTTCTGATGCAATCTCCGCAACCGGTTCCCCGGCAAAAACGACGGTACCCGCTGTAACTTTTACATCGAGAATCGTCCCGCTGGTCGGTGCCAGCACTTCACCCTCACGTTGCTGCTGGATCAGAACGCTGCGTTCCTGTTTGACAGAGTCGAGTTGGCCCTGGGCAACCTGAAACCGGGTTTCCGCTGCTTCCAGCCTGGCCTGTGTCGTCACGCCTCTTTCGAGAAGTTGACGAGCACGCTCAAGATCTGTTTGTGCCTGTCGGACCTCCGCCCCAAGAGCGGTAACCCGGGCGTCCAGTGCCCGAACCTGTGGGGCAAGCCGGTCATCAACGACGGTCGCTATTGTACTTCCTGCCTCAACGAAATCACCTTCATCTGCACTTAGTGCGAATACAGTACCGCCAATGCGCGCGCGTGCTGTGACTACATCAGTGCTTTCGACCGTCGCATAGACGGCTTTGAGATCCTGGATGGGGGTTTCGTCAATTCGTACTGCAATCCGCTGCGGCTGCACAGTTTCTTGCGCTCGAGAGTTTTCTGTCAACAGAAGCTGCAGGAACAAGGCTCCAAAGCCGGCTATCAAGGTCCAGATGACTCTGTGGAACATATGCTCCTCCCTGTTGATTGAATCAAAGCCCGCGAATGGCGAACAACATATCAATAAACGTTCCCTGGTAAAGGCAATTGTGCACTTCTATATGGGCGCCCTGTCAGATTGTGCCTCACTAACCGAAGGTGAGTTGGTTGGCTGTGATGAAAAGCCTCACCAGATTTCCAGTGGCCCGGTTTTGATTTAGTCTCACCTGCGTCCTGCGCCGGAGATGCCGCGAAAATAGAGAAAAATCTGATGTCCTCGACCCCTTTTCAATTTACGTGCTTTTCCGGCATTCTGTGTGGCTGGGTCTATATCGCTGAACGCCGTATTGTTGAACTCAAAAAACAGTTCAGCGACAAAGTCAGCATCAAGGCCCGGTCTATTTCTTCTTTTGGTGACCCTGAGACCAGGTTCAACGGGGGCTGGAAGGATCCTGGCGGCTTTGAAAGGTATGCGGATCACGTCCGGATGAAGTTCTTGCCAGTCACCAGGGGGAGGTTGCCTTATCAGGAAGTGTGCCGGACTTCGCGAAAGATGTTGTTGCGTATCGATAAAAAAAACCACATCATCTTTACAAGTGATGGTGTGGGAACAAGCGGAATCGGTTCATGGAAAAGATTTTACTCTCGACCAGATGGAAACCCTTTATTTGGCTGATCCTGCCGATCTTGATCGGCGTCGCAGTCGTCGTCATTGCGCCGATAATGAAAAGCGGCCCGCAGAAGGTGGAGACGGCGGAACGCCCCGTCAAGGTTCGCGCAATCAAGGTCTCCCTGATCGATGTGGTCCCCGGTGTTGTCGGGTATGGACAGGTCGCACCGGCACGAACATGGGACGCCGTGGCCGAGGTAGCCGGTCAAGTGATCTGGATTGCTGACGAACTGAGAGACGGCCAGGTCGTTGTGGCGGGAACCGGGTTGTTGCAATTGGATGATTCCAACTATCGGCTGGCATTGGCTGAAGCCGATGCCCAATTACGTGCCGCCGACCTGAAGATCAAGACCGCTCGCGACGGCCTGGCGATCGCCAGGAAGGAAAGTGAGCTTCTGCGCTCGGAGTATGAGCGGAAAAAAGAGCTGGCTCAGAAGGGAACGATCTCAAAGGCGGCGCTGGAGGCTTCAGAGCGCACCATGCTTGCGGGTCAGGCCCGGGCGACCAACCTGCGAAACACCCTCGACCTGACCACCGCCGAACACCAGGTTCGTATTGCGCAAAGGGACGCTGCGGATCTGGACCTGGAACGCACACATAAGACCGCGCCGTTCGATGTTCGTATTACTACTGTTAACATTGGCCTTGCCCAGTACGCCAATAGGGGGCAGCCCCTGTTCTCGGCGGATGGGCTCGATGTCGCCGAGGTCACAGCCCAATTCCCCATCGGCATCCTGCGCCCGCTAGTCAGCGTGTCAGGCAAAGGAAGTGAAGCAGGCGTGCGTCAGGGTGCACTGGCCCTTAAGGCTGTCGTGCGTCTTCGCACGGCAACGCATACGGTCGAGTGGCCAGCGCGCGTCAGTCGCGTTACCGGAACCATAGACGTCAAAACCCAAAGCCTGGGCGTTGTCGTTGCGGTGGACCGACCGCTCGAAGTGGCGAGGCCAGGGGAACGCCCTCCACTGTACCGGAATACCTTCGTGGAAGTTGAACTCACCGCCGCCCCCGTTAAGGATCAGATCGTCGTGCCGTTAAGTGCGATCCATCAGGGCACGATCTATATGATTAATGCTGATTCACGGTTGGAGATTCGTAAGGTCGAGATCAAGTTTTCCCAGAAGGGGTATGCCGTGTTGAAAAAGGGCATCAACGCTGGTGATCAAATCGTAACGTCTGACCTGACCTTTGCGGTAAAAGGCATGCTGTTGACCCCTCAGGAGGACAAGCAGACAAAGCGCCGAATGATCGCCGAAGCGACAGCCAGGGAGCCGGGGAATTGATCCGCTACTTTGGCACCCATCCGACAGCGGCCAACGTATTTATGGTCGCCATCATGATTCTCGGGCTTTCCGCCCTTCCAAAATTGCAGCGTGACACTTTCCCGGTGGTTCCGCCAACCGAGGTGGAGATCCGCGCCAGCTATCCCGGCGCCACTCCGGGCGAAGTCGAGGAGGCGGTCTGCCAGAGGCTTGAGGATGCTTTGGATGCCATCGCAGGCCTGGTCGAGATCCGTTGCGACGCTCGTGAAAACATTGCTATCGCGACGGCTCAGATGCGCGAAAGCGCGGACATTGAGGAGTTCTTCAATGATGTGAAGTCCCGGGTCGAAGCCATTACAGCGTTTCCGGACAAGGTTGAGAAACCGACCGTCATCAAGTTGGAGCGGATCGCCTCGGTTGCCAGCATCGCCATCACTGGCGATATGTCTCCTCGCGGGCTCAAGGCATATGCCGAAGCCGTCAAGGTGCGCCTGAAGCGCGACCATCGTATCGCTCAGGTCCGGATACAGGGGTTTTCCGATCAGGATTTTGCCATCGAGTTACCTGCTGGCGTCTTGCAGCGCTATGGCATCAGCATTTCAGACGTGAGGACGGCGGTGGAACGGCAAAGCGTGGACCTTCCTGCCGGCATCATGGAAACGGGCAGCGGCGACTTCGTCGTCCGCTTCAGCGAACAGCGCCGCACATCAGGAGAACTTGCTGATCTCATAATCGTTTCCGGCCAGACCGGCGGGCAGGTGCGCCTGGGCGATTTGGCCGACATCCGTACAGTCTTCGACAGGCCCGAGGACAAGGTTCTGTTCAACGGCCGGCGTGCAGCCTTGTTGGAGATCTCCAAAACCGATGACCAGGACAGTTTGAGAGTGATGGAGGCGATTGATGAGAACCTGGCTCGAGAGCAGGCCATGGCGCCGCGCGGTGTGCAATTGGAAATCAGTTCAGACGTGACCAGTAATATTCGCGATCGGTTGCGCATTCTCTTGAGTAATGGCCTTCAGGGTCTGGTTTTGGTCTTTCTTACTATGTGGCTGTTCTTCTCACTCCGGTTTAGCTTTTGGGTGACCATGGGGTTGCCGGTTTCTTTCCTTGGCGCAGTCTTCGCCATGCACACTCTCGGCTACAGCCTGAATATGATGACCCTTGTCGGGCTCTTGGTTGCCATAGGACTTCTTATGGACGATGCCATCGTAATTTCCGAGAATGTGGCGGCGCAGCTGGAAAAAGGGAAGAAGGCGCTGGATGCGGCCGTTGACGGCACGCGCCAGGTTATGCCTGGTGTCATTTCATCCTTCCTGACGACGGCCATGATTATTGGACCTCTCGCATTTCTCACCGGAAAAATGGGTGCCGTCCTGAAATTTCTTCCGGCGGTCTTGTTGATCACCCTGATAGTCAGCCTCGTTGAGGCTTTCCTCATCCTTCCTTCACATCTTGCGCATTCCCTTAAGAAAACAGATGCGAACAGTCGATCAAAGCTCCAGTCTGGATTCGAAAAAAGGTTTGAGGGATTGCGCGAAGGCATCTTTATGCCTGTGGTGGTGCGGGCCACGCGAAAGCCCGGCCTGTCCATTGGGATTATGATGTTCCTGGCATTGGTGTCGTTCGCACTCATTCCTGCAGGGGTTTTGAAGTATCAGGCCTTTCCCAATCTCGAAAGCGATGTCATTCAGGCACGTATTATTCTTCCGCAAGGCACACCTCTGTCGAGAACAGAGGAGACAGTCTCCCACATTACAGGCATGCTCAAGCGCCTCGATGACGAATTCTCGGCCCGGGAGAAGGGCGGTCGGCGGTTAATAAAAAACATCTCTGTACTCTTCAATACCAACGTTGATGCTTATGAGAGCGGACCTCATATCGCAACCGTCAGCGCTGATCTGCTGCCAGCGGGAGAGCGTCAAAGCACGGTCGATGAGATATTGACACGTTGGCGGGAACTAACCGGCGATCTTCCCGATGTGGTCGCATTGAAATTCACGGATAAAGAGCGCGGCGTTGCCGGCAAGGCGATTGATCTTCGTATTCATGGCAGCAATCTTGAACAGCTCGAGAAGGTCTCCTTCGAGATACAAGATTTCCTGGCAAGCCTTAAGGGGATAGAGGATATTTCCGATGATTTGCGCCCGGGCAAGCCTGAATTGCGCGTTCGTCTCAAGGACTCAGCCGGTGTGTTCGGGATCACAGCGCGCACGGTTGCCGATGAACTGCGTGCTGCGCTCTATGGCAAGACCAGCATCGAGGTCTGGCGTGATCGAGAAGCTTATGATGTTATGATTCGTCTCGCCAACCAGGATCGCAATAGTATTGAAGAATTGCGCTATATGAAACTGCGCAGTCCGGATGGAACCCTTATACCTTTGAGTGCCGTCGCTGTTATCGAGGAAGAGCGTGGTTATGCCCGCATCCACCGGGTCAATGGCCAGCGGACGGTAACGATCCAGGCTTCTATAGATACTGAGCTGGCGAATGCGCGGGAAATAATGCAAATACTAAAGGGGCGCGTACTGCCGAAGTTGAAGGAGAAATATCCGATGGTACGGTTCTCCTCGCAAGGGCAGGACAAAGAGACTGCCGAGACGGGAAGTGCGCTGCAGACGAACCTGTTAATCGGGATCGTCGGCATCTATCTGATCCTTGCGTTTCAGTTCCGCAACTACCTCCAACCGATCTTCGTGATGCTGGCGATTCCAATGGGGCTGATCGGAGTTGTGTGGGGGCATGTGTTGATGGGGCTTGATCTTACAATGCCAAGCCTGGTTGGTTTTGCCACCCTGGCCGGCGTGGTCGTCAACAACAATATTCTGCTCATAACGTTCATCAAGGATGGAATGCGAAATGGCATGAGCCCGGTGGATGCCGGGCGGCAAGCAGCACGCGAACGTTTCCGTCCGATCATGCTGACGACCTTGACCACGCTCGCCGGACTTACGCCCCTGCTTGTGGAGACAAGTACACAGGCGCAGCTTCTGATACCGCTGGTCGCCAGTCTTGTCTTCGGTCTGATGACCGCGACGATTGCGTCACTGCTTCTTGTTCCTTCATTCTTTGCCTTTCTCAACGAGATTGGTGTGGACGGGGCGCAGCCTACCTGATTTGTTAATAGCACTCTTGCCCCGGAATACGATGCGCTTTTGAACACTGGATAGATTGTCGGGATACACTCAGAATATTATCTCAATCTGGCCACAAGATGCCCCAAACAAACAGGACCCGCACCACCAATGAGCCAGAGACCACCAGACAGGCGAACAAAAACACAAGAGAACTCGCTTTTCCTGCATGAGGCCTGCAAGGCGCTTGAGTATAATGATCAGGTTTTCGAACTCCTGTCGGGTGCAAGCCGTGAAATTCGCGTGCAGATACCCTTACTGCGTGACGATGGTAGCCTGGAGATATTTTATGGCTACCGCGTTCAACACCACAATGCACTCGGCCCCTTCAAGGGCGGTCTCAGATTCCATCCTTCTGTCAACCTGGCAGGCTCCCGCAGACTGGCCGCGCTGATGTCATTGAAGAGCGCGTTGGTCAAAGTCCCCTTTGGTGGTGCAAAGGGCGGAATTGACTGCGATCCGCGCAGCTTGAGCCACCGCGAACTTGAGTCCCTGACGCGGGCCTTCGTAGAAAAAATTCACCGGGGTATTGGCCCCAGTCTGGATATCCCGGCCCCGGACATCGGTACCAACGACCAAATTATGGCCTGGATTCAGAACGAATATTCAAAAATTTACGGCTACACGCTGGGTGTCGTTACGGGAAAGCCGCTTCTGATTGGCGGTTCGGAAGGTCGCGAGGAGGCGACCGGCACAGGGGTTGCCATTGTGGTACGCGAGCATGCCCGACACCACGCTGAAGAAATTGAAGGAAAAACCGTAGTGATACAGGGCTTTGGCAATGTCGGTACTCATGCCGCCAAAGCCTTTCATAGTCATGGTATGAAAGTAATCGCCGTCAGTGACAGCAGAGGTGGCGTATTTGATCAAAGCGGGCTCGATATCGACGCTCTTTGTAGTCATATCGATGCCGGGGCGCGCGTGTCGGCATACGAGGGTGCGAAGGCAATCACCAATGACCATCTGCTGAAACTGTCTTGCGACTATCTCGTACCAGCGGCACTTGACGGTGTCATTGATGAAAATATGGCCGGGAAGATCAGGGCCAGGATCGTTGTGGAAGCGGCAAACAGCCCGACCACGTATGCAGGAGACAAGATTCTGGCAGATCGGGGGATAACGGTTCTACCCGATATCCTGGCCAATGCTGGCGGCGTCATCGTCAGCTATTTCGAATGGGTGCAAAATATGCAGCAGATGCCGTGGAAGAAAGAGCGGGTTATCGAAGAGCTGACCGAAAAGCTCTCTTGGGCTTCGGATCAGGTCTTCGCCGTTGCAACGGGTAATGAGTGCAGGTACAGACAAGCGGCCTATTTAATTGCTGCGCGACGGCTCAGAGAGGCCGTTGCGATGACTTCGAATTAGGAAGCCACGGGTAATGATCTTTAAAATGTGGTCGGCAATGAAGATCGATCCCGAAGCGGCAATCCGGCAGGCTGCTTTGATAGTCGGTCCCGCTGTCTTCTTCACCATGCTGGCGCTTCCCGCACCGACAGGCCTTGGCCCGGAAGGCTGGGCCGTCGCGGCTGTCTGTCTGCTCATGGCCCTGTGGTGGATGACCGAAGCGGTGCCGCTTGCCGCCACGGCACTGCTACCCATTGTTCTTTTCCCGGCCCTTGGAATCGGGACCGTTGACTCTACCGCTACCTCATTTGCCCATCCGCTAATCTTCTTGTTCCTTGGCGGGTTTCTCATGGCCAAAGCCATGGTGAAGCAGCATCTAAGCCAGCGTATCGCGCTCGGCCTGCTCAAAATGGGGAGTTCGAGTTTGTCCGGCATCATTGCCAGCATAATGATCGCAACGGCTGTACTGAGCATGTGGGTAAGCAACACTGCGACCACCATGATGATGCTCCCCATTGGTCAATCGATTTGCACAGCGGTTTATGTGCAGGCCAATGAAAGCGAAAAGTCGGAGATTGCCCAATTTTCGACTGCGTTGATGTTGGCGATTGCCTATTCAGCCACAATTGGCGGCATGGGGACCTTGATCGGAACGCCGCCCAATGCGCTCTTTGCAGGGTTCATGGCCAAGACCTGGGGCATTGAAATCGAATTCTGGCGGTGGATGATGATTGGTGTTCCTGCTGTCCTCATCCTGTTGCCTGTGGCCTGGGTACTGATCACAAGGGTATTCTTCCGTTTCTCCATCTCTCGCGATTTGCTGAAAGGGGGGTTTCTGGATGGGGAAACCGAAAAAATGGGACCTTTCACCCGGGCTGAACTTCGCGTCTCGCTGGTCATTGGCCTTGCCGCCTTCTTGTGGATTTTCCGCGATGTCCTGTCGGGTTTTTTCCCGCAATTGCGCCTGAGCGACGCGGGCATTGCTATTTCAGCGGCACTTTTGCTGTTTATCATGCCGGCCACGCGATCCGGTCACGACCGGCTCTTATCCTGGGAAGAGGCAAAGACAATTCGCTGGGATGTCCTGTTGTTGTTTGGAGGCGGCCTGGCGCTTGCCGACGCTATCAATACAAGCGGCCTCGCAATCTGGATCGGCGGGGCGGTTTCCATCCTCGCCTTTCTGCCAATATTCCTGTTTTTGTTGGGGATCTTTATCGTCATCGTGCTCCTCGGCGAACTCGCCAGCAACACGGCGGTTGCGGCGATATTTCTACCGGTCGCGGGCGCAAGTGCAGCTGGTCTCGGGTTCGATCCCGGACTTCTTGCGATGTCGGTTGCGCTGGCGGCGACCATCGGATTTATGTTGCCGGTCGCTACGCCGCCCAACGCTATCGTATTTGGCAGCGGCGCCATCAAAGTTCACGATATGATCAGGGCAGGTGCAATCCTCGATGTGGTCGCCATTGTGGTCGTGGCAGTTTTGGTCATGACGCTCGGCCCAATCCTGTTCACCGCATTGTGAATTTGATTTGGCTCGCGTCTGCACAGAGGGGCCGATCAGGCGGCGGCATCTACATCAGTTCGGTCAGTCGTTACGCAGCTTTGTAATTCCCAGCCGGTCCAGAATGAAACGCTCATAGAAGGGTTCACTCACGCCCTTTCGTACTTTTCTCAGGAAATATTTTTCAAATGCGATCTTTGCCAGGTGAACCCATTTGCCGTCTGAAGACCAGTTGACATTGCGGGGGGGGATCTGGGGCATGGCTACAAAGGCAACACCGCCATCACCAAAATCCGCCAAACAGAATGCATTCCATGTTGCTTCACAATTCGGCTCGTTGCCATCGAGCAGAGACCGAATATTGTGGGCTGTAGCGCGCACCATGGATTCGATCATAAAGCCTGTCTTGGGCACACCAACCGGAATGGGATAGGTACCAACGGGCGGGATGGCAACACAGACACCTACAGAAAAAATATTGGGAAAGGCTGCATTGCGCTGCTTCTTGTCAACGGTGATAAACCCCCGGGGATTGACCAGACCGTCAATGTCGGAAACAGCACTGACCCCCCGAAAGGCTGGTAACATCATGGTATAGGACTGCTCGATTTCACTGGTCCTGGTCACCTCTCCGCCTTCTGCTACCTCTTCGACAATGACGGCTCCATCGGTGAACTTTGACACCCGGGCGCTTGTGATGAACTTGATGTGTCGATTGCGCATTTCGCTCTCAAGGAGGCTTTTGGTATCACCAACACCATCCAGACCCAGGTGACCAATATAGGGCTCCGGCGTTACAAAGGTCATGGGAACCTTGTCGCGTATACCGCGCCGCCTTAAATCTGTATCAAGAATAAATGCAAATTCATAGGCAGGACCGTAACACGATGCCCCCTGGACCGCGCCCACAACAATCGGTCCTGGGTTCTTGACGAAGTCCTGCCATTTGTTCCAGGCATCTGCAGCATGGTCAGTTGTGCAAATGGAAGATGTATGCCCGCCGTCAGGGCCAAAACCCTCAATTTCGTCAAAAGCCAGCTCCGGTCCGGTCGCGATAACGAGGTAGTCATACGCGATCGTGCTGCCATCTTCGAGCAGAACCTGGTTAGCCGCTGCATCGACCTTGGTCGCCCGGACCTCAATGAGGTCAATACCCTTTTTCTCAAATGTTGGTCGAAGCCTGACTTTTATCTGATCGGATGTCCGCCAGCCAACTGCCACCCAGGGGTTGGACGGCGTGAAATTGAAGGTTGGAGTATCCGAGATGACCGTGACCTTATCGGACGGTCGTGCTCTCTCGCGCATTTCCAGCGCCATCGGTACCCCACCAAGTCCAGCACCCAGTATGACGATATGTGACATGTTTTACCTCCTGTTTGGCCCTGACATGCACGTGAATCCTGATAGAGATATGTCTTTTGACAAGGGCCGCTACGGCACATGCACTGTCAACAACATACGCATAGTTTCATCAGATTTCCAATATTCAAAAGCGTTTTATGATGTGTGACCTACGGGAATTGGTTTGTTGTAATACTAGAAAATCGAGAAGATCAGATGGCGCGAATGTTTAAGAGTCTTCCTGGGACTCGATGTCCAGGACGCCGTCGCGCAATTGGTAGATATAATCGAGGCGGTCATAGATCTTTTCGTCATGGGTAACGACGATGACTGCCGCTTTCTGGTCAATGGCCAGTTTGCGCAAGAGGTCCATGACAATGCCTGCGCGCTCGGAATCAAGGGCGGCCGTCGGCTCATCCGCCAGGACAATGCGCGGTTTGTTGGCCAGGGCCCGGGCAATCGCCACCCGCTGTGCCTCGCCGCCCGACAGGCTGGCGGGCATGGCGTCAGCGCGATTGCCAACTTCCAGATAGTCGAGCAGTTCCGCGGCCCGTTTGCGGGCTTCAATGGCATTGTATCCTGCAAGATCAAGAACGAGAGCAACATTGTCGATGCTGGACAGGAAAGGCATCAGATTGTGGGCCTGGAAGATGAAACCGATCTTCTCCAGCCGTAACTGGCGCAGGTTTGGGCGCAGCCAGTGCCCGTCATAAACGCTCTCGCCGTCGAGCTCCATCCGGCCACTGTTGGGTTCCAGGATGCACCCGATGACATTCAGTAACGTGCTCTTGCCTGAGCCACTGGGCCCCAACAAGCCGATGACTTGTTCGGGAAAGATATCCAGCGAAACGCTGCGCAAGGCATCAACACGGGCGCTACCCTCGCCAAAGTGTTTGCTGAGGTCTCTGATCGAGATGAGTGGGTCCGGCGAGATGAGGGTGGTGGGGGCTTGTGTCATTTTCAACCTGCCAATGCTTTGGCCGGGTCAACCTTGAGCGCAGTGAACACGCCGTAGACGCTGGCCAGCAGACAGATAATCACGACTACACCCGCAAGGCCGAGACCATCGGTAGGCTGAAGGATCAATCGTTTTGGGAAAACATTCTGGATATTAAAAATCAGCACCCCGCCGAGACCAAAGCTGATCAAGCCCATGGACAGAGCTTGCTGGACAATCAGGGCGACGATGACGCGGTCCGGGGCTCCAATCAGCTTGAGCGTGGCAATTTCGCGGATTTTATCCATAGTCATGGTGTGAATGATAAGGGCAATGATGACAGCGGAGACCATGATCAGGATAGCGGTAAACATTCCGATCTGCTTGCGCGCCTTTTCGACAACCGATTGAAGCAGGATTTTTCCCTGGTCTTCTTCTGTCATCGCCGAAAAATGCTTCCAGCGCCGGATGGTCTGGACAATGTGCTCGGCGGAGGCGTTGGGGGAGATGCGGGCGACCACGGCGCTCACCGTACTGCCTGAACTTGCGATTGCTGTGCCTCGCGCCCGCTCACGCCTCGTCGCCGGCGGGGACAGATCGAATTGCATTTTCTGGGCATCATCCAGCGACAGATATATGGCCGGTTCACCGCCCGAGGACACCGCATTTTTCGTGACACCGACGATGGAATAAGTGTTGCGCCCCAGCTGGATCTGGTTTCCGACACCAAGCCTCGTGCGATGATCAACAACGGCTTCGAAATTGCGGCCGGTCAAGCCTCTTCCGGAAATTATGTGTTTGGGACCGCCAAGTTGTCCTGGCTGATAGCCAATGACATACATCCGGCGTTTCGACTGGCCGTATTGCGTTTCAACAGATTGAAAGGTGACGGCGCCGGTGGCCACGACCCCGGGGATGCGGGCCACGGCATCTTTTGTATCAAGCGGAATGCGCGAGCTTTCGGCAAAGGGTCCGCGTTTGCCATCTTCAACAATCCAGATCTGCGCGTCTATGGTTTCGACAAGTTCCAGTGCATCGGCAATCAGGCCGCGGTAAATCCCGATCATGGCAAGAACGACACCGAGCAGCAAAGACAAGCCCAGACAGGTGACGATAAAGCGTCCCAGACTGTGACGCACATCGCGGTAGGCGAGATTCATGAGCTTTGCTCCGTGTTGAATCTGGCCCTGCGACCTTCTTTCACGCGCCCGGGCAATTGGGTCAGCACCCTGGCGTCGTCTGGCAGGCCAGCCAAAATACTCAACCTGGCATCAAGCGTACGGTGACCGAAGGTCACATTCAGCTTTCTGAGTCTGCCTCTCTCAATAGCCCAGACTTCGCCTTCCATTTTCCGCTCGTTGAAATTATTCACCGCGTTTTCCGGAACGAGCAGCGCCTTATCCAGGATGGTCGTGGTGACATAGATTTCGGCCTGTTCCCCGAGGTTGAAGGTATTCGGACAATCTGTACACGAGACATAGACCTGCCGCTCTTCGGTGACGCGGTCGCTTTCGATATCGATCCGGCGGACCAGGCCGTGAAAGAGATCGTGGGGGCGGGAGCGCAGCCTGATTTCCGCAACCTGACCCGGCGTGATACCTCCGGCACGGCTTTCACTAATGTGTCCGAGCGCCCAGACCGAGGCAGGGTCCACCAGCGTAAACACGGCGTCACCGGCCTTGACCGCCGTGCCGAGTTCCAGATGCCGCGCTACGATGACGCCGTCGTAGGGGGCTCTCAAGGTATGCTGATCAAGGGTTACTTTTTCCAGCTCCAGATGCACGCGGGCATGTTCCAGCGATGCCTTTGTTGCAGCCAGCTGACTGCGGGCAATATCCAGTTCGGCTTGTGCAGTATCGAGGTCCAGCTTTGCCAGCTCAACGGTTTCCGCCGAGACAGTCTGATTGGCATATAATTCCTGCTGACGCTTGTTGGTCCGCGCTTTCTTTGCCAAAGCGGCCTGCGCCTTGAGGATCACGGCCTGCGACCCGTCGACGGCGGCCTCGGCGGACAACAAATCAGCTTCGGCAATGGCCAGGTGGACGCGTTGCTCCGTGTCGTCAAGACGGGCGAGGGTATCGCCCTTGCGAACGAACTGTCCCTCATCGGCATTAAGCTCGACAATAGAATCCGAAAGTCTGAAGCCGATTTTTGACAGGACCCGCGCCTCGACCGTGCCAAGGCCAAAGACCTTGACCGGAACATTGCTTTCAATTGTAGCAACTTCCACAGTCAGGGGGCGTTTCCCGGCTACAAGCCAGGTGCCGGCTACCACGATTGCCAGCGCCAGGGGAACGAGCTGCTTCCTGGTAAGTTTTTTCATATTCGCGATCTCCTGGACTTGTTTATCCACATTTTGGTTGAAACCCGTCCAGCTGAAGATCAAGCAATCGCTTGCCCTCGGCTACGAGATCGAAGCTCCGCACATTGAGAGACCATCGCATGGCAAGACCCTGGATGAGCGCCAGGACAAGATATGCGGCATCATCGGGATCAAGCGCCTCGTCGAATGTCCCCCTCTCAATTGCTGCCGCAATTTGTGTCGAAAAGATATGATGACGGCTGACGATCAGTTCTGCAAAGAAAGAGCGCATTTTCTCATTTTCGGCGTGTAGTTCGCGCGAAAAGAGAATGGCGGGAATGGCCGGTGTGGTTTGAATAAAATTCAGGTGGCCAGTTACAAGCTTTCGCAGAAGGTCGACCGGGTTGGCATCTTCGGCATCGTTTGGACTGATTTTTGTTTTCATGAGGCCGCCGACATGTTGAGCAACGGCCTCCCAGATATCGCCCTTGGTGGGAAAATGCCGGAAGATGCCAGGCTGCGAGATCCCGATCTCTTTGGCAAGTCTTTGGGTTGTTACGCGGTCCGGGCCAATTTCCCCGGCCAGTTTGATTGCCGCATCGACAATCTCGGCCTTGCGTTCTTTTGCAGTTTTTCTTGTCCGCACTGTCATGAGGAAATCTGCTGACGTTTCCATGCCATCAGGGAAAGCCAGGCAATGACCAGCCACACCGAGCTCCTCAACGTCATGGCACCTATAGTGCGCGGCTCATAATCTCCGCCAAACAGAATGCTGAGAGCGAACGCAACAAACACAATCAGTGTTGAAATAGCGATCAACATGGACAGATTCACGGCCCATCCCCGCCACAAGAAGAGCCCTGTACCTGCGAGGATATAAGCAAAGCCGGCAAGAAAATTGAACCACAGCACGAACGGCACGTAATTGCCCGCCGCCGTCCGCGCCGCTCCATCGAAAAACAGCACCGAACCGCCGGACTTGAGTGTCAGGGCGCCAAACAGCACCGCGCCGATTGCCGCCGCAACCGCCCACCGCGGCCGTGATGATGGCAGTCCTGATGATGATTTTGGATCGCTCATTTATCTGCTCCAATCCTGTGTGGTCCATTAGTTAGTAAGTAATAACTAACTAATGGAAAGTCAAATGATTTCGGGAGCCAGCGTATGAACTGTCTTCATGACTTTTGCGTCTGAACGGCATTTGTCGCTTTACAAGCTGGTTCTGCGGACCGGGGAATATCGTTCCAGAGTTTTGTGCGATAATTTTATCGTTTTTCGCGAGTGAAGAGGGTGGGGTTCCTGGCGACGAAATGTCTGATGAGCCTGTCGGCGATCAGCGAATCGCCCGATTTCACATAGGCGTAGCCAATGGAGGCTGCGACGACACTGCCGACAATGTTCACGGCGAGGTCAGTCATTGTATCAACCAGCCCTGACTTTTGCATATTGAATCCGAAGAACCAGTCCATCAGAAATTCAAATATCTCCCACAATGTCCCAAAGGTTACTGCAAACCCGAAGGATATCGTCGCAACATAGATCGGAGCCATACGGATGCGGTGGGTCATGTAGAAAACGTAGATCAAAAGAAAACCAATCAATCCCATGACCAGAGCTGAAAAACTGTGCAGCATCAAGTCCCACCACCAGAACTTTACATAGAAGTCTCTGACCTCGCCGAGCCCAAAAGAGGCATAGAGAAAGGCACATGCTGTCAATGTGAACTCGATTGGCAACTGTACCTTGAACTGCCTTTCGATCGCTGAGGGTGCAAATGTCAGAGCCAGGGCAACACTGCCTGTAACGGCGATCTGCCATTGTTGCTTGAGCAGTGCGCCAAAGACCACGATCAGGATTGCCAGCTGCAGCAGGAGTGAAATACCAATTTGCAGCCGTTCGACGATGTCCAGGGATTCGAGGCTTGCTCTGCGCATGTCTTGTCTATCCGTGCTGAAATCTGCTGACGTAGTGTCACTACGATGTGAGTGGAATATCACATTGCCTTAATAAAGCATAGGCGACGAAGAAGAGGGTGCCGGAGGCCACAAAGCTGCCACAGGCGTCAGATGTTTGCACCTGGTCTTGGGTCTTTCTCGTCTCTGAATACCGATCTTTACCCTTCGCGCCTCCTCATCTTTTCTGATAGTTTGCCGGTGTCACACCTTTAAATCCTTTCCGGGTGGCGGGGATCGGGCGGTAATGATAGACTGCCTGAGGTCGGAAGGTTTCCGGCTTTGGTGTTTTTATCGGCATCAGATCAAAGCATCGACATGGAGGTATCTACATGGCCACGAACATTCGCATGACCGCAGGCAGAGTGATCTTTGCTATCGTGTCTATCATTACCCTTGCAGCCTGTTCGGAACCCGCAGAGGAGGTCGCCGCACCCGGCCCGTCATACGACATGGACGCACTGAAGGCCGAAGCCCGAGCCGCAATCAAGGAATTTGGCCCGGCGCTCAAGACCGAATTGCAGAACGCCATGTCAACAGGTGGTGTCGTGGCCGCCATCGAAATGTGCAATCTGACAGCACCAGACATCGCCGTCGCAACAGGGGAGCGGCACGAACTTCAGATCGGGCGCACGAGCCACAGGGTACGTAACCCGGCCAATGCGCCGGATGAATGGGAGGCGGCCAGGCTGCAAGAGTTTCTGGTTGCCGCAGAGCAAGGCGTTGCTCTGAAAACACTGGATTTCGGAGCGGTTGTCGAAACCGATGAGGGGGCTGTCTTTCGGTATATGAAAGCCATTCCAACGGGCGGCCTTTGTGTCGTCTGTCATGGACAAGAGCTCGCGCCTGAGGTTGTTGACACACTGGGCAAGCTTTATCCCGAGGACCAGGCGCGAGGTTTCGAGGTCGGTGATCTCAGGGGTGCCTTCACTGTAACCCGGAAGCTGAATTGAGGCTATGCATTGCCCTCGACCAGTTGGTATATTCCGCCTGTATCCCGATTTACCTGATTTGTCTCATGGCTGTTGTGCCTCCCAGAAAGCCCATCCGGTGTGCCTACGAAGAACTTAGTCCTTGTCCCTACCAAACACCTCATCCGGGCGAAAGATGGAGGGAATCGTGGCATGATCGCCCTTGATGATCGATACCTTGAAACATTTGATATCTGCTTTGACTGGATTATTCAGGTGTGGGGTGCGAATTACTATTCGTGCATACCTGAAGCGGCAGCCAAGGTTAAAATTGGGTGTCCTGGTTGAATTTCGCGAAGACGTTTTCGGAAGCCCCGGATCAAGGCCCATTGACGGAGTCGAACGTAATTGGGATTATTCAGCCGCTGCCTGATCGGCGAAAGACTTTCCCTGTTCCGCTGGTTTATTTCCCTGTTAGCCGAAAATATTTCCCTGTTACGTTCTTTAGGGAATTCGCCTGTAAGCCACTGTGTTTGCATCGGTATTCGCGGCACTTTTCGTTGAATCAGTCGAGATTTACGAATTTTCCCTGTTAATACCCTGTTTATCAGGGAAATCCGGCGGAGACGGGTTCGCCCCAGACTGCACCCACCACCACGCAGTCAGTCATATCGTGACGACCAAATGGCGTCTCCGGGAACCGTCCGACAATTCAAAGACTTGAGTGCTGTCCCTACCATAAACCTCATCCAGAGCGTAGTCATGAGAATCGTGCCATGATTTATTCGTGATCGATGCCCTCAAACTATTGATTGCCTTCTTGCACGACCTGACCAAGTCAAATTCGCGGCTTGAGGCCGAAAATCTTGTATTGCGGCAGCAGCTCATCGTCCTGAACCGAAAGGTGGGCACGAGGCCGCGGCTGAAAGCGCGGGACAGGTTGATCTTCGTTTTGCTCTATAGGTTTTGGCCATCTATTTTGGGTTCCATGATAATTGTGAAGCCGGACACAGTCGTGCGCTGGCATCGAAACGGCTTTTGGGCATACTGGCGTTGGAAATAACGAAATCCAGGTGGAAGGCCAAAGGTTGATGCAGAGATCCGCAATCTCATCCGGCAGATTAGTCTTGGGAATCCATTGTGGGGTGCGCCTCGCATTCATGGAGAACTGTTGAAACTCGGTATCGATGTCTGCCAGTCTACGGTGGCGAAGTACATGGTGAAGCCGTCGCGGGCAGGCGGCCAGACTTGGAAGACATTTCTCAAGAACCACAAGGATGGTATTGTATCTTTGGACTTTCTTGTCGTGCCAACTGTCAGCTTCAAGCTCCTCTACTGCCTGGTTATCCTGGATCACAGTCGAAGAAGGATCTTGTGGACTGGCGTTACCTTTCATCCGACATCGGAGTGGCTTGCAAGGCAGATCACTGAAGCCTTCCCGTGGGAGAGTGCACCTGACTATCTGATACGAGACAATGATGGAGCCTTTGGTCTTGTCTTTCGGCGCAGGTTGGAAGCAATGGGCATCAGAGACCGACCGACCTCAAATCGATCACCCTGGCAGAATGGGCACGTTGAGCGTCTGATCGGATCCGTCCGGCGCGAGTGCCTCGATCACGTCATCATCTTCGGCGAAGCACATCTTCGGTGGATTATGCGCTGCTATGTCGACTACTACAATTCCACACGGACGCATCTGTCTTTAGAGAAGGATTCACCGGATACAAGAACCGTTCAAGGGATCGGTGCAATTAGATCAGTGAAGTGGCTCGGCGGACTGCATCATCAGTACGTTCGGATCTAGTTTTCGGTAAGGACAGGTATACGAATAGTAGGGCGAGGTCACGCATAACTGGCCATCGTAATCAAACGGTCAAGTATGACAAGACTTGGAAATCTCTCATATTTGTGCAGAGAATAGTAATTCGCACCCCACACGCTCGGGAGGTCGCGGCCCTGGAACGCCAGAAAGGGGACATAGTGCCCCCTTCGAGTGCGGCAAGCTTGTCCCGGATCGTCTCACACCAGATCCCGCTCGATAATCCGGTCCCAGCTTCGCGAGAAAACGCGCTTGTCGCTGTCGAACGCGTCCAGGTCGGCATAGATATGGAATTCCGTTTCGGTCGAAGTCAGCACCGTTCGTGTCTCCGTCCGCACGTGCCAGTCCCTGCGCCGGAGCGATCGCGTCGATCGCACATCGCCGCGCAATGAGGTGAAGTCGTCACCCTGCGACGAATACCGTTCGACCGTGCGGTTGCCAACCGTAAGGTCAATGGCATCGATATGAAACACACCGTAATCGTTGATCACCTCCAGTGTGGACTTGTCCGTGGCCAGGTCACGATGAACGAGCCAATTATGATGTCCCGGTTCGAGCATGCGGCGCCGTTCCGGCGGGGCTCCCTCCGGCGGACCGAAGGCAGGCAGACTATCGTCCTCGACCCGCGGGAGACGCTCAGGCAGCATACATACACTGGCTCCCGAATACACGGTGAGCTGGACCGGTTCAGGCGGAGCCCATGCCAGCGGCCAGTACGACGTCGAAATCGCGAGACTAATCCTATGCCCTGCCGGAAATACCTGTGCAATGTCGTTAAGCCTGACGCGGACGCGATAACGCCGTCCGGGCTCCAGCAGCGCAGGGTTTTCCCTGCTATCGCGATGCGTGAGATTGAGCAGGCCAAATGTCACGCGCGTGGCCTTGCCATCGGGAGCGATGTCGGACAGTCGCACGGCTACCATCGCGATCAGCTTGTTGCTGCTGAGGTCCAGCTCGATGATCGGCGCACCAAGGATTTCCAGTTGTGTGTCCAGCGGATCGCTTTTGAAGACGAGGGCGCCGCCGTCTTCCTCACGCTGGTCATGCGCCAGATCGGGCCCCGCCGAATATGAGCACCACTTCCCGGCAAACAGGCCAACGGTCAGTGGCGATTGTATGGTCAACGAGGTCTCCGCGATAGGCGCGGATTCCGGTGCCAGCCGCCCGGGGGCCAGAGCAAAACGCCGTTCCGTGATGTTCGCCGATGGCCAGGACGACTCCCCTACCCAGCGGCCAGGCCGATCGATATAATTGCTTGTTGGCGGCACGCTGTCCTGCATCCACACCCGCAGCATGGGCTCGTCCATGACACCTGTCTCCAATCCTTTGAGCCATTTGTCCCACCAGCGCAGCGCCTCCTGCAGAAAGCCGATGGCTGGGCCTGGAACGCCATCGTGGGGATATTTGTGCGCCCATGGGCCGATCAGTCCTTTGCGCGGCACGTCGAGATTGGCAAGAAGCCGGAAAACCGCATTGGAGTACCCGTCAGCCCAACCGCTGACGGCGAAGACGGGGCACTTAACGGAAGAAAAGTCCTCGCAAATCGATCCATGCTTCCAGTAGGCGTCGCGACGTTGGTGGCGCAGCCATTGTTCCAGCCACAGGCCACTTCCTTCCAATCGCTCCCGCCACATATCGCGCCAGCGCTCACCTACAAGCGCCGGATCCGGCGGCAGGGCATTGTAGGCGAACATAACAGACGCCCACGACAGGTTGTCGCCCAGAAGGCAGCCGCCCATGTGGTGGATGTCGTCCGCATAGCGGTCGTCGGTCGAACAAGCCGTAATGATCGCTTTCAGTTCCGGCGGGTTCATGGTCGCGATCTGCAGCCCATTGAAGCCACCCCAGGAAATCCCGATCATCCCGACGTCACCAGTGCACCAGGGTTTTGCCGCGATCCACCGCAATATCTCGACGCCGTCATCCAGTTCCTGCTGCATATACTCATCGCGAAGGATGCCATCTGAATCGCCGCTGCCGCGCAAATCCACACGGACGCAGGCGTAACCATGGCCAGCGATATAAGGATGCATGATTGAGTCGCGCAGGCGGGTAAAGTCGCGCTTTCGGTATGGAATGTACTCAAGCACGGCGGGCACCGGATGGTTCTCGGCATCGACGGGCAGCCAGATCCGCGCGGCGAGGCGAGCGCCGTCCGCCATCGGGATCCAGACGTTTTCGATACTGCGCACTTTGTGCGGCGTGTCGGTGACAGCTTCCAACTTCGGCGTCATGGCGCGTCTCCGATTTCGATGTTGAGTTCGTCAACGATGTCGCGAATTGTTCGCATCAATGCGTTCTGGCTGTTTGCGCCGACGAAAATTTCGGCTAGCTCGTGGCTATAGCTGTCCTTTAAGTGGACGTCGCCCAGGCGCATCCCTTTGCGGACCTGCAGGGTAATCTCGCAGCTTGGGAAGCGGCTTTCGATAGCGCGCACCGCCTTCGCGTCAGGCGCACTGAGCACAACCTTCTCGTCGTCATAACCGTAACGCCGCAACATGAATTTAGCGGCATGATTAAACCGTCCAAGGTTGAGCGGATATTCAGGTTGCCGCCCCAAAGCGACGTCGATCATTACCTCCTTGTGGGGCACGCCCTCGACCTTGTCGAACAGCGGGCTGTGCGATTTCGAGATTCGGGCGTTGACCTCCAAAACCCAGATGCGGTCGGTCCGCCGATTCCAGAAGAACTCCATATTGAATGGCGAGTTGTCGAGGCCGGTTTGTGCAATTAGCAGCTTCGCGGCATCGACCATTCGCTGTTGCACGCGCTTTGGCAATGTGGAGGGATACTGATAGCGTTCCAGGCTGCTGCGATTGGGGCCGCGAATGGAATCGACGACGCCATACACTTCCGGCGTTCCCTCGAAGACATAACCTTCCAACGTGCATTGCTGGCCCGCCGAAATCACGCCTTCGGCGATACATTTCCAGCCATCCGCAGAGGCGATCTCTGGCGGCACCTCAGCATATTGCATGATCTGATCAAGGTTCACGGCGAAGCGGCTGATCCCGGCGCGAGTTGCCTCCAGGGCGGCGCGATAATCGCGAGAATTGCGCACACGAAAAGCCAGTATAGAGGAATGCGCCTTGACCGGCTTGATCCAGAAAGGGTACGGCAACGGCGGCTTGGCCGCGGCGTCTGTTGCGAAGGGGTCTACCAGGGCGAAGGATGGCACGATTTCGGGCAGTGCTTTCCTTTGGAGGAGCCGCGCCCAGTATTTGTGCTCGCACTTCAATACACTTTCCAGGGTGGGGCCGTTTAGTCCGTAACGGCGCCGCAGGACCGGCATCATCAGAATGGTCGGAAAATCCCAGTAGCCGACGATTGCATCGATCGTCCCTGGAAAGGCATCCAAAGTTTCGTAGGCGCGGGCCAACAACGTGTTTACATCGCACTTCCGGTTCTTCGCCACCGACTCATAGTCGAGAAGGCCATGAAACGCGTAATTCTCCGCATGCCGGACCTTCCGCAACAGACGAAGATTGAACTCTTCGAGGCCAATTACGAAGATATTCTTTGTCATCGTCGGTCCTTCCGCCATATGAAGTGCTCTTCAGGACACAGAACGCAGGTCACGCGCAGCAAGTCATATCCTCAAGGCAACACTCCGGCGAACCGGTGCACGCGGACCCGCGACGCTCTTTAGTGAGCCGTCCGAGATAGCTGGCCTCCGACAGATAGAAGGCCGCAAACCGTTCCTCAAAATCTTCAGCTACCGATCTTTCCGCCAGACCTGTCGCTAGCAAGACGTGCTGCCAGCGTTTCATCTTCGGGAAGCCGTCGATGAAGTCGAACCCTGAATATCGCTCGATGATTGACGCGCGGTGCAAGATCGGAATCCAGGCGACATCAACCATGCCAACGGCATCGCCGTTAAAAAACGGCCTGCCACTCAATTGCTTCTCGACTTTTTCAAGCGCCGTGGAAAGCACGGCACGACGCTCAGCAAGAGTATCCTCATCAGGGCTGCGCTGAGCGCCGCACTGAACAAGGTAGTTCCTCGCAGCGAGGGACGACCACGCTCGATCTTGCGCCTTTTGAACAAGGTCAACCCTGCTCACAGGCGGTGCCCTTGCCTCGTCGATATATTCGGCGATGGCATCGGATTCGAAAAGAACAGGCCCTTCATCAAGGATTAGTATCGGCACTTGCCCGTGCGGCGAGATATTCAGAAACCACTGAGGTTTACTCGACAAATCAATATACTCAATGGCATAAGGCTCCTCTTTGAGTTCGAGAAGCGTTGTCACTCTCTGCACAAACGGACAGACCTTGAAGCTCACGACTTTCATGGCTCGCCTCCAGTCTTTGCATGCAACTGCTTCGGATATTTGTCCGCCGGGACAAGATTACAGAGCGCCATTTTGTCGCAGGGGTAAAAGAAAGACTGAGCTTTCTTCTACTTTCTTGCGACCGCACTGCACTATGAATGTAAGTTCGCCGCCGCGTGTGCCTGGTCTTCGCGCAACAGCAGACCTCTTTCGGCATCGCTCGGGAAGGTTCATATTGACCCGGCGCGGCGGGAGGCAACTTTGGGGCTGAAACTCGGAGAACGTAGACGTCTAGCATTGAATGGGGCTAGTCTCCGGTAGTCTGCCAATATGTCATCAATGGAAGGAAACGCCATGACTAATATCTTGGGAGAAGTGCTCGCCGCAAATATTGCTTATGCAAGCGATTTCGGAGATAAGGCCAACCTGCCGATGCCACCGGCACGAGGTTTTGCAATCCTCACCTGCATGGATGCTCGTCTCGACCCGGCCAAATATGCCGGACTGGCCGAAGGGGACGCCCATGTCATCCGCAACGCCGGGGGCAGAGCGAGCGATGATGCCATCCGCTCACTTGTAATCTCCCACAAGCTGCTTGGAACCAATGAGTGGTTTGTGATCCACCATACCGACTGCGGAATGGAGACTTTCACCAACGAGATCATTTGCAATCTTCTCGCCAACAGTCTTGACACGGCAACCGTGGATGAGAACGGATGGCATGATACCGGGGCTGGACCTGGATCGCACGAGGGGGACAATATCGATTGGCTGACTATCCTTGATCAGGAAGAGAGCGTGAAAAGCGATGTTGATCGCATCAGGAGGCATCCCCTCGTTCCGGATTATATTCCGGTGCACGGTTACATATACGACTGTAAAACGGGCCGCCTGGTTGAAGTTCCATCCTGATCCACGAGGCCTTGAGGTGGTGATCAGAAGATCGCCACCTTGTTCTCATACTTCGGCTCTTGGCCAACAACAGCCTGCTTCGGAACACGGTCACCACGTTCGTTATCAAGGGGAAAACAGACCTCAAAGCTGCAATCGTCTGCTTTGCCGGCAACAGCGGACTGCTTCCAGCATAGCCTGGAATAACCGAGATCGCTCCGAAGCGGAACCGAAAATCAACCGAACAGTCAGATACCATTGATCAGGATCAATGCCAGTCATCCGTGCCAAGGGTACTTTCATTTACGATCTGACGACGTGTCGGGGAGTAGCCATGTCCGCAAATTTGAACAGGGCCAGCGATCACAAAGGCAGCAGCTCACTCCAGGTTCTCGTATGGGACCTCCTTGTGCGCATTGCGCATTGGGTGCTGGCTGCTCTAATTGTTGTTCTGCGTAGCCTGTTTCACAGACGACGACCCACTGTGATGCAAACGGTAGAGGTTGCTGACAGTATAAATGCTTGCATAACAAGTTTCAAAGCGACGAGATGCCCAAACAGTATTCTCGAGAACGCAGAACACACAGGAGGTGGGTCATGTACCGTTTGCTTGTGGCTATTGCCCTAATCTTGCCGCTATCGGGATGTGGTACGGCATTGGGGGTTCGTTGGGAATCATATCGTGACCGCCATCGCCAGCCTGCTTATAGCATCAATTGCAGCGGGCGCGGACACACGTGGGATCATTGTCACCGGAGGGCGGCCGACCGCTGCGGAGTTAAAGAGTACATTGTCATAAGCCTTACCGGTGATGGCGGCGTGACAGTATCGGCCAGTAAGAGCCATCGGGTCGCCAAGGCAAAGAAGAATCGTTCAATGAAATTCAGGTGCAAGTAGAGCATCCCGAAGGTGTTTTGGCACCGGCTGCGCGTTGCCATCTTTCCGCCTGGCGAATTGACGCATGGAGATGCCTGCCTGCCCCGGGTCATCCACCTTCAATCAGGGCCCGCAGGACATCGTGCCGGCTGATCTGGCCGACGAGCCGGCCATCACGCAAGACCGGAAACCGCCGGAACGTGCTGTTGAGAAAGAACTCGGCAGCACTTACAAGATCAGTATCCGCATCAATTGTCGATACATCCGGACTCATATAGTCGCGCACTGTTCCGCCCCAATCCTGATAATAGCTGGAACTTAATACGACTTTGAGGCAATCCTTTTTTGACAGCATGCCAATCAGCTCACAGGTGTCGTCGACCACCGGCGCGCCGGACAGACGCTGATCCAGCAAGACCTGAATGGCCTTGTGGATGATGGTGTCCGGCGAAAAGGTCATCAGTTCAGTAGCCATGATGTCGGCAACGGTGCGTGTCATCGTTCATCCTTTTGTGTGCAGATCGGGCACACGCTGATCACAGTGTCGCCGCCGCATGATCCGCGCAGCGGCCCGCGACCGAGCATGGTGCCGAGGCCCAGACCGGCCATGGCCAGGGCGATGATGAGAAAGCCGAGAACAAACGAGATCATAGAGACTGCCCCCTTGTAAAACCTGCAACGTCCACTTCTTCCAGACCGCCTGATCGGCGCATCAGAAACAGCGCGCTGGCGTCGTAACTGGCCAGCAGGTCGCGCGCTCCTTCCGGCCCCAGCACCATGGCCGCCGTTGCCAGACCGTCGGCAAGCTGGCCGGTTTGCGCCAGCACGCTGACCGAGGCGACACCGTTGAAGACGGGTTTGCCGGTCTGTGGATCAACTACGTGGCCATAGTGCTGTCCGCCGACGGTATAGCCCTGAGCCGCGTCACCGGATGTCGCCAGCGCGCGGCCATCGGCCTCGAAGACCCGTTGCAGGGCACGGCTGCCGGGGCGCTCAATACCCATCCGCCAGCGCCGCCCGCCGGGATAGCGACCGCGCGCCGCAATCTCGCCGCCCATCTCGATGAGGAAATCCAGTCCGTCCAGCGCGGCGACAATTTCATCCATCGCATAGCCCTTGGCCATGGCGCACAGATCAAGGGTCAGTCCCGGGCGCGCGGACTGCAGTTCATTTTCGACCAGATGCAGGTCCGCGAAATGACCGGCCGGGCGGGCCGCGCCAATACGCGTCGAGCCGAACCCAAAGCGCCGTCCCATGGGCGCGCTGGTTGGATCGAAAGCGCCGTCGCTGGCTCTGGCCAGTTCAAGGGCGGCGGTGACAACGCCGCGGGTTTCGTCTGAAACAGTGATCCCGTGTCCGCGACCATCGTTGAAGCGCGCGACTTCCGAATCTGAACGGAAAGGAGACATGAGCGCGTCAATCCGCGCCACGATGGCTTTGACACGACTGCGAGCAAGATCAGCCTCTCTCGTATCGGGCAGGACGAGCCGCCACGCAGAACCAAAGGCGGGACCAGTCTCAACGCGCACGCTGCCCGGCTGAGCCAAGGCCGGGAGCCCGGCCATGAAGGCCGCGCCAGTGGTGAACTTCAGAACCTGTCTTCGAGAAATGAGCATTCAGTCCCCAAAATCATCAAAGAATATTTTCGCGGGCGGCACGCCCAGTTTGTCTAACACGCTCTGCACGGCCTCGATCATCAGCGGCGGTCCGCACAGGTAATACTCGCAATTTTGCGGATCCGGGTGGGTGCTGAGATATTTGTCGTAGACGATTTCGTGGACAAATCCTCGCTCACCCGCCCAGGTCCTATCCGGTGCCGGGTCCGATAGTACCACATGCCAGGAAAAGTTGTCATGGTCCTGCGCCAGATTTTCCATTTCATCGGCGTAATAAAGGTCCGCAAGGCCTCGTGCGCCATACCAGTAACTGATGGTTCGCCGAGTTTTCACACGCTCGAGCTGATCGTAAACATGAGCATAAAGCGGCGCCATGCCGACCCCGCCGCCGATGAAAATCATTTCGCAGTTTGTGGCCTGCACAAAGAAATTTCCATACGGGCCGGACGCCCGGACCATGTCGCCCACGCCGAGTCCAAACAGATATGAAGAAACCACCCCGGGCGGTGCATCCGGGCTGGCGGTTGGCGGCAGGGCGAGGCGAATGTTGAGGACAAGCTTGTCCGCATCGCCGGGACGATTGACCAGAGAATATGCGCGGGTCTGTTCTGTGTCGTTTGTGACTGCAAGCTGCCGAAGACCCATGTGGTTCCAGTCCGCTTCATATTCGGGTGCAATTTTGATGTCCGAGTACGACAACTTGAAGGGTGGTGCGGTCAGAAGCACGTAGCAACCTGCTGGAAATGCGAGACATTCCCCCTCGGGCAGATCGAGTGTGATTTCCTTGATCAACGGGGCCAGTGTGCGGGCTTCGCTGACGGAGCATTGCCAGCTTTTCGCACCAAGCAGTTCCGGTGAAATCGTCAAATCCAGATCGCCGCGCACCACTGTCTGGCAGGCGAGGCGGAAGCCTTTGGCAATTTCATCTTCGCCCAGCTGGTCGCACTCAATCGGCCAGACGGTATCAACCGGGCCGGGACCTGAAATTTGAACCCGGCACAGGCCGCAGGTGCCGACGCCGCCGCACGATGTCGGCAGATAGACGCCCCCTTCATCCAGCGCGTGGAGCAGCTTTTCACCAGGCTCAGCCATAATCACCCGCTCGCCGTTCACAGTCAGTCGTGCGACCCCCTTTTCTCGAAGAACCGAGCGGGCGATCAGCACGATCAACGCCAGGACCATGATCAGTCCCGTAAAGATAGCACTGGCAAGAAGGATTTCGATCATAGTCGCCTCACCCGAACTCCAGCCCGCCGAAGACGGCAAAGCCCATGGACATCAGACCCGTCAGGATAAAGGCTAGCCCGAGCCCGCGCAGGCCCTCGGGCACCAGAGTTTCATCGACGCGCTCGCGCAACGCTGCCAGCGCCCAGATGGCAAGCGCCCAGCCGAGCCCTGAACCGAATCCGTATACGATGCTTTCAGAAAACGTATAGTGCCGCTCAACCATGAAGAGGCTGGCGCCGAGAATGGCGCAATTCACCGTGATCAGCGGCAAGAAAATACCAAGCGCCCGATAGAGCTCGGGGAAAAATCGATCGAGTATCATTTCGAGGATTTGCACTGTAGCAGCGATTACGCCAATGGAAGCGATCAGCGTCAGAAATCCCAAATCCACATCCCCCAGACCAGCCCACGCCAGCGCCCCGTCGGCCAGCAGGCCGTTGAAGATCAGGTTGTTGATGGGGACGGTGATGGTTTCAACCGCGATCACTGCGAGACCCAACCCGAATGCAGTTTCGAAATGCCGGGATACGGCAAGGAACGTGCACATGCCGAGGAAATAGGCCAGAGCCAGATTTTCGCTGAAGATAGCATTGAGCAGCAATTCACTCATGAGGCACTCTCCTCATCACTGGTGCCGGGTAACACTTCGCGTTGCTCAGGTCGCAGGGAGCGCACCGCCCAGATCAGCATTGCGAGCAGAAAGAATGCACCAGGCGGCAGGGCCATCAATTGCAGGGGTGTAAACCAGCCGCCGTCATCAGCCAGAGGCAGGATGGTCCGGCCGAGCAGTGTGCCCGCCACCAACAGTTCACGCACCGCGCCGATCAGCATCAGGATCCAGGCGTAACCCAGGCCGTTGCCAATACCATCCAGCAGGCTTGGTCCGGGCGGGTTTTTCATGGCGAAGGCTTCGGCCCGTCCCAGCACGATGCAGTTGGTCACGATCAGGCCAACGAAGACGCTGAGACGTTTGCTCATGTCAAAGAAATACGCCTGCAGGACCTGGTCAACGACAATGACCAGCGACGCAATGATGGTGATCTGCACGATCAACCGGACGGAGTTGGGGATGTGACGGCGGATCAGGCTGATTAACGTATTGGAGAAACTCAGAACGAAAATCAGCGAGGCACTCATGACCAGTGCAGTGGCAAGTGAGGTGGTCACAGCAAGTGCCGAACAAATGCCGAGCACATGAACCGTCACCGGGTTGGTGATCAAGATGGGTTCGATCGGGGGCCTGTCTTTAATGCTCATTCTGCCCCCTCCGCCTTCAGGCGTTCGAGATAGGGGCCATAACCGTCGGGACCGAGCCAGAACACCACCAGATCCGTAACGCCGGATCCGGTGCGGGTAGCGCCGGAGATGCCATCGACCTCGTACACGCCAGTGGCTTCGCCCCGGACGACCTCAATGCGGATCACGCCGCTTTCGTCGGTCACTTGCTTGTCGGCCCAAAGAGTTTGCCATTCTTTTTCCGCAACCCGCGCGCCCATGCCAGGGGTTTCGCCTTGTTCGTGGAATGTGAGCGCGGCGATCGTGTTGAGATCGTCTCTTAAAGCCAGATACCCCTTCAACATGGATTGGTAGCCCGACCCGCGCACAGGCAGGATCACCAATTTCAATCGGTCATTTTCGTACAATTCATAAACCTTGGCCACGGTCTCCAACTGGCCCAGTCCGGCGATGTCGTTGTTGGGGTCAATCTCGGTCCAGGTGCCAGGATCGCGTTTTGTATAGTTTCCGCTGGCGAGATCCACCATGTGCGCTCTGGGCGTGCCGCCGCCCAACATCTCCAAAACCTCGACGAGGCTGGCGGCGCTCTCGCGCAGTCGGTTGGCATCCTGCAATGGTTTAAGGGTTACAGCCGTCAGCGACACGGCAAAGGAGCAAACCAGCGCCACAAGAAAGACAACGCCAATGGCCTTGAGTGGATGCGTATTCGGCAGAGCCAAAAATGATCGCCACCAGTTGAGGGGGTTGACGCTAGTCATGTCCAGTCCTCCAGCTCACGGCGCGATCCAGAAGCGGCGCCAACAGGCTGCCAACCAGAACCGCAAGCACGACGCCGTCAGGATGGTCGGGGCTGGCGATACGAATGACAATAATCATCCCACCAACTATCGCGCCATAAAGCCAGCGCGCACCCTGCAGACGCGGGCCGCTTTCCGGCGACGTCGCCAAAAACAAAATGCCGATGCTGAATGTGCCGAGGATGAAATGTTCCCACCACAGGGGCGATGACGGCGTTGCCATCAACAGGGCGATTGCTGCGGTGCCTGCTGCCGCACCGGCAACAATTCGCCATGGCAACAGTCCTTTCCATAGCAACCATGCTGCCCCCGGCAAACATGATATGGCCAGCATCGGGCTGGGCCGGGCGGAGAGAAGCTCCAGCGCTTCATATCCGCCTCCCGGAAAGGAGAAAATCGCAAACGCCAGGGCCACCAGCGCTGGCGGCAAAATGGGCTTGCCACCCAATATCGCATCTCCCAAGACCCATCCAAAACTGATCGCCAAAAAGGCGCCACCCATCCCCACCGATGCGGGCAGCATCAGGGTGAACATCATGGCAAAGCTCAATTGGTGGATTTGTGGCGCCAGTGTCAGCTTCCTCGCAAACACCGCGCTCCATGCCCACGCGGTCGCAAAGGCAAGCGCCATGAGAGCCAGCCGCGCAGAGGCCCCGGTGCTGCCCTCTTCAGCAAGACGAACGAGGAGAGGTGGCACAAGGGCCAGTACCCTGGGCAGGTCATCCTGTAGTGCGCCGACGCCAGTATTAGGGCCAGATATCGGGGAAACATCGTTTTGGGAGGGATTTGATTCCATCGGGTCGGATGCTCCTGCAAAGGGGCGGCAAAGGGCCGACTTTGATGTTAGTCCCAACGCGTTGGCAAGACCAGTGCCCGTCAGGGGTGACACCGCGACGCGGTCGTGCTTTAACTGTTCATTGCCAAACGGGGGGACGTCAATCATGAGGTCCGAACCATGTTGCTGGGCACGACAAAAGAAAACAAGGTTCACGAATACCGGGTCGGATTGACGCCGCAGAGCGTGCGTGAAATCGCAGGTCGCGGCCATTCGGTTCTGGTTGAACACGGCGCCGGCATCGGCATTGGCTTCACAGATGATGATTATAGTGCCGCTGGCGCAACAATCGCCGCAAGTGCTGCCGAGGTGTTTGCCAAGGCTGAATTGATCGTCAAGGTGAAGGAGCCGCAACCCGCCGAATGTGACATGCTGCGCCCGGGACAGGTGTTGTTTACCTATTTGCACCTGGCACCGGACCCCGAGCAAACACAGGCATTGATGCAATCAGGCGCAACAGCCATTGCCTACGAAACCGTTCTGAATACTGAGGGAAAGATTCCTCTGCTGGTGCCGATGAGCGCGGTAGCGGGGCGCATGGCAATCCAGGTTGGCGCCCGGGGGCTGGAAAAGAGCATCGGGGGCGCGGGCATTTTGCTGAGCGGCGTTCCCGGGGCGGCGCCGGGCAAGGTGGTTATCCTGGGCGGCGGCACCGTCGGGGCCAACGCCGCAGAGATCGCGGTCGGGCTCAAGGCGGAGGTCACCGTGCTGAACCGTTCGGTCGGGAAATTGGAGGAGTTGGACCGCCTGTTTGGCAGTCGCATCAACACCCTGGTGGCGAACCCTGAGAATGTGGAATCTGCAGTGATAGATGCCGATCTCGTGATCGGAGCTGTGTTGGTTCGCGGCGGTGCGGCGCCGAAGGTGGTCAGCCGTGGGACGGTTCGGGCCATGCGGCAAGGTTCGGCCGTAGTGGACGTGGCCATTGATCAGGGCGGATGCCTGGAAACCAGTCGTCCCACGACCCATGCCGATCCCTATTATGTGGAAGAAGGAGTGGTGCATTATTGCGTAACCAACATGCCCGGCGGCGTCGCCCGGACTTCGACCCAGGCGCTGAACAATGCCACTCTGCCTTACGTGTTGAAACTGGCGGATCAAGGCTGGCAGCGAGCCATGGCCGAGGATGCGGGCTTTCTGGCGGGGCTGAATGTACATGCCGGGCAGGTAACCTGCGCCGCCGTCGCGGACGCCCAGGGCCTTACGCCCGCATCCCCGGAACACGCAATCGCCTGAAGGGGTGCTTTGCAAAACTGCATCGCATACTTCCTGTAACACGGGCGGGTCTATCGGTTGCAGTGCGCGCAGCCAATTTTACCTGTTGTTTTCAGCCGTGGACCTGGATCTCACAAATGGCAAATTCGGCAAGCGCACAAGCCAGGCATACAGGATATTTTTTAGTCCGCTGGTGGGCTCTGCAATCCCTGTTCTGCACTCCCATTTGTAGCCAGGAACAGACATTCGCCTCGCCGAAGGAGGTGCATAAAAACGCACTCAGCCTCTTGTCCCAGGAAGCAAGAAGCACTAGATACAGGTCGGGAGTTATTCCTTGTTCGGATGAATAAACGCCGGTGGGGTTTTGATCTTGCAATGAACTCCTCTGTCCGAGCAGTGTTAGTGGATCGTGGGCCTGTGGCGATATGCTTTTGAGGAGCAAAAGCGGTTGGGTTCATGAGAAGGAGTGAGTAAAATGAGATCGAGAATCGCACCACGAGCCTCTTCGGGCCTGGTATCATTTATTGTCGGCGGGAGCCGCTTCCTGTCTTTTCAGGCGTATCGCCAGAGATGGCGTTGGCGTCCGTGATCTTTATCGCAGCCGGTGGCGTGCAGGTTTACACTGACATGCGGGGCTCGGCCCATGATCTTTCGCTGGGTGATGAGGGAGTTTGTGTTTACTGTCATACTCCCATGTCGGCTTCCTCTGATTCCTCGGCGCCCCTGTCGAACAGGGAAATTTCCAATCGGACGTTCACTATGTATAGCAGTCCGACTATGGATATGACCGTGGAGTCTATTCCCGGCGAAGTCTCACTGGTGTGTCTGTCATGCCATGACGGTGCGATGGCCTTTGACGCTCTTATCAACAATCCAGGAGTCAGCAACAAGGGTGTGATGACGGGACGGGCGGCGATCGGCGCGGACGGACTGGCGAATGATCACCCGATCGCGGTTGAATACGATCCGTCCAAGGACCCACACCATGCCCCTGTCACAAACGGGAAAGTTGGTGAGTTACCGCTTTTTGCAAAGTCGGGTGGGGCTAGTCACAGGACACAGATCGAATGTGCGACCTGTCACAATGCACATGATTCCAGCTACGGGAATTTTCTGCGAATGTCCAACGCACGAAGCCGGCTCTGCCTTACCTGTCATAGAAAGTAGTCATTGCCGCGCGTTGCCCTCCGGGAGACCTGAAACAAGGAGCGCAAAAGGCGAAGCTGTATAGAGAGTGCAAAGAGTGATAGATGGCGCGCTGAAAATTTGTATAGGATAGAATAAAAGGGGGGAGGAGCAGTTTAGAGTCCCGTTCGCCTGTTAGAGGATCGGTTTGGTTATGGAGGCCGGACGTCATATTGATCTTCGCCCGACTTTACGTAAGGTTTTGAGGGGCAGATTCAGAAGGAACCGCGAATGTCTCATTTCAGGATTGCTACGTTCAACCTTGAGAACCTCGGTAGTCGGCGCGGTGCGGTTCTTTCTGACCGGCTGCCCATCCTTCGTCCACAGCTCGAAAGGCTCGATGCCGACGTTCTTTGTTTGCAGGAGGTCAATGCGCGGCGCGAAGCGGGGTCGCCGACACGGACACTGCACGCCCTCGATATGCTCCTGGAAGGATCAAAATACTCTGAATTTCATCGGTCATTCACGCATCAGACCGGGAGGAAGGATCCGCGGGATGTGCACAATCTTGTCGTTCTATCCCGACTTCCAATTGTCAGCACGCAGCAACTTCACAACGATCTGATCCCGCCGTTGGATGTGCCGCTTGCCAGGGATGTTGCTGAAGAGGGTTCGGTGTCAACGGTCAGGTGGGAACGTCCATTGCTTCACGTTGTTATTGACCTCGATGACGGGCGTCAATTGAACATCATAAACCTGCACCTGCGATCCCCAAGCGGCTCCTATATTGAGGGACAGAAAAGCGGACCGTTCTCCTGGAAATCGGTCCCCGGATGGGCAGAGGCGTTCTATCTGTCGTCGCTCAAGCGAAGCGGGCAGGCGCTTGAGGTCCGTTTGTTGATCGACAGAATTTTCGACAACAATCCGGATGCATTGATCATGGTTTGCGGGGACCTCAATGCGGAAGAGCCCGAGGTGCCGCTTCGAATACTTGTGGCCGGTGATGAGGACACCGGGAACGGCGCGCTGGCCGTGCGGTCCCTCATCCCGCTTGAGCGGGGCGTCACCCGGGATCGTGCCTTTTCTGTTATTCATCACGGACGCCCTCAGCTGCTGGATCATATGCTTGTGTCCCGGGCGCTTGGTGGCGGGTTTCGCTCGATAGAAATTCACAATGAAGCGCTGGGCGACGAGACGGTCGCCTACAGGCACATGGATCATCCGCCGGAGAGTTTTCATGCGCCCCTCGTGGCAGCTTTTTCATTCGAGCAGGCGTCCGGTGTTTGAGCGCGGGTTATTCTGAGCCGGTCTGTATCGGGCCAGATGCGAGAACTGCCGCCGCTATCAAATGCGTCCAATGTGCGTTACCCGTCAACTTCAGGCGAGGCGGCCTGCCAGGTCTCCAGTTTGCGCCGCATGCGTTTGAAATGCGAACCGGGCCAGTATACGCGTCGGCATTCGGGACAAACATTAATTCGGTCGCCGAACGCCCTCGCGTCCACCGGTATGCGCCGGATATCTTCATCACCGGCCGGTCTCAAAGGCGTATTGTCGATCAGGCAACGGCTGAACGGTGCCATCAGCCAGTTCAGGGGAAGAAACGTCATCAAGGCCTCGGCAGATCCGTCAAGGCCATTGGGCGGAAGGATGATAACCTCGGTCTCACGAGAGGCGCGGTGGCTGAGGATGTGCCTGTCACCGGTCAACAGGACGCGTCCTTCCGTCACTGCCTGCGATATCAGCGCCCGATCCTCAAGCCCGCCAGCGGCGATTGCCGTGTCGTACCCGGCCGCCCGAAGGTATCGGCCGAGGCGCGCATGCATTTCGTCGCACATAAACCTTGATGCTGTTGCCTCTGATGAAGAGACAGCCATGCTGTCTGGTTTCTGTGCACGGCCATTACTTTCAGGCACAACAAATCTTTCCATGGTTTGTGGTGGGAGATCCGGACCCGTTCCGCCGCACCGCCTGGAGCAAAGTGTACGTCAGAGAACTTTGGCTTTGAAGCCCAGGCTCTCACATTTCTTATACTGCAATAATTCCATTTTGCGTGATGCTCCAATGGATTGAAGTTTATCACCGGAAAAACACCAAGGCTCTTTAATCGCTCCGTTTCGATACTATCTGTACAATAGTCAAGGTACAGAGAGTATCCTCGCCAAACTGGAGTGAAAAAATGACCGAACTGCCGCTACAAATTGCATTCAGGGATATTGATCCGTCTGAGGCCGTTGAGGCCCGCATCCGCTCGAAAGTAGATGAGCTTGAGCGGCTTTTTCATCATATAATCAATTGCCGTGTCGTCATTGAGCAGCGATACAGCAGCCAGAACAAGGGCAAGACCTACAACGCGCGCATCTACATCGGGGTGCCGGGTCAGGAGATTGTTGTTACTAACGATCATCCCAAAGACCAGGGGCATGAGAATGTCTACGACGCGATCGGCGATGCCTTTCAGGCAGCCGAGAGGAGGTTGAAGACCTATGCCGCCAAGCTGGAAGGTGATGTGAAATCGCATAAAGTCCCGCTTCATGGAACGGTCCTGCGGCTTTTCAGCGAAGATGGCTATGGTTTCATTGAAACCAGAGAGGGCGAAGAGATCTACTTTCACGAAAACAGTGTCGCGAAGGGAGCCTTCCACAAACTTGAGACAGGCGACGAGGTGCGTTTATCCCTGGCTCCCCTGAACAGTGCTGAAGGACCACACGCAAGCTCGGTGGCGCCTGTCGGCAAGCATCACCTTTATGCGGACGGCTAAAGTCCGGGGGTGAGGAAGAGAGTTGGCGCCTGATTTAACGCATGAGCTTGAACGTCTTTCAAGGAGTTGTCCTGATTCCATTCCAACCAATCGAGGAGAAAAAATTATGACTGGTAAGACAAAGAAGATTCTTTCGGAAATGAGAAGACCGGAGAGCAGAGTGCGACACCCTTTGGCGGAGCTTCATAAAGAAATCAATCACCTCTTCGAGGACTTTTCGCCACGCCCCACGGTCACTGAATTCGAGCCTTTCCGATGGATAATGGGGGACCAGCTGCCGGCGATAGACTTTACCAAACGAGAAAATGAATATGAACTCACGGCGGAACTCCCGGGTCTGCACGAAGGTGACTTTGACATCACACTTTGGGATCATACACTGACGCTCAAGGGCGAAAAGACAGAAGAAAGAGAAGAAAAGGAAAAAGACTATTATCTGAGTGAACGTCACTTCGGGAAGTTCGAACGAACCTTGAAGCTTCCTGAAGATGCCGATACATCTGGTATTGACGCGTCCTTCAAGGATGGTGTTCTTAAAATCCTCGTGCCGAAGTCCGAAGAAGCCAAAGCGGCGGAACAGAAGATCTCTGTGAGATCTTCCTGAACCTTCATCGGCTGGTTTTTCGAGACCGGCTTTTGAACGTTAGCTGAGTGCTGACCGGCGAAATGCGCGGTCCGTGTCGGAAAGCGGGGGCTCTGTTCGCCTGCATCTCTGAAGGGCTCTGGTATGTTACAAGTGAAAAAGTCGTTGCAACAGGCGGAAAAACCATTTGAAGATGCGCTTCGGCTTCACCCTCTCTACAGGGGGAAGCTGCAGACGCTGCCAAAGTGTCCGATCCGATCTCTCGACGACTTTGCGATCTGGTACACACCTGGCGTCGCCGCGCCCTGCCGTGCCATCCATGACGACCCAGCCAGGGTTTACGACTTCACGAACAAGGGCAACTCTGTTGCCATCGTCAGTGACGGAACAAGGGTTCTGGGACTAGGCGACATTGGCCCGGAGGCCGGGCTCCCCGTCATGGAGGGCAAGGCGCTCCTCTTTAAATATCTCGGCGGCGTTGACGCCGTCCCCATTTGCCTGGGAACAACGGACCCGGACGAGATTGTCAGAACGGTAAAAATTCTTGAACCGTCATTCGGCGCCATCAATATTGAGGATATTGCCCAGCCGAAATGTTTCCGCGTGCTTGATGAGCTTCGCTCCGAGCTGGCGATTCCGGTCTGGCATGACGACCAACAGGGTACGGTAACCGTGGTTCTGGCCGCCCTGATCAACGCCCTCAAGATCGTAGACAAGGACCTGGCGCGGCTGAAGATTGCCATGATCGGCGTTGGCGCGGCCAATGTTGCGGTTTACCGCCAGCTGAAAGCAAGCGGGGTCGATACCGGCCGCATCATTGCCTGCGATACTGCAGGAACGCTTCACAAGGGGCGCCAGGACATTGCCGCTGGCAAGGACATCTGGGTCGACAAGTGGCGCATTTGCCTTGAGACGAACGCTGACGGCGTTGAAGGCGGCATTGCCGAGGCGATGGTCGGTGCTGATGTGTGCATCGCATTCTCGGGGGCCGGACCCGGGCTCATCCGGCCAGAGTGGGTGAGTGCCATGGCTGAGGATGCCGTGGTTCTTGCGTGCGCCAATCCTGTGCCGGAAATCTGGCCATGGGAGGCTGCAGAGGCGGGCGCGCGGATCGTTTGTAGCGGGCGGAGTGACTTTCCCAATCAGGTCAACAATTCACTTTGCTTTCCGGGTGTGTTCCGCGGGGTACTCGACGTGCAGGCGAGTTCAATCAGTGAAAAAATGGCATCAGCCGCAGGTCATGAACTTGCCCGCCAGGCAGAATTGAGCGGCCTGCGTGAGGATTGTATCCTGCCGACGATGGACGATTGGGAAGTTCCGGCCCGCATTGCTGCCGCCGTTGCGATAACGGCCCAAAATGAGGGGCTGGCGAAAATACAAAAGGATGAAGAGACTCTGTTCCAGGAAGCGCGCCAAAGGATCAAGGGCGCTCGCGATGCGACTGCACTCCTCATGAAGGAAGGGCTGATCCCGTCACCGGACGAGCAATAAGTTCGCTTCCTGGATCAGCCCGGACAGCTCGTCATCGCGATCAATAGCGCCTGGTTCGCGCTACCTTGATCCAGATCATTGTCGAGCTGCGGTTTTCCGCGCAGGCTACGATGATTGCATTGGCGCAACATAAGGAGTTCACAGATGGAGGATTATGATCTCGATCTTCCCGCCGACGTCGTCGTTGGATGGATCGTCCTGGCCGCGGATAAAGGCGGAGCCGGGATGCAGATAAATGCGTGGCGTGAATATGTCCAGGACGAAAGCTTCATCGCTGAAAAAGGCGGTTACGAGGAGACCGGTGTGAGCGAAGTCACCGCCGTCGGATCACTGGAGGTGATGCCCGAGCACCTGTCGGACAGCTGGATTTTACGAGTGCGCGTGGTGGACGAACTCGGTGATCGCCTGCCGGTCGACGAGGATGCGCCGGAGGGGCCGGAGGAAATCAGTCTGGATCAGTTCTGTAGCGAGTTCATCGCCCCGGAACGCGGGACCGCATCGATCCAGGTTTCGGCGACCGGCCCTGCGGAAAAGACGGAGTTCGACCGGTTTCTTACCGCGCTTGAGCACGATGCGATGGCAGCGGAGGCAAAGGCGGGCTGACCTCGCGGAGCAGAGGCATCATGCTGAATGTCAGCATGTCCGCGCCATGCCATACCTTGCCCCTCGGCCAGTGCCATGATCACTAGCCGCGAATATAGTGTTCGAGCTGATCGATAGCGAATTTCTGGTCGGCGATAGTGCTTTGAACCAAATCGCCAATCGAGACAATCCCAACCACGTCCTCGCCGTCGAGGACGGGAAGATGTCGAATACGGTGCCTGGTCATAACCGCCATGCATTCTTCAACCGTCTGCTCTGGCAAAACAAAGATTGGACGGATTGCCATCGCATCGCGAACCGGCGTCTTTGGTGATGACTTACCTTTCAGGAAGACATTCCGGGCATAGTGGCGTTCGGTAAAAATGCCAACCGGTCGCCCGTCCTCGATCACCACAAGGGAGCCGATGTCTTTCTCGGCCATTTGACGGATCGCATCGAACACTGAATCGTCGGGACTGATCGTATGGACCTCACGGCCTTTCTGCCTGAGGAGGTGATTTACGGTTGCCATCGGCTATCTCCTCTATTTGAAGGATTCCAGATCTGACCTGCAATAAGAATCAGCATCCATATTCCGAGGTTTCCCGCCAGGCTTTTGAAGTTTATCGTGTGGCGGTTGCAGGAAAAGCCTGCCTGTCAGACGACCCGGACCAACGATCCGCTTCCATCAGGTCTCCAAGCGTCTATTCAGCAGTAAAATGATCTCGGCTCAACTATCCGTCCAGCAAGAAAGAAATCTTGGCATTAATGCGATATTTGGTGATCTTCCCCTCGTTGACGACCGCCTCCATGTCCTTGAGGTAGATGGACTTGACGCCATGGAGTGTCTCCGCAGCGTTGGCAACGGCAGCCTGTGCCGCATCTTCCCAGCTCTTGTCAGACTCGGCCAGAATCTCAATCACTTTCAACATGGACATGACAATCTCCCTTATTTTAGATGATGACGCGTTTTCGCCAAATTCATTCTTTCAACTTTCGGCCACGTCAATCCATGATCTGGATCAACCTCTGATCAATTCTTTTCACACCCACCTGTCAGTCCTCATCTTCCGGAATCCGATCGATAACGGCCAGCCCCTGTGCAAGGTAGTCTGCCAGCAGCGGTATGCCCATGAGGTAGTCGGATGTCGGCGCGGTTCGTTCCGCCGTAGCGGTTTGCTTTGCTTCTTCGAAGTCTTCCGGTTCATAGGTCCCGCGGCCAATCCACGTCAGGGCGACAAGATCCAGTTGCTCGTCTTCCCGCAGACCATCGATGTAGTTCTTCAATTCATTGTCAATGTTTGACCCTTGCCCGCTCTCGAGTACGTCGATCTGGCCGTCATCAATGGGGTTGGAGCCGGAGTTCGGATCGGTTGATGGAGTCAAAGCGTCATATTCGCGCGCCATCATGATGATCGCTTCCAGCTTGTCCGTGCTGATGTTTATCATCTTCACCTCCTTGTCTTGCGGTGACCGACCAAGCCGTTTTACAGGGTTGCGATCTCCCGGTTGTTGAAGCCGCCTGGTTCCTGGTTCGCCAGGTCGTGCTTGTGCTCCAGATTGTCTATCATCTCGTCAAAAAAATTCACTTCTGCGAACCTTGAGGCACTGAACAGGCCGCCGGGACTGAATACGTTGATTTCGATCAACTTGCTTTCGATAACGTCGAGGCCCGCAAAAAACAGGCCGTCCTTAACGAGTTGAGGGCGAACGCCTTCGGCAATTTCCTCTATGGCCTCGGTTACCTGCGCCTGTTCAGAGGAACCGCCGATTGACAGATTGCTGCGCAGATCGCTGCCCGGGCGGCGCCGGCGGATGGCTGCGAACTTGCCGTCACGTTCAAGGATGTGGCCATTCATCATGAAGACGCGCGTATCACCATTCTTCGCATCCGGCAGATATTCCTGGCAAAGGCCATAGCCTTCGCTCAGAACGGCCTCAATGATCTGGTTGAGGTTGGGCTCCTTACCTGTCTCCAACAGAAAAACATTGTGCCCCCCTGAGCCAGCCAGGGGTTTAAGAACGATAGGTCCGCGTTGTTCGTGAATGAAATGAACAATGTCGCTATGGTTTCTCGTGATCAGGGAGCGCGGCCGTATCGACTGCGGGAAGAGTTCCAGATAGCTCTTGTTAATCGCGTGACCGAGGCCCTCCGGGTCGTTCAGGACGATCACTCCGTGGGTCGCAGCAAGTCGTCCGAAATAAAGAGGGGCGAGGCGTGCCCATGGACGGGTCACGACATCTTCTGCCGGATCGTTGCGCAGCAGCAGAACGTCGAGGTCATAAACTGTAATTCGCTCTTTCCTGCACTCTTTGGATTGAAGGTCATTCAGAAACGTCCGTGCAGATCGATAATTAACCCGCGGGGGTCCGAATGCGTGGGCATGAACTCTTTCATCCGGATCAATGGTGAAGGCGTCGACCGGAATGTACCAGACTTCATGGCCCCTTCGCACGGCTGTTTCTGCCAGATGAGTTGTCGTATAATTGACCTTTTCGGTGGCCAGCCTGTTGATGACAAACCCGATTTTCATGTTGTGCCTCCTGACATCAGGTCGAGGACTGACAGACCGTTTTTGACTTGTTCCAGTCTGCGCTGCACCTCTGGATCTTTGAGGTAGCGGGGCTGGACAACGTCAGCGGTTACAATCTTGCGCCATATCAATTCCTCCATGATGTCGACGTGACCGAGGGCGATTTTTCCGGTGAACAGGGTCTCCAGGTCACCCCCGGTTTGAAGATGAGCGAGGAGATTTTTCAGGCCCCGCAAGTAAATCATGTCCTTGACATAGCCGCCGCCGCGATGGGTCCGCATGGACATCATAAAAGCTGCGTTCTGCGAGAAGTTATAGTGCTCAACAAGCATGCGAAACGTATCGATAAACCCGGCTCCACCGATCACGCTATCGACAGCAACGACCCGCCCGGCTAACTGACGCAGGCGAGATCGACTGAGCCCGCCAACAAGGAATTCCGCCAGCACCGCCAGGCCTTCCTGCAGTTCTTCATACCCTGCGAGCCCGACATGTAATTGCCGGAAGGGCTGGGCCAGTCCGTTGTAGAATGTCACGACGTGAGTGCCGATCTCGTGATGCAGTGTCGCCTCGACCCGAGACCGCGCAATACGGGCCTCCTTTCCGATCAGGAGGTGACCTTTTGAAACCATGATACCGGGAATATCCTCTCTGACCTGAACGGTGGCGGTAAACAGTGGAAAGCTTGCTGCGTAACGGTCGATTTCTGCCTGAGCCAGGAGTGCGAAGGCTTCCGCATCCAGAATCTCTTGAGACGGGTTGTCTTTTGTATGGGCAGGGATCTGCTGCAGAATATCGTGTGCCAAATCCAGAAGCTCTTCCTCTACAGTTCCGAAAATCTGCAGACAGCCGTGCAGGAAGCGGGCGTGCCCTCTGTCTGTCATAAGGGTGATCTGGCGATCCATCTCGTCGCGCCGTTCGGAAAAAATGTGATGCAGCGCGGGATCCTCAATTTCGTGCAGGCGAATTTGAAAAAGTTCCTGTTTTAGCCTCCCGGGATCATGTTGCATGGGGCGATAAAGAAATTCCGGTGCCTTGTCGAAATGATTTTGGTGGAAGTCGTGCCATGCTCGACCCGTATTGACCGGTGTGACTTGCAGCAGGACATCAAATCGATCTGCGAGATTTGCGAGCCCCCTGTCTACCCTCCAGACGCTGTCGGACAGGTCAGTTTGACCGAGTTCGTGGTAGTGGACCGGCCGGTAGGTGGCGTGTTTATGAGAGAACGTATAGAAAGTCTGCTTCAGGATATGGCCGAGAGAGAAGGATACATCCCGGAGGATTTCAGGAAAAACGTCATGTGTTTCATGGTCACGGAAGAAGGGGGAGATTTCCAGTCCGAGATAGGTGATTTGCCCGGGTGTCTCTTCCCGGGGCGAAAACAGACGAGGCACTCCGGCCGGGTGCCATTGATCACTGTAGCTGATTTCGACGACAGGCGCCGGGCATGGCCAGTCTGCGGCGGCGATTGCCGCCTGGAATGTTTGGAGCGTTGCATGGGGCGTGTTGTGAACCGGAGCAACAAGACGGAAGACGGGATGCTCGGGGCCGGATTTCCTCTCGGCGTTTTCCAGCGGCTCATCGGATGTGCAGATTTCCAGTATGACAGCAGCGCCAAAGGCGTCGGTCAGGACCCGGCAAATGCTCCCGACAAGCTCATTCAGTGACATGTCCCGGGCTTGTTTGCCTTTTGTTACGAGGCAGGACGCCTGGCTCAGGGGAAGGGTCTCTGTTCCTGGATCCGATCGACCCTCCGGCTGGCGGTAAAGGCAGAGGAAGGGTTGTGGCCTGTCGATATGAAGGCGGCCTTCCTCTTGTAAATCAAGGCGCACCGAATCGCCGCCCTGGAGGCGATTGGCGACCAGATTGATCTGGTCCAGCGGCAGTGTGGCGGTGCTGCTCATATCTTCTCCAGAGCCTCTGTAAGTCCGGGAATTGTCGATTGAAACGCCTCCAGAAGTGCATTGATTGCCTGAGGGTCGCCGACACCCGTCCATTCATCCATGAAGAACTTCTTGACCTCGATAGCGATAGCCAGGCCGGTTCCGGGAAAAGTGCGATTGACAAATTGGGGTAGAAATCCGCCCTTGAAATTTATATTCTCGCGCACATCAAGGGCGCGCCCGAGAAAGTTGAAAGCCTCAAGATCCGCTTTGAATCGCTCGACAACAGGAAGCCAGCGCTCCGCGTCTATGGTTGCGGTTCCCAGATTGATTTCCGGGTTTCGGGCGGAGTCGTCAGCGGGGGCAAGGGCGCCGGATCGTCGGTGATTGTAGGAATGAATATCAAGCACGATGAAATGTCCGTACTTCTGTTCCAGATCACGCAACACCCCGACGAACATGTCGTAAAACGCATCATGCTCTGCAAAGGACCGTCTTTGCCCTTCAGGACTGATCGTGGTTTTCCAGACATCAAGATTCCAGCAATCTTCCGGATGAACGCAGATGGACAATTCACGTGAACGGTTCAGGTCAACTTCGAAGCGGGATCGCCTTGTGATAATCTGATTGTCACAGGCCCCAGTCCAGTAGTCGGTATAGGGATCTTCCTCTCGAACACGTGCTACCTCATCGATGGCAAGGCAGGGCAAGAGTTCCGGGCGCATTTCATGACCGGCATGAACCGCAACCCCAAGGGTCGGCCCATTGCCGCTATGGAGGTGCCAGAGGATTTTCGGTTCTCTGTGCACGGGCTCCTCCGCCCTCAGTGTTTGAGTTTGTTCCTTAGTACTATTCATCTGTGAACTGTATTGTTTGATGTTATTTGCCGACACCACACCTATCTTCCCTGTTATGTACAATCAGGGAGGTCTAACTCATATTGGGTCTTTGGCTGAAGATGCAACAACACAGCGTAAAATTCGAACTCGATTGGGACATATAGGCGCAGGTACTTAAAACCTGTGCGTTTCAGTTTATCTTTGGTAGTGGCGCGTGAGAAAGCGCGCCCGGAGTGATTGGCGCGTCGCATGATTCCAATTGAGTGCTGCGCAGCTTGGCGCTAGGTTCGTGCGGTGTTCAAAGACGGGAGGCTTGAGTGGTCCATGTCTGAAGAACGAAGTGTTATCAGGACAATTCCAGGCTATGTGCATGGAACAAGCACGACCCCGCTGTCAGGAGAAACCATCGGCGGGCTCTTCGATAGAATTTGTAACATCCATGCGGGCAATGAAGCGCTGGTGGTTTGCCATCAGCAAATTCGCTGGACCTGGAGCGAGCTGGCAGAGCGCGTTGAGGCCTGCGCCGCTGGCCTCTTGTCTGTTGGGCTTGAGCCGGGTGACCGTGTCGGTATCTGGTCGCCCAACAGTGCCGAGTGGGTGATCACTCAATTTGCCACGGCAAGGGCCGGGCTCATTCTGGTCAATATCAATCCTGCGTACCGGCCGCGCGAGCTGGCTTATGCGCTGAACAAGACAGGCTGCAGGGCGCTGATAACGGCCTTCGAATTCAAGACGAGCCAGTACACAGAAATTCTCAAAGAGCTGGCGCCGGAAATAGGGAACTGCCGATGGGGAGACCTGAGGGCCAAAGTTTTACCCGACTTGCGGTTTTTGGTGCAGATCGGCGGTGAGACCGAAGTCGGCTTCATGGGTTTTGACGAGATTTCACGGTCAGGCGGTGCAGCAGAGCGCGGGAGACTGAAGGAGCTTTCGCAGGTCCTGCAGTTCGACGACCCGATCAATATCCAGTTCACCAGCGGCACCACCGGCACACCAAAGGCCGCGACCCTGACCCATCACAATATCGTCAATAACGCCTTCTTCTGTGCCGAGGCTATGGGGTTCTCCCGCCATGATCGCCTTTGTATACCCGTGCCAATGTATCATTGCTTCGGGATGGTTCTGGGGACCCTGCTTTGCGTGACCCACGGCGCAACAATGGTCTTCCCGTCTGCCGGATTTGACGCAGCAGCTGTACTTGATGCCGTCGAGACAGAGCAATGCACTGCCCTTCACGGCGTTCCGACCATGTTCATCTCGGAGCTTGATGACCCCACGTTTACCGGAAGAGATTTGACCAGCCTGCGGACCGGGATCATGGCTGGCGCTCCGTGTCCCGTTGAACTGATGAGGCGGGTGATCAGTGACATGCATCTTACAGATATTACAATCGCCTATGGCATGACCGAGACCGGTCCGGTCAGTTTTCAGACCTCGATCGGTGACCCTCTCGACCGACGCGTCACAACGGTTGGCCGGGTGCTTCCTCATACGGAAGTCAAGATCGTCGATGCCGACGGCAGGATCGTTCCAACCGGCGTCGAGGGTGAGCTGCTGACCCGGGGGTACTGCGTCATGCCGGGGTACTGGGAGGATCCGGAGAAGACTGCCGAAAATATCGACGCATCAGGGTGGATCAAGTCGGGCGATATCGCAATCCTCGATAACGAAGGATACTGCCAGATTGTCGGGCGCCTCAAGGACATGATTATTCGTGGCGGCGAGAACATCTACCCCAGAGAAATAGAGGAATTCCTCTACGAACATCCGGCCATTGATGAAGTCGAGGTTTTCGGCGTTCCCGACCCCAAATTTGGTGAGCAGATTTGTGCCTGGATCAGGGTCCGGGAAGGAGCCTCACTGAGCGAGGATGAAGTGCGGGAGTTTTGCCGTGATAAAATCGCTCACTTCAAGATTCCGCACTATATCCGGTTTGTTACCGAGTTTCCGATGACCGTGACCGGCAAGGTTCAGAAGTTCCGGATGCGCGAGATGATGGCCAGGTAGCTTGATATCGATGTGACCTGAGCGCTTGTTGCTGTGGTACGAATGTGAAAGCGAAAGGCAGACAAGTGCCTGATTTGAAGTTTGGAGAAATCAAATTCACCCGAATGCTCGGTGCTGACGGTTGTCTGCTGGAGCCATTGCCGTCTTTCGCACAGGATCCAGAAACGCTGAAGAGTGCCTGTCGGGCGATGGTCTTGACACGCACCTTTGACGCAAAGGCAGTTGCCCTGCAGCGCACCGGGAGGCTGGGAACCTACGCCTCATCGCTTGGTCAAGAGGCGCTGGGTGTCGG
>JAUWTJ010000025.1 GCA_030614785.1 Alphaproteobacteria bacterium | reverse complement strand
GCGGCACTATTCGCACGCCGGCCTTCATGCCGGTTGGGACGGCCGCAACGGTCAAGGCTCAGACTGTCGATATGGTGGAGAGCACAGGGGCCGATATTCTGCTCGGCAATACCTATCACCTGATGCTTCGGCCCGGGGCGGAGGAAGTTCATGAGCTCGGCGGGTTGCACAAGTTCATGAACTGGCCACATCCTATCCTGACAGACTCCGGCGGCTTTCAGGTCATGTCGCTGTCAAAGCTGCGCAAGATGTCCGAAGAGGGCGTCACGTTCCAGTCACATATTGATGGCCGACGTTATTCGCTGTCTCCGGAACGCGCCATGGAAATCCAGCATTTGCTTGGCTCTGACATCCAGATGGTACTTGATGAATGCACGCCGTTTCCGGCGACCCATGATGAGGCGAAGGCGTCCATGGAGCTTTCCATGCGCTGGGCGAAACGGTCTCGCGAGGCGTTTGAGGCGCGAGAGGGTCGTGGTTGTTTCGGAATTGTTCAGGGCGGCACATACGAAGAGTTGCGCAAGCATTCTGCGCTTGAATTGCAAGATATCGGGTTTGAGGGTTATGCGGTTGGTGGTCTGGCGGTTGGCGAAGGCCAGGAGGAAATGTTCCGTGTGCTGGACTTCACGATGCCGCATATGGCTTCAGACAAACCGCGTTATCTGATGGGGGTTGGCAAACCCGATGACCTTGTCGGCGCCGTCGCACGCGGCATTGATATGTTCGACTGCGTGATGCCGTCCCGGTCCGGGCGTCATGGTCAGGCCTTCACGCGCCGAGGCAGCGTTAATATTCGTAATGCCCGTCACGCCAAGGACCCAAGACCGCTGGATGAGGCAAGTTCATGCCCGGCGTCTCGCGATTACTCGAGGGCCTATCTGCACCATCTTTTCAAAGCCGGTGAGTTCCTTGGTCCCATCCTCCTGACCTGGCATAATCTGAATTATTACCAGGAGCTGATGGCCGACATGCGTGAAGCCATTACGGCAGAAAAATTCGACATTTTTAGGGAAAAATTTGAGGCTGAGCAAACTAAAGGGGATATTATTCCGGTTTAGATGGGGACAAATCTGCGGTTTTCGCGAATTATTTTCATCAATCAAAGAGCTTAAAGCAATCTTAAATCCAGACACTCATAGTGGTGATAGAGGAACTTAAAACGCTGACTGTGGGAGCGGGCTCTCGGCGTCTGGATATTTTGGGGAACTTTGTGCGACTGGTGCGCTTCCATTTTTCAGCACTTTTTATTGCCTTGCTGGTGGCCTGGACCGGTGTGGGGGCGAGCGGGACTAATATCACCACACAGGCTGTGGGTGGTGTGCTTGATTTGAGTGGCTAGGAGTTTGATCCTGGACGCGCAACCCTTTCCGGCGAGTGGCAGGTGGTTTGGGAGAAATTTGTAGAGCCGACGATCTTTTTCTCCGGGGATGCGCTTCAAGTTGCTTCTGTTCCAGATGACTGGGGCGCTGGCGCACGCGGTAACCGACCTTTTGGCAAAACCGGTTATGCTACTTATGGGCTGCGGATATTGTTGCCCGCCACCCATCCGGAACTTGCTCTTGACCTGGGCTCGCTCCACTATGGCGCCAGGATTTATATCAACGGTAAACTGACTCGCCAAAACGGCGTACCCGGCGTATCGGCTGAAGACGAAACGCCCGCACCCTGGACAAGACCGGGTGTAATTCGCATTCCGGCATCTGAAGGAACGCCGGATAGTGTCGATCTGGTGGTCCAGCTGTCCAATCACATTCATGCCAATGGCGGTTTTCGCGCGGCGATGATCATGGGTGAGGCAAACTATATCGTCCGGGCGCTTACAATAGATACAATGGCTCGCCTTATGCTGATCGGGGCGTCGCTCTTATTGGCTCTCTACCATTTCATATTGTTTCTCAATCGCCGACAGGAACTGGCATTTTTGTCGTTTTCTGCCTTTCTGATGACGATTGCAGTTTACGGGACATGCAGTCTTGGGCTGATGTCTATCGTCGTACCTGGTGCAGCAGCCTCATTTATGCTGCACACAGAATATTTGTCACTGGTTCTCAGCTCGTTTTGTAGTCTCATCTGTCTTTGGCATCTCTATCCCCAGACAAGATGGAAGCCTTTGTGGCGAATTTTTGCAGGTTACTGCATCGCCTGCATCCTGTTTATCCTTGTAACTCCATCGATTGTCTTTACCGGATTTCTGCCTGTCTTCAAACTTGGTATTGTTTGTGGGCTTGCAATCAGCATCGTATCGCTCGTTGTAGGGATTCACCGCAAGCTTGAGGGCGCAAAACTCTTTCTGATCTCTGTCGGTATTGCGGCCGGAGGGGTCTGTTATGGCATACTGATACACTCGCTTGAGGGTTATTCGCCGAGCGGAATCATACATCTTTGCGTGTCTGCCATGATCCTTGGACAGGCCGCCGTTCTGGGGCGCAGGGTTACATTTGCAATCTCGACCTCGGAACACTTGAGAGTGCGCCTTCAGGAGGCCAATGAGGGACTGGAAGATATTGTCGCCAGCCGAACCAGGGCCCTGGAGAGGGCTGTTGAAGACTCCCGATCAGCTCTGTTGGACGCCCGTCAAGCCAACCGGGCGAAGTCTGAATTTCTCGCGATGATGAGCCATGAGATCCGCACGCCGATGAACGGTATTCTTGGTGTTGCGGACCTGCTTCATCATACGGACTTAAATGGAAGGCAGATCGAACTATTGGGTATTGTCCGGCAGTCAGGCGATGATCTTCTGACCATTCTCAATGACATTCTTGATATTTCAAAAGTCGAGGCCGGTGAACTGGTTCTGGAGGCCCATGAATTCGACCTCAGCTCGCTGTTGGAGCGCTGTATTACCTTGTGGAGGCCCAGAGCCGCCGATAAAGGGCTGTCTCTGGTTCGACAGATAATTGTACCCGATGGCCTTATTCTGCGTGGTGATCAGCACAGATTGTTGCAAGTGGTCAGTAACCTGGTGAGCAACAGTATCAAATTCACCGAATCTGGCGAAGTCCGCATCGATGGCAAAATTTCGAAAATTCACAACGGTGCCATCAGGCTCGTTCTAAAGGTCGTGGATACAGGGATTGGCATTCCGGTGGACGTTCGAGACACAATTTTTCAGCCCTTCCAACAGGCGGACGTTTCCACGACACGCAAATATGGTGGCACCGGCCTTGGTCTGTCGATCTGTAAGCATTTGATAGACCTTATGGGGGGGACTATTGTAATTCTGGACAACGAGGTTGATGGATCCGGAACGGTATTTGAGGTCGTGATGACAATGGCCGTCGCCGAAGCTGCGCGCGAAGGCAAGTCCAGGGTTTCAATGTAGCGGTTTGCCTGCTTCGATAGAAGATGTCGGGCAAGAGCTTGCGAGAGTGGCTCAAAGCAGGGCGAGGGCAATCATTATGATGCCGACCAAACTCACCATCCAGGCCAGGGGGCGGATCAATGGTAACCCGGCCAAATAGATGACGGCGTGGACAACTCGTGCAAAGAAGAAGATCTGTGCCCCGAGGACCGTATCCCCGGTTGACACGCCGGTGGCGCTGGCGAGGAGTACGACGGGTGCGAACAATACCATATTCTCGATCATATTGTTCTTGAGACGGGTGGCTCGCTTGTTGAACACAGAAGGTTCAGGCAAATTGTCGCGTGACCCGGCCTGGGCCATGACACCGTTCCTGATGATGGACTCGCCTGCAGGTATCAAAATGAGCAGGAGCAACAGGATGACGCTGTAAAGTAGCATTGTTAGTTCAATGGTCATGTGAGGGTTCCCTTGGTGGCGATGTCTCGTCTGGGACGAGTCTAAGTAGTGATTTGGGAAAAGGAAAGATGAAGTTGCAAATGAATAGCAATTCCATGTGGGAGAGGACTCTTCTGTTTTCCGTACAGATTAATGATTCGTCTGTGTGATGACTCGCGTGTAGCGTCGGCAGCGCTTCGGCGAGGCGGGATTAACCGAGTATTATAGGTCAACCTGATAGGTTTTCTCCGAGTAAGTGGCAAACTCCGCGGGGAATTTTTTAGTTATGTCTGATCCGGGAACAGGCGAGGTAGCGTCCGCCGACATACGAACTCGACCGAATTGGGGGCTTTGGCTTGCTCCTTTGCTACTGATCGGCCTTCTGTCGCTTCTTTATCTGCCGCTGGACTGGACTCTGAAAGAGCAGGCCGCGCGGGAGCAGAAAGGTACTCTGTTAAGAGAGCTGAGCCTCCTCCGTGGAAAAATAGAAGCAACGCTCTATGAGGAGACTGCCCGCGTACAAGGTGTAATGGCTGTAATCAAGGCACACCCTGATATCACCCAGCAGGAATTTGCAGAAATTGCCAAAGAAATTGCAGGCGACGGACGACGTATCCGTAATGTTGCTGCGGCTCGTGACCTGGTCATTACGCATATGTACCCCATAGAGGGTAATGAGGCTGCGATCGGTCTTGTTTATAAAAACCATCCTGCTCAATGGAGTGCCGTTCGCCAGGCGATTGATGAGAAGTCTCTTGTGCTAGCCGGTCCGGTGGATCTGGTTCAAGGCGGTACTGCATTTGTTGTCAGGACACCGATTTTCCTTGAGGCTGAGGCTGGCTTCCAACAACGAAGTGGGGCGCAAGGAGGCGATGATCTCTGGGGTCTTGTTTCGACAGTCATTGACGTAGAGGAGATCCTCTCCCTTGTCACACCGTGGGAAGAAAAGGGACTGAGTATTGCGATACGGGGACGGGACGCGCGCGGAGCCTTGGGTGAGGTCTTTTATGGCGACGCGGCTTTGTTTAAGGGTGGAGCCGAAACGCTGCCGGTGTCGCTTCCGCATGGATCCTGGCAAATTGCCGGGGTGATGAAGGTTCCGGCGAAGCCAGGTTTGGTGGCCATATTGTCCCTGCGTCTGGCCCTGATCCTTTCAATCCTCGCGGTTCTTCTAATTTTCTCTTTTAGATACAAATCTCTGTCTCGAGAATCTGATGCGGCCAGGCAAACAGAATTGTCGGAACGAAAATATCGCGCTCTGTTTGACAGCGCCCTTGATGCAATTTTTGTTGTCGACCCGGTATCCCGCCGACTGCTTGATTTCAACGAAGTTGCGGCCCAGAGGCTCGGATACGAGCGCAAGGAGCTGCTGAATCAACCAATCGAGTTCATCAATGCCGATTCGGATTTTGATGATCTGAAAATCGAATCTTCACTCGCCGCCGAGCCGTCCGGGTCGAGTCGGATAGAAACAATCCATCGCAAGAAAGATGGTGATCTCATGTCAGTTGAGATTAGTCGGAGTTTTGTCAATTTCGATGGCCGCGATCTCTTTCTCTGGATTGTTCGCGATATGACTGTGCGGAAAGAGCAGGAGCAGGCTTTGAAGGCTGCCCGGGCGCTGGCTGAACAGGCAAGTCTGGCCAAGTCGACTTTTCTTGCTAACATGAGTCATGAAATTCGTACACCGATGAATGGCGTTCTTGGGATGGCGGAGTTGTTGCTGGAAGATGATCTGTCCGAAAAACAAAGGAAAAGGGTCAAGACCATTCGTGATGCGGGTGACATGTTGCTGGCCGTTCTGAATGATGTGCTCGACTTTTCAAAAGTCGAAGCGGGGCAGCTGGCGATTGAGGATATCGATTTTGATCTCAATGATCTTCTGGTCAAAGTTGCCGAATTTGGGACTGTTGAAATAGGCGGCAAGGCCGTCGCGATTGATGTGGCGAGTGATGGAATGCTCTGTTCCCAGGTGAACGGTGATCCAACGAGAATTCGTCAGGTGCTCACCAATCTGGTGAGTAACGCTGTCAAATTTACACAGCAGGGAACGATTGGCATCAGGCTCTCTCAGGAAGAGACGGAGATGGGTGTCATCCTGACGCGTTTCGAGGTATCTGATACCGGCGTCGGCATTCGAGACGAGCTTCTTGAAAATATCTTCGAAAAGTTTTCTCAGGCAGATCCTACCACGACGCGGAAATTTGGCGGCACCGGCCTCGGGCTTGCGATTTGCAGGAGCCTGACCGAGCTGATGGGTGGCTCCATTGGCGTTACATCCGAGCCTGGCGAAGGATCATGCTTCTGGTTCACGGTCCCCTTTACGAAGTGCCACGATCAGGATCAATCGCTCAAGAGCGCCCACGCTGGATAGAAGACCCCGCCTGATCAAATCCAGCCGTCAGTCGCTGAATCGGGCGAATTGGGTTTTGTGGTAATTAGGGTAAAATGGTGAGCCCGACAGGAATCGAACCTGTGACCCATTGATTAAAAGTCAATTGCTCTACCAACTGAGCTACGGGCCCACGCGAGGTGGCTTTCTAGTGATTCCGCCGCCTCGGCGCAAGGCTAAAGTCCCGAATGCACTCAAGTATTTTGAGCCTTTGTCAGGATAATCCGGAATTTCTGCCGAGGGTAGAGAAAGTCCCGGAAATCAGCGACCAGGCATCTTGCGGCGATGGCAGGTGGAGTGCTCTACTCAAGACAACAATAAGGGAGGATCCGATGAGGTTGAGTGGAAAAGTCGCGATTATAGTCGGCGGTGGTCAAACGCCGGGTGAGACGATCGGAAACGGACGCGCCACGGCGCTGCTGTTTGCCCGCGAAGGGGCGAAGGTTCTGGTCGTTGACCGGCTTCTTGCCTCGGCGGAGGAGACCGCAGAGCTGATTCGCAATGAGGGTGGTGATGCGCGTGCCTTTGAGGCCGACATCACACGAGAGGAAGATTGTGAGGCGCTTGCGCGTGCCTGCGTCGAGGCCTGGGGCCGGATCGATGTCCTGCACAATAATGTCGGCATCGGGGCGGGAGATGGCGGGCCGACTGATTTCACATCCGAAAACTGGGACCGGATTTTCAATGTCAATCTGAAGGGGCCGTTCCTGACCTGCAAATACGTTCTGCCGGTTATGAGGGAGCAGAGATCCGGCGCGATTGTGTCGATTTCATCGGTTGCTGCTGAAGCCAATTTTCGCGGCGTCGGCTACAAGACGACCAAGGCCGGGCTCAATGCCATGAACGAAATCATAGCGATGTCGGGCGCGAAATACGGCATCCGTGCCAATGTGATCATGCCCGGGCTGATCAACACGCCGATGGCGATTGAGGGAATTGCCTCGGCCACCGGGACACCGAAGGACGAGCTCATTGCTGTTCGGGACAAGGCGGTTCCCCTCGGCAAGATGGGCACAGCGTGGGATGTGGCGCACGCCGCGCTCTTTCTGGCGAGCGATGAGGCGAAGTTTATTACCGGTGTGGTTCTTCCCGTCGATGGTGGGCAACTTCTGAAGGTGGGCTGAGGGCATATGACATCGAATATTACTTGCGACAATGATTGCCGCGATTGGCAGAAGCACACATATTGGTATTAACGTTGTATACAGATGGATAAAAGTCATGACTCAATTGATTTATAGCAATGAAGATCTGATGGCGGATCACCCCTTTGCGCGGGCACAGGTTATTGCCGGTGAGGAAATGCATGGCGGTTTTGATGAGGCGGGAACCTATGTTTCCCCCCGCACGCTTCACCGCTGGCCGGCTGTGCGGGCCTGGAAGCAGGCCCTGGAGGCAAAAGGGGATAAGATTCTGGATGCCACCACCGAGCTCCTGAGCCGCTCCAACTACCCCTCACGCGAACAGCAGAAATTTCTTCTCCGAAACAGTCTGGGGCAGACTTTCTGGAATTCCTTGACTGTGACCGGGGTGTTTGAGGGGCGTGGACGGTTTATCTGTGAGGCCACGATCCCTGACTTTCAGAATATCATCGTTGAAAACATTTCTGAATTGGGCATTGGGCACCTGCATAAAGGACTTCTTTATGCCCACGGTGCCGACGAGGGCGGTGACCCGAAGCGTGATGGTATCGGGGCCCATGATGCGATGTGGTATGCGCTTCGTGATCTGGTGTTTGGCAAGGATGCCTATCCGGATCCGGAGATCCCGGAGAACCTGTCGCGCCCGGGTGACGAGCCGCTGTTTCCGCAGATCGATGGAGCCTACGCCGGTATCATGGGGCTGCTGCTCAATTTGCTGATGATCGAAATCCGCGCTGAGTCCTTTTTTGCCTTTTGCTGCGACCTTCTGGACGACGCGGAGCTGTTTCTTGACCGCAGGGCAGAAGCGGCCGAAGCCAGAGAGGTGGTCGAGCGCATTCGGACGGATGAAGGCATTCATACCGTGTCGCTCCAGGTCGTCCTCAGTGAGATGCGCACTCTCACGTTCAGGACGAAAGACGGGGGCACGATTGCCGGCTCCGATCTGATCGATGGCCCGTGGGAGACCATTGTGTCCTGGCACAGCGATCGTCGCCAGGAGGGCGACAGGAAACACACCAAGGCGCAGCTCGAAGGCATGATAGGCAAGCTGGATGGCGGAGACCGACTTGTGGCTGAGTTCAATGGCCTTGAAGATGCCTGAACGCGGGATTTAGCCCGCGGGTGACAAGAGATCAAAACTGCCGATGTTTTAAATCGGTTTGTCCTCATAACTACATGAATTAGCTCACCTTTTATTCTGCATTTTGATTTTCCCGGTGTCCGTGTATGCTGGACGACGGGGCGTTTTCGCGTGTGAAATATTTACGCGAGCGGCGCATTGCCATTGTGGGGATTGGCAAGGAAAACGTCTGTCGGGTAAACGGGGACCGTAATGACTTCCGAAGTGCTGTTGATGAATCGGGGTGCAGTCGCCATGGCGGCGGACAGTGCCGTGACTGTGATGTCCAGTCGCGGTGAAGCGCATGCAATTTATCAAAGTTATGACAAGGTCTATCAGTTGATTGACGGCGCCCCGGTGGGCATCATGTTCTACAACAATGTAGACATAATGAATGTTCCCTGGGAAACGATCATCAATCTTTATGGCGCGGAGGCCGCCAAGCGCCGTTTCAATACTGTCGAAGAGTATGCGCTGGATTTTCTGGCTTTTGTCGAACGTCACAAGGAACTTTTCCCGCAAGAACATCAGGATCTTGAATTCTACAAAAATGCAGCCGTGGTGTTTGGCCTCATTGCCGACGAGTTCGACAAAGAGATGGAAAATCTCCGCGAAAGTTCGCCTGATAACGTGCGTGCGCAATCCAACTCAGTCTTCCAATTCATCGTTGAGGAAATATACAGCGCCTATAACAGCTACTTCGATGATACGCCGCGCCGGGATCTGGATTGTTTTCCCTCTGATATGGCGCGTAAGCTTGCCAGCCGTTATCGCAACCAGATTGGTGATTTGATTGATTCGCTGGGCAAGCATCTGGCGTCAGATTATCCGGGCCTGACGATTTCAAACGATGTGCGCGACAGGCTGTCGGAGATCGCTGTTTTTACGGTGACAAAGAATGCCTTTTTTGAAGGTTATACAGGGCTGGTTTTTGCCGGGTTCGGTGAACGCGAGAAGTTTCCTGCCATGGTCTCCTATCATTCCGGCGGCGTTTTTGGCGGCATTCTGAAGCGGGCGGATGATCGAAAGAGCGCGATAGATCCCAATAGCGGTCCCGTGATGATGACGTTTGCCCAGGATAAAATGATCTATACGTTCCTGACCGGTATTGATCGCGACTTCCGGCAATATCTCTTCCTTGAAACGCTGCGTCTGACACATCATCTGATCGCCGATCTCATCGCCGACCTTCCCGGGCTCGATAAAAGGCAAAAGCAGAAACTTTTTGAGCAATATAGTGAAGCTAATCTCAATCAGGCACTGGGGGTCTTTTTCCACAAGATTGAAGAGTATCAACAGGCCATACATACGACCCCTATTATTCGGGCGCTCCACACTCTGCCGAGGGCGGAGCTGGCGGAGACTGCAGCCTCTCTGGTTAAATTGAACTCGTTCCAGCAAAAGGTGATGCAGCAGCCCGAGACTGTTGGCGGCCCGGTCGACGTGGCGCTAATCTCGCTCAGTGAAGGCTTCGTTCTGATCCGTGATGGTGGTAATATATAGGTGAAGGCGGCCGGTTTGATGGCCACCTTGCAACATGAGGAGTGAAGGCAATGACAGATCGTGTTCAGCAGATGCTTGATGTTGTGAAGCAGGAATTCGAGATGGCAACCAGGAAGCCGCGTAGGCGCAGGGCCAAAGCCACTATGCGCGCGGAAGTCCGCGAGGGAATTTTGAAAAACCCACACCAGTCTCCGGACCAAACGCCAGCGGGTTTTAAATCCGGGAGTAGAGGTCTTCAGGGTGGGCAACCAGGTTATTCGGAGCCGCGCCATCCAGACATATGGCGCAACACTTCGACCAAGGGGGTAGATTTGGCGACCCCTTCGAAAGGAAGTCTCCAGATCGATCCGGCGGAAGCGGCGCTGACAGCGTTTCAGATTGCAAGGCGGAATCCACCCGGAAAGGCCTCTCGTCAGGAGGCCGTTGAGGGCCTTTCTTTTGATCGCCCCCGGATGAGTGAGGGCGCGGTCAAGCCGCTCAGGAGAAAGGCAAGAGGCCGAATTATTCTGCGAGGAAAAAATGTGGATGACTCGTTTTCTGATTCGCAAGGGAGGTCTGAAAAAGACGAAACCATGATCTCAAAGCGTCGTGGAAGCTGGATTCGAGCTCTGACAGGTTGGCGTAACAGGCGTTGAGCGCCAGATAATTCTCTTGAGACAAAAATTGTAATCAGATGAATGCTATTTCATGCTTTTTTTGTTGAAACGAGTGTGGGCGGTGTTAAGACTTACTTAACCGTATTGGCCTAGAGCTTCCTAAGCTTTTGCTTGGGGTTTGCGATCTGGATAGTGTGTATAGTTCCCGGACTGCATTTCGCGACTAATCATCAACTGAAGAATCTGCGTGAGGATTGTTATGAAAATAGTGAAAATACTGTTGGCAAGTTTTGCTGCTGCGATGATAGTTGCGGCACCTGTGATTGCTCAAGAATCTCCTTCTGCCGGCGTAGCGGGCGGCCAGGTTGCCACATGGGCCTCGATGCCGGTTGGCTCCTATGTCATGATTGGCGGGTTCATTTTTATTGTAACAGCCGCTGGTCTGGTTCTTCTGGACGATGAAGGCAATCCTGTGAGCACTTCACCGCCTGGTACAACTACTACAACTACTACAACTACTACCTCGACGTCGTAGTTTTGGATGCTCGACCAGTGGGGCGTATGAAGATTTTTTTTTGGGGGTCCGATGCGGACCCCTTTTTTTCGAAAATCGCTCCTTAAACGGCGCGAATCGCTATGTCTATCGATTCCGACAAAGAAGTATCTGCAGAAGGGCTCCAGGCTGATTTATAGATCTGGATCGTATAAGTTATTACCTAAAAGGCGCGAATTTCCGGCTGTAACTCCATCTTAACTAATGGATTGCGATAGTGGACGCATGAGCCGCTTTGGTATACGTTAACCATCGTGTAAGAGGTTCCCTGACTGTACTGTAATCTATTGCAACCTCTTTAGGTTCTCTATTAGCGGTTGTAACTACCCAAAAAGGGATATTGATAAAATGATTAAGAAATTTTGTGTTGCTGCAATTGTGACGGTTATGGCCAGTCTTCCAGTGGTTGCCCAGGAAACGCCTATGGCCGGCGGTGGTTCTGCCGCGTGGTTGAATTCCTTGCCAACTGGTTCGTGGGTCATTATTGGAGGCGTTCTTTTTGTTATGACCGGCGAGGGCTTGATCCGTGATGATCGTAACCCGTTGGGCCCAACTCCGACGCCGACTCCAACACCGTCGCCAACTACTACCACTACTACGACAACTCCGTAGTATTTTATCAGATCCGGTGATTTATTCTCGGAAAAAAGTTGGTGTTATCCTACCGTAATCCTCGGGGTTTGCCAGTCAGGCAGCCCTGAGGTGTCGGTGTGTTTTATGCTTGAGCGATGTCTTACCGGTAATCTGGCTCTATATGATGGCGATGGTGAGAATGCTGCCTCCGCATTTGGGCCCGCCACTGTGACGAAAATAACAACATCCACATCGCAGAGCCAGTTTCTATGACGATCTGGTGTATCAGTATGCTGTGGTAAGGGCAGAGTGTATTTGCCAAGCGGGATCCTCCGCCGCAGGGCGAAGAACCTCAAGTTCGATCGGTTTCTTGAGGCCTGGACTAATCCATTGACGGGTACGCCAGACAAAACCGGTATTAGCATCCAGCCAATGGGTGTTTTCAAACGACCATTTGAGAGTGGGTACCCGGCATGGCTCGGCAAATTTTCGGGCAGTAAACGTCCTGCCGAGTATGGTTATTTCCTCTGCCCCAAGGTCTTTCAGACTGCACTCCATGTGGTGACCATAGCCTAAGTCGTCTTTGAAATCGAGAATGCGGAAGAAGGGGTATTCACTCCAGTCTGTGGAATGGGGCAGGGATAGAGGGTCTTTTGTCGTTGATTTCCCTCCTGTCAAATTGCCTGGAAATCCAACTGTTTGAACTATCCTTCCGTGCTCAGTAACAATTGTCAGGCCATCACGGGACGCCCAGAAGAGCTGCCCACTTTGGCTTTGGGCCAGTGATATAAATGCCTGTGGGCTGTTGCCATATCGAAAGCCCATCGATGCAAAGGGATTTGCCTCAACCGTCCCCCGTGCGATAGACGAATGAGATCCGCCGGACCTCACCAGGTTGACGATCTGATTGAATTGCTGCCAGTTTTTATTCATGTCTTGCCCGATCTGGCAACCGGTGGCGAGGAGGAGAGCCAACGCGGCCAACCCTGTGTGCTTCAAGAGTTTCGTCATTCGAAAATAGCCTCCCAATTGCGCCGAATATTGCCCAGCGTAAATTGCTGGGTCAGGTCATAGAGCGGTGGGCCGGACCAGACCTGTGCTCCACCATCACGGGTGAGAGGCCTGATGATGGTGGAATAAACCTGTTTGGTGTCAAAGAACGAGAACAAATGGAACGGGATCTTTATGATGACACCCTTGTCAAAACTTCCTTCACCAAAAGTCTCAAAAGGCACATCCGTTAGTGTCGCGAAAGCACCGATCTCGGTCCCATTGTCAAATGTTCGAGAGATCTTGAACGTGGCACCAATATCTTTAGCAAGGTATCGTCCGACGTTGAGCTCAACGCGAAGGTCCTCATAAGGCACTTCGTAGTACCATTTGGCAAATCCGGTCACTGTCTTGTAGTCCCTCAGACCAAATCCACGATCAAAATCGCGTTGCTTGACATAATCGACTTCAAGGGCGAGGGCCCATCTTTTTCCATAGGGTCGATAGAGGGCTTCTCCGCCTACACCAGCGTACATTTCCTCGAAGTATCCTGCGAAGGACCGTGCATACCAATTGGGGGCGGGCTGCCAGGAGTAGCTGAGGCTCAACATCTCCATACTATGCTCGCTGGTATTCAGGTATTTGGCAAAGTCAGAGCGGACATGGGGTAATCTGCTTTTTGCGCCACGGGTGATTTCATCGAAATTGTCATACACATTCAGGCGGTAAATACCGGAAATCGAAAGGCCGTCGGTAAGTTGTATTGTGCCAGAGAGAAGCGCAGAAATCTGATAGCGCATGGGGTCGTCCGGATCAAAAAGTGAGTAACGTAAGGATGGTGACAAGCCATAGTCGACCGTGGGAAGCCAACCTTTTGCGAGGGGGAGGCTTGCGGGTCTCGATGTTGGGCCTTCGCTGAACGTCGCTACATTGAACAGTTCCTGCGGCGAGCCATAATTGGAAATGATTCTCTCCAGTGATCGCCTCGGGACCTGGAATTCATTTACCTGAAGATCATTGATTACCGCGATCAGGCTGAAATGTTCAATGCGGTCAGGAGCGGCCTGCGTGAGTATTGCCAGAAGCCTGCCTATGGCTTCAGATTCGCGGTGATATTTGCCATTGTAGTAGTAGACCGTGAGTTTGGTATCCTCAAAATCAACAGCAATCGTCGCTAATTTCTGCACACTGGCTGCATGGCGGATTGATTCGGCAATTTCGAGTTTGTCTTCTTCGGTCAAAGGCCAGGACCATGTTTTCTTCAGCGCCTGCGCCAGAGCTTCGCGATCTTTTGGGGTTGGAGCAGCGTAGTCGGCGAGCGTAAGGTCCGCAGTTGCTGGTGTTGCCGATGGCAGGGATGGCAAAAGAATGGATTTGAGATCGCGGACCGAATCTTCTGAACGCACAAACGAGGTCTCGTCGTTTGATGTCGCCAGGCGCCACTTCCCTGGCGTGCTCGAAGCCGATATGTTGTTGTCGACTTTGATGTGAACTGCATCCCTCACAGGGGAGGCTGGCGCTCCCGCAAACTCAATCCAGCCGATATCTACATTTTTGGGAACTGGCTCGAATCGTCGGACACCGGCGTAGCCCACGTTATCGAGCCGGCCCTTCTTTTCCCAGGGCTTCCAGATATTCTCGACCGACAGATAATCTCGGTTGGTTTGAGGTCGCTCCTTGTTCTGCAAGGCGGTATATTGCTTGTAAAGATTGCTTTCACCTGCAAGAGGCTTCACATCTGACACGGGGTCATCTTCGCGATTGCGGAACTGAAAGCGCGGCGGATCAAGACGCGGCGGATCGCGTTGGGAGATGGGGTTCATTTGCATTGTGAAGCGCATTGCGAGAGTGTTGCCCTGTACTAGAGAGGCTCCGAATTCTATATTGTTGCCGTAGCGATAGGAGGCGCCGAAATTGACGGGGAAGTCTGCTTTGGCGATGTTGCGAGACTCTTCCGTACGGTAGGCATCACTGGAATACTCCGCTATGAGCTTGAGACCTTTGACTGGCGTAAGATATTCAATTCCGCCAAATAATCCCATATCTTCGCCCTTGAAAAACTGACCTGTCCTGACTTGACCGGTATCGAAGATGCTGCCGTTGAACCCAACTCGAGTTTTTGCTGCGTCGGAGACGAAAGTGAGTGGATTTGTGAGGTTACCCCTCGTGGAGAAGCGACCAAAGCCTGCACCGCCTGTCAAATTCAAATGTCTGGTTTGCCAGGTCGCAACGACGAACTCGGCCGAATAAATGCCTGTCCCGGCAATGTCCTGAATGCCGAAGGCAACGGCCGGCCACCAGGAACCTTGTTCAAAGACTTTGATTTTGAAGTCGAAACTCCTGTCAAACAGATCCGGTTGGTGTTTTCTGTTGCTAGCAAAATCCTCTATTACACTGTAACGAAAGCTTCCTTCGAACCATGGCAGAGGCTGAAAATTCATGGTGATTCGGTTGTCAGGATCTTTAATCATTCCAGTCATCGATAGATGGCCAGTGTCAAAAAAGAGGGCATTTGGCATCTCGACCAGGCCGGCCTTTCCATAAAGTGAAGTGGTGACGCGGCCGACAGCAGTGTCCCCGGCCCAGGCTCCTGTGGATAAGTACAGGGTAGCGACGAGCGTGAGCAGCGTCGCCCATACGCAATAGAGAGACGGAGCTTTAGTCTCATCTTTATGTATCACTTTAAGATCAAACAATATTAATAACCTGCTGAACTAATTGTACTTTATAGTATTTTAAGGGCATATTTTTAGATCAGATTGCAGTGCTCCATTTCTTTGATTTTCCTGGTGGAAGACCGGGTCACTTGCAGAAATTCATGACACGGAACGTTGGACTGCTGCTTCGAAGCGCTGGCACCTTGGTCGAGTTGCTGGTATATAGTCAAGTGTCTGGGCGATTGTGGTTCGTTGAGTTTTAGATTTATCAGAAGATGTTGGGTGTTGGAATGAAAACGGGTTTTCTCTTAGGGGCCAGAACATATTTGCTGGCCCTTGTTTTTGGTTGTGTCGCGCTTTTTGCAGCTGCGGATGCAGTTGCCCAGATCGGCGGCTTTTCGGCTGAGCAAATCAAGGCTTTGCAGGATGGTGTCGATAGTAGCCAAACTGTCTCTTCTGATGATGATTCGTCTTCAGATTCTGAAATCCAGGAATATGACGGGCCTGAAGTCACTGACCGCCCCTCGCGCCTTGAGATTTTTTATTCAAACCGCGCAGGCGAAGCCTTGCTGCAGTTTGGTTATGAGGCCTTTGGTGCGGGCCGCGATATTGTTCTGAGCAAGATAGGCGGCGTTCAGGAGGACTATGTTATCGGGATCGGTGATACGATTTCTGTTGACCTTCGAGGTCAGGAAAACGAGTCCTATCGCCTGAAGGTGGACAATGTTGGTCGGATTATCCTTCCCAAGCTGGACCCTGTCACGGCCGCAGGTATGCGATTTGGGGATTTTAGGGCGCATCTGGAGAGACAGATCGAGAGCGCCTATATCGCCACAAACGTCTTTATCTCGATTGGCGAGGTACGTCAGGTTTCGGTCCTTATGTCTGGCGAGGTCAACAATCCCGGTCCTCTGGCCCTCAGCGGTCTGGCCACATCAGTTGATGCCCTTCTGCTTGCCGGCGGTATCAAGAAAACCGGTAGCCTCAGAAATATTACAGTCTCCCGCAGCGATCAGATTATCTCGATTGATCTTTATTCTGTCCTGCTTGGCGCGCAAAAGAATACCGATTTTTCTCTGATGGAAGGCGACCGTATCCACGTGGCGCCAATCGGGAAAGTCGTTGCGATTGGCGGCTGGATCAAACGGCCCGGCATCTATGAACTTTCCCGGCAGAAACCTGCTCTTACGGCGGCCGAGATGATCAAACTTGCCGGTGGTTATGAGGTCAAGGGACGCTACGGGCTTTCTCTCTTGCAGGTTAATGCTGGCGGCGCTGTAAAGGTTCTGGATGTTGTCCCATCCGAGACACAGATGCATGAAGGCGATCTGTTGCTTGTTGAGCCCAATGACGAACGATCTCGGGGGGCTGTCTATCTGGAAGGCCATGTGCGGCAGAGCGGTACCGTTGCTCTGGGAGCCGCCAGCACCTTGAAAACGCTGTTGGCGGAGGGTGACATCCTTGGCTCATCAGCCTATATGCCGTTCGCTCTCGTAGCCCGGATTGACCCGGGAACGCGGCTCAAAACCTATATCCCGTTTTCCCCCGTCGATGTTATCTATGGCGGCAGTGACCTCGTGTTGGCCGAAGATGATGTCGTGCATATTTTTTCGATTGACGAAGTGTCTGCGATTTCTCAAGCCTTGAAGAAAAGGGCATCGGGAGAAGAGGGCGACCTCATCGAAAGTCGAGCAACGGACCTCGGTGCCCGGCAGCTGGAAGGGATCATTGCGAGCCGTGTGGAACAAGTTCGCGAAGGGGAGGTAAACCGCCTGGGCAGTGCTCAGTCGCGCGGGATCGAGCTTGAAGATCCGGTGCCGTCTCCAACGTCGAGAGAGCTTCTCAAGTCCGCGCTCAGCCAGATGGGGCAGGGGCGAAAAATTGACGTCACAGACGGCGTTCTTCTCAGTTTGTTTGAAGAAAGCCGGATCTCGGTCTATGGCGCTGTGAAGGCGCCGGGGGATTACTTCGTAATGCCCGGCATTGCCCTGGGACAAATACTTGATGTGGCCGGCGGCCTCGCCCTGCAGGCTGATAGGTCTGCCGTAGAAATTACCACGACCGTGTTCCAGCCTTCGCTGGGCACATCTCGTACAGAACGGCGCAACATAACTCTCAGTCCGGAAGTGCTTCGGAATGTCAAGCTGGGCCCGCTCGACAGTGTTCGCGTGAGGCGGGTCTTTTCGAACCGCATCTCCGGCAGTGTAAGGATAGCCGGTGAGGTCAAATACTCCGGACATTTTGATCTTCTGCGCGGGGAGCGGCTCTCGAGCCTGCTCCAGAGAGCAGGAGGGCTCACATCTACAGCCTACCCCTATGGTGCGGTTTTTACACGCGTCTCGGCGGCGAAAGCGGAAAAAGAGGCCCGTGATCTACTTGTCGGCAGAATGGAAAGCCAGCTGACGACGGTCGTCGGGACTCAAAACATAGGTTCCGATGGCGCCATGTTTCTTTCAAACCTTCTTGCCAAACTCAAGGATGCGCCGGTCATCGGGCGTGTTACAATTGAGGCAGATCCTGCGGTCCTGGTGGCAAGCAGCAAAAATGACCTTCTCCTTGAGCCCGGGGACAGCCTCACTGTTCCGCCGCGGCCGAACTCGATCACAGTAGTCGGCGATGTCCTCAGTCCTTCGTCCTATCGCTTTGATACTTCGCTCGACGGGAAGGATTATATCAAGCTCGCCGGAGGCTACGGCCGATTTGCCGATAAAAAGAGGGTCTTCGTGATTATGCCTGACGGCCAGGCCAGGCGAATGAGCCGGGGGGCCCTGAGGTTCGGTGACAACATGCTTGCACCCGGGACGGTTATTATAGTTCCAAGAAATCTAACACCGATCCAGTGGAGGGAATTTTTCCTCAGCGTTACGCAAATTTCAAGTCAATTGGCTCTGACGGCGGCGAGCGTGGCTGTTATCGGGAACTGACGGTAGATAGGAGAAGACCGGAAGATGTTAGTTGGAGGAAACCTGAGACCTTTCAGGTGGGATGGTATGCTGTTAAGCATAACGCAGATCTCAAGTCAGCTGGCGCTGACAACGGCGAGTGCATGTGAGATTGGGAATAATTTAAGGGAGTATTGCAGGTTGCTAGCCGGAATGGGAGAATGTGAACTCGGACATCCTGTAGTTTTACAAGAAATTATGTTGCATCTAATGGGGGTGTCCGAAGAGTCGCAGATCTTGCGCTTATTGGAGAACGCGGTAGAGGGCAAGAAAGTATGAATGTTGCAAAGAATGAATACGAAGCAATCGACGGCGATCCTGATGTATTGGCCCTGCGAAACCTGGTCGTGGGCGTATATGAAGGATGGCGATTCCTGCTGTTGGTACTCTTGATTTTTCTTTCCTTGGCGATCTTGAAGCTGAATTTGTCAGAAAAAGGGTATAGTGCCAGTATTGTGGTCGGGTCTACCTCTACGGAGGGTGAAGGCAGCGGTATTAGTCAGTATGCTTCGTTGGCAAGTCTTGCCGGAGTAAACCTTTCACTTGCAAGGACGGGCGACTTTGATAAGTATGAAAGCCTCCTGATTTCAACTGACCAGATCCAAAACATGATTGATGATAATCCTGATATTTTGCCAACCATTTTTAGTGGCGAGTGGGATGAGAAGGACAAAGTTTGGAAGAAGCCTAGTGGCGTCGGATCCGTTGTTCAGACATTAATCCACTTTTTTTTAAACGGACCGAAATGGCAAGAGCCATCAGTAGAAAGACTGACCAGGTATCTCAAAGATAAAATCGTCATCACCAAGAACCCGAAGAATGGCTTCCTTACCATATTGTATGAAAATCGTGATTCTGACTTTGCAGCTCGACTCGTGTTGGCTCTTCATCGGAGCACGGATGGTCTGGTTCGTTCTCGTGCAGAGGTTCGAACTTCCCAGAGGCTGTCCTATCTTTCTGGAAATCTTGAAAGATCCCTGACGAATGCTCAGCGGGATGCCTTGATACAATTGTTAATGGAAGAGAATAAGAAAATGATGATGATCCAGGTCGACGAGTCGTTTGTTGCCGAAATTGTTCAATTTCCATTGGCGTCGAAAACTCCATCCAGCCCTCAGCCAGTTGTAACAGTTCTCTTGGCATCTTTGGCTGGTTTCATATTTGGATGTTTTGGGATTATCGCATTTGGCCTTGACTTCAAATCAATTTCTTCACGGCTGATTAAGGCTGACCAGGAACCATAAAGTGCTGAATTGAGTGGTTCAAGGAACAGGAAGGTTTCAATGGAAAGGATTTTGCAAACTGGCTCTGTGCCGAAGAAATGCAGTCAGAAATCAAATGCACTTGGAACGTTAAGGCCGTGAAGATCTGTAGTATGAGGAATTACAAAGACATTCTTGCCATTTACCCAGCTCTCATTTACCTAGCGCTGATAGTGTATCCGCTATTGCTATTGTCAATACCGCCAGTAGTAGGTCCCCATGGAGCGTACAGTTTAGCACAGAGTGATCTTTTTTTGAGCATTCAATACCTGGCCATAGCAGCTTTGGCAACGGGTTTTCTTTTCGGTCCCATCAAATTCGTACTCACAACATTCAGGATAGTGCGAGGGGATGTGTATACAAAGGCATTTGTTTCTATCGCAATTTTGATTTTATTGATGTCTTTGTTTCTGATGAGAATCGAAGCTTTCATCCAGGCTGTTGTTTTGCTTTTGATATCTACTACATTTATCGTATTCTTTGATGCCTCTGAACATGCCAGGAGACGATTTTATAAATTGCTCTCTTGGTTGCTCCTTGTATATATTCTTCTTTCTATTGCCCTATATTGGCCGCCTCAAAACCGCTGGATGGGCGGTATACACCCCAACATATATTCGCAGGTATTGATAATCAGTACAGCGATTGTCCTTGCAAGTACAAGGATTTGGAGATTTGTAGCCGTCCCCTTTTTTTTGGGACTGACCATCGCAGTGAGCAGTAGATATGGAATACTGTCAATCTTGATTGCTGTGTGTATCTTCGCCAGCGTCATTGCCTTGAAAAAGGTGGATTTTTCTATGTATATGATTGTGACACTTGCTGTTTTGGTTGCAGGCGCAGGTGTTCTTTTTGAGCTGAGCTTTGTTCGTGAGGTGTTTAAGCTGGATGATGTTAATCGAGGTCTGGAATCCGGAATGACAGGTCGTCAGGACTTGGGCTTGTATTTTTCTCAGCAATTGGCATCACATCCCATGGCAGGGTTTGGATTTAGGCAGAGAGGGGCGTACGAGGGCGTTCACAATGGGTATCTAAACACTATCCTTGAGAACGGGATGCTGATTTCGGCGATGCTCGCAGTTCTAATTTTCACAAAGTATGTGACGCTTGCTATCCAGATAGTCAGGAATGCAGCCAAGATAGACTTTAATACAGTCGAACAGAGAATTGTATTTATTATATTCACGGTGACTTTGTTATCCGCATTTTTTCAACCACAACTTATAAATTTTGGAGATATTATGGGAGTTATGGTTATATTTTGTCTCGTGTACCCGATTACTTCTCGCAAAAGGATGCTAAGAGCGCCCGCAATCAATGAAGAGGCAGTGTCTTTGCCGTCCCAAATGTCCCCCAATTTGGGTTAGTGTCTCGTGCAGGATTTGGAATGACGAGACGTTTTGACACACAGCTACTCTATTCAACCTTATGGCAATAGAATTCTGGTTTTCTCAAAAGATCCGGATCTCATTGACGCGATACAGAATGTGAGAATGGAGTTTCTCTATGCAGTTTCTTGAAAAGCTAATACGGGCAGACACTGGCCGAAAATCACGTTTTCATACATTAAGAGGTGATGCTGCCAATTGGAAAGTTCTACTTCGAACCCCTGTTGTATTTGGTATCGGCCTGCTTCGTCGCTGGTCCGGAACCAGAAGTGGATCGCTATGGATTCCGCGCAATGCCCAGAAGGAGATAGAAAAACATATCCAACCGAATTGGCGGGTTTTGGAATTTGGCGCAGGATTGTCGACCGTCTGGTGGGCAAAGCGCGTGGAGTCGATTACGAGTATAGAACATGATCGTGGATGGTACACTGAGATTCAACAGAAACTTGAAGCGGGAGGCTGGAAGAACGTTGACTTCAGGTTTCGAGATTTGGAACTCTATGAAACAGCGGTAAAAGACATAGAGTCTGGCTCAATGGATTTTCTGGTCGTGGATGGAATTAAACGGCTTGAGTGTATGCATGAAGCGGTGCGATTGGTGAAGAGAGGCGGAGGATTTGTTTATCTGGACAATAGTGACGTTCAATCGGTTGAGCGATTGATGGCGTACGAAGTTTTGGTGTCCGCTGCTCATGAGCAGGGAGGATATGTGATGAAATTTGTTGATTATCCCCCAGGAATGTTTCAAGTGACCGAAGGTACGCTTGTGAAATTTTGAATTCCTACACATCCGTACAAGAATAACCAATGAAGAATGACAGGCTAATGAGTGTAATTGAGCAGATGAAATTGAATGACAAGGGCGGAAGTGGATGCGGTACTTTTTTAAACATCGGCTGCGGCTGGGATGCTCCCGACGGTTGGAGAAACTTTGATGGTTCACCAACGCTGCGTTTTGAAAGAACACCTCTTGTCGGCCACATTTACGTGAAGAATGCCAAGAAGTTTCCTGCCAGTGTGGAATATGGGGACATTGTGAAAGGCCTCCCTATCAAGGATGGTTCTGCAGAGGGAGTGTATGCAAGCCACGTACTTGAACACCTTTGTCGAGGTGACTTTTACAGAGCCCTGGCCAACATTAGGCGGTTGTTAAAGCCAGGGGGGGTGTTGCGTTTGATTGTGCCGGACCTCTTAAGTCGAACAAAGTACTATCTGTCCATGATCGAACTTGGTGAGCCTGGTGCGAACGATTTTTTACTTGAATCAACTCTCTTGGGGGTTTCTGAAGAGCCACGCTCAAAAATAGCAAGCGCAATTTTGGCACTCGGTAATAGCGCACACAAGTGGATGTGGGATGATCTCGCAGTCGAATTTGCTCTTCGAGAAGCGGGCTTCTGCAGGATAAGGCGATGTTCGTATGGTGATGCTGAAAACGCGGCATTCAAGTCAGTGGAAAGGCGAGATCGCTTCTATTGGTCGCCGCCCGGGCGAGATGATGAAATCGAAGAGTGTGCCTTTGAAGCTTATTGTCCCTGACCTTGCCCCTCTGAATTGTCACCTTTTATGAGTTAGTGTCTGTCTGTCCTTGAAGCAGACAGGCCTGTGAGGCCCAGCCGTTTCACTTGGGAAACAATCGCACAGAGTTCAAACTAACCAAACCACCTCAAACTGTATAAAGTACTAGTCACGTCATTTTACCTGCGAGCTCTGTGATTTTGTGCGTGGTCGGGCCAACAAGTTTGTGCGCGCCCGAGGTGATAACAGCCTGACAGGCACGAGTAACGCTAAGGAAAGAGCGCGAAATAGTGGATGCAGGTCGGAGCGCAACAGACAAAAAGCATATCCGATTATGAACTGGGCAATCAGAGTTGCGGTAGCGGCACCGACGCCTCCATAGCGAGGTATTAACACCAAGTTCAGCGCAACATTCACGAATGCACCAAGGATCGTGGCGGTCATGGCTATAGTTTGTAAATTTGCACAGTACAGGTACCTGTTTCTCGTCATCCCCACGGCGACGAAAACCGCTGATACAGCATGTATTTGCAGGATGGGTACTGAATTTGAAAATTCCGAGCCAAACAGGATGAAAATGATGAGCGGAGCCGCAAAGAACATAAAGGCAGCCAAGACCATCGCACTGGCAACAGTGGAATCAAAGAACCACTGATATGATGGCTTAAAGCGGCTGTCGCAGGAATTCTTGATTTGACGTACCAGTATAGGGTAGGAGGATGCAGCCAGTGCGGAGGGGATCAATATCACGGCTCCATAGAGGCGGCTTGAAACGGCATACAGGCCGGTTTCCAGTTGGGTGGACATCATGCCAAGCATGACCTGGTCCGAGCGGTGGTAGATCGTGACTGCTACGCCCGAAATCGCAATTGGCGTTGCGTGCCTGAGGAGCTGTTTTACAAACTCACTACTTGTCTTTGTGAGCTGAAGATCAGTTGATTTGCCGAAAGAGATGGTCAGGGCCATAATGGTCACGAGGAGGGCCTCAAGAGTTACAGCACCCACTAACGCGTAAATACTAAGTTCAAGTATGACGCATAACATATAGAGAACCGACCCGATTATCAGACCGGCGATTCTTATTTTGGCGAAAAGATATGACTTGAGATGAGCCTGATACCATGCCGACATGATGGAGGCTGAAGAAAGAAAAACTCGAAGCCCAAGTATAATAGCCAAAGTCTGTACACGCGATCGGTCGGTTGCCACAGTAATCAGCAGTCCGATCAGCACTATGGCAACAATACTGATTGTCAGAGTCACGTATAGGCTGGCCGAAATGATTTCACTGTCGGGGTGACTTTTCTTTGCAATTTCCCGAACAACGATTGGCTGAAGGCCAAAAGTGACAATCGGAAGGAACAAGCCTACAAATCCCATGGCAAAAGCAAGATCGCCAAGAGTTTCCGGCCCATAGAGTCGCGCGGCAACGATGGTCAGTATCATTCCGGACAGGGCCGCGCAGATTTGTTCGATGGACAGCCAGAGAGTGTTGGACCCAACTTTGCCCAACAATCTATATTTCTGTTTCAGCCAGGCTAGAGACATCTGTTGCCCATTGAACTGTTCAATTCCCTGTTTTGATTTGCACATTGAAATCGCATTTTCAGAACTCACTCTGCCCTTTTTTTTTAACATACATTGATGCTACAATTCTGTCTAAACAATCGGTACTTGCGCGTATAGTGTTCACCCTGAGGAACAATGAAAAATACAAGGTGTCTCCATGCAACAGAAGGGATTGCGAAAACAATGTACTCCAGCGCTAACTAGCAGCCGAATGAAGGCTAGAATACCGCCGCATCAACAAGAAATCTCAAGGATATGAGCGTCCACTATGAAACGGGTATCGTTGCGAAAGATCGTCTTCCTCTGGGATCGCTATGGTCCCTATCACATGGATCGATGTGAGGCCGTTGGCATTGCACTGAAGGAAGAATTTGAAACGATCGGAATCGAAATAGCCTCTCAGGGCGAGACCTATGCCTGGGACGAGACTGCCAGAGGGCAGACGTTCCGAAAGATGACTCTGTTCCCTGGACGCAGTACCGAACAGGTTTCAAGTGTGTTGCTTCTGTTCAAGCTCATCCGCATTTGGCGGGTTGAGAGACCAGAAGTAGTCTTCATGTGTCACTATCAGAGAGCTACAATCTTGCTTGCTTCGATTGTAGCACGCGTGTTCGGAGCACGCGTTGTCGTTCTGAACAATTCGAAATTTGATGACAAGCCGAGATCAGTTCTGCGCGAAGCACTAAAGCGGGTTTATCTATGGCCGTATTCAGCGGCATTTGTCAGTGGTCGGCGCAGTGCCGAGTATTTTGCATGGCTCGGAATAAATCCGGACAGGATCTTCCTTGGTTACAATTCATTGAGTACTGAACGGGTCCGCAGTTATGTTGATACACCGCCAGCCCCTCAAGGCACACCTTATGAAGATCGGTGCTTTCTGGTCGTTGCGCGATTCGTGCCAAAGAAGTCTTTGTTGACCACGTTGATGGCATACAAAGGGTACAGTGAACTGGAAATGGCTGCGGGGCGGGAGCCGCGAAAGCTGGTCTTGTGCGGCGACGGTGAGCTGCGGCCTCAATTGGAAGCTTGTGTCGGGGAGCATGATTTGCATGGAGTAGAGTTTGTTGGCTTCGTGCAAGCCGAAGAGATTGCCGTCAGGATGTCAAAGTCCCTGGCATTGTTATTGTTGAGTGAGGAGGAACAGTGGGGGAATGTCATCAACGAAGCCTTGGCTTGGGGTGTGCCGGTGCTATGTTCGATAAATTGTGGTGCTGTGGATCTTCTCGTCAGGCCGGATGTAAATGGTTACATCTACCCGGTTGGAGAATCGGACGGCGTCGCTCAATCCATGTTCCGGCTGGCCAGTGTTCAAAGTGAATGGGACAGGATGGCTCGAAACGCACTGGAAACAGGACAGATGGGAGATGTCTCGAACTACGTTAAATCCGTAAGAGGGGTTATCAAGCAGTTCAATTGTAGTAATTCAGACTCGATCTGACATACCGGTTTCGGTACGGTGACTGTCAGGTCAAGTGAGATGGTCCCGGTTTCCTGGACCACCTCAGAGTACGGTTTAAACTTCGAACCAGTTTACGCTTCTAGGAGTTAGTGTTGGTGTGATTGCAATTTGAGATGAAAAGCGGAAATCGTAGTGCGCAACGCAACTATCGTGTCGACTGGGCTGGAGTATTTTATTGTTAAACAAGAGAGGTTGCTATGGAATTGATAGATAAATTTCTCGACCAATTGAAGAACAGAGGGATTGCGAAGACCCTTGTAAAATCTATATTTTATCCTGTGTCTCGGGTGCGACGGCGTCGCTTCTTGGTCCAGATTGCCAATCAAGGCGTCTCTGAAGTCTTTGCGGGTATTTATAGTGACAAATATTGGGGAAGAGGGGAGAGCGTGAGTGGAGTTGGATCATCTCTCGTTCAAACAGAAAACCTTCGATCCCATTTGCCTGTTATTTTCAAAAAGTTTGATGTCGTTGCGGTTCTGGACGCACCATGCGGGGATATGAACTGGATGATTGCCGTACCCAAAGAGAAAGGTATGACTTATATAGGGGGGGATATTGTTGACAAATTGATCGAGAGAAATAGAAATATGTATACGGACAAAATACACAAATTTGTCAAGTTGGATATTATAAATGATCCTCTTCCGGAGGTGGATCTCATGATCTGTCGGGATTGTCTTTTCCATTTTAGTTATGAAGATACGCTGTCGTTCCTGGAGAATTTCTCAAAATCTGATATTCCTCTCTTGATGACAACGACGTACAAAAACAATGCTAGCTTCAACAACTCGGATATATTGACGGGGGACTACCGAAGAATTGATCTATTCCAACGACCATATTCGTTATCCGAGGAGGTTTTGTATCGTCTTGATGATTATTTGGCACCTGAAGCCGAAAGGGAAATGTGTATCTGGACGAAAGAACAAATCATGGAAGCCTGTGAGTTCATGTCTCGAACGCTTTCAGGAGAGAAAGTAGGTATTACGGCCTGAACCGGAGAAGATGATTCGATTTGGTGCTGAATAGCCCCTCTCCGTCAGCCTTTCAAGGTTTCGCAGAGCGCCTCTATTGATTTTGAAGCTTGCTGGTGCCTTTGTTCGAAGTGATCGAGAGTGATATTTCTGGCAGCAGAAAAAAGGTCTTTGTTGCTGGTCCAATCCCCGACAACTTGAGCCGCCTCATCCTTGAATGACCTATTTGCTGGTATAATGCACTGAGGCAGTGCCTCCGGAATGTTTTCTGCAACATAGCCATGATCGTATACGATAACCGGGCAGCCATACGCTTGAGCCTCGGACACGACGAGCGACTGGGTCTCATGTTTGTGGGTGCTAGGAAACAGGAAGACATCAATGTCGCGAAAGAACTTTTCCTTTTGTGCACCGGAGACGGGCCCCAGGGTCTGGATACGACCTTGAAATTTCTGTTTGGCCATTTCCAGGCGCTCTATAGCCTCTTGATCAACCGCGGGTCCAGCCAGGATCAATTCACAGTCACATCCCATATCGACGAGAACTTCAAGTGTATCAATTGAAGCGTCAAGACCTTTGGATTTGTTGAGATTGCTCAGGAGGCCAAGACGAAACCGCAATCGATCGCCAGGAGGGGCAGGTAGCGGCTCGTCCACGTATGCACTGTTGTCGACAAATATGATCGGGACATCAATTCCATAGGTCTCGATCATATCTCTGCCCATCTTCGGGCTGGCCATGATCTGCGTGGTTTCACGCCCGGACACGGCTAGAATAGCCTTCATCATTCTCGACTTCGATTTGGCAAATTGGCTGCTGTGATGATAGAGCATAACCTGATAACCGAGCAGCCGTGCCACACTGACATTTGTCATGTCGATGACCCGGGACCGCCCTCCCAGCAGTGAATATAAAAAGTGCCTGGACCCCCGGGCCCGTGCGACAAGGAGCTGGACCGGCAGGCTGATTATGCGGCAGACCTGCGCAATTTTGTAATAGTGTTGATCTTTTCCGCGCACAGGGAGAGAAGTGAAATACTTCAGGGAAATCCCGCGCCGTTCCAGGAGGTCGGCCAGCTTCTGATTGACGAATTTCTGTCCGGTAATAGGTGGGTTGAAGTTGCCTACATAGACGACGGGTCTATTGGAACCTGTGGCCTTCAGCTTGATTTTTTTAGTGTCCATTCCTGGTATCTCCAGCCACGTTTCGTCAAAACTCAGCCACGGATAATTTTCGTGCCTTGACGTAAATTTGGGGCGCAACGAACCGGAGGAAGGACTTTCGGCAGAGCCTGTCGATAGCCTTGAGAAAACCCAACAGGGCCTTGTTTTTCACGCGGGTCGGGATATGAAGAACGCCCTGGGTTTCCAGTATTTCGAATCCGTTGTCGGCATGAAGTCTGCGAATTTCCGGCAGAGAGAACCATTTCGTGTACACGTCGCCGTGAATGGATTTACCCTTGAGATTGATGTAAATCCCTATTAGCAGGTAGAGGCTGAGCCAGTTGGTATAGCTGGTTACCAGTATCCCATCGTCTTTAAGAGCTTCCGCTGCGGACAGAACGACGCCCTTTTGATCTGGTATGTGGCACAATGCGTTCATGCAGGTGCAAGAATCAAACTGTTCTTTCAACCCCATTTCATTTGCAAAGCCCTGCCTTGTTTCAACCTTGTCCGAGACATCTGATGTTGCGGCTCGTTTGTTGGTCTCAGCCAACATTCCTGGCGAGCTATCCAAGGCCATAACGTCGGCGCCGCATAATGCCAGATCGACCGCAAAGCGACCGGTGCCTGTGGCTATATCCAGATGGTGCTTGCCATTCCCGGTGGCAACCAGTTCCCGAACAACTCCGATTTGCACTTCATTCAGATATGCGCCCGCCGGCGTAGTCCACCGCTTGGCGTCATATCCTTGAGAATTCCGTTCGTAAAACTCAACCGATTGTTGATAGAGAGTTTGCTGCCTTGCGTCAGGAGAGTTGGACATGCGTATCGGCCTTTTCGTGTTTCCTAGAATAAATGGCGTTCATTATGTTGTAAACATTTTCAATCGAGTAGTTCTCTTCAATTCTCTGCCGCGCACGCTCACCCATCCTCTGTCTCAAGTCTTCATCCTGAAACAGAGATCGAAGTTTCTCTTCTAGCGCGCGAGGTTCAGCGGGGGGAACCAAAACCCCAAATTTTCCGTCTTCAAGTAACTCCGGGATGGCTCCAACATGTGTTCCAATGACGGGAACGCCGCACGCCATGGCCTCCATTGCAGCGATTGGGTAATCAGACGGGCCATTGGTGTCAATATAGGGCGATACAAATATGTTGGCGGAATTGAAGGCCGCCTGAATATTGTTGACGATCCCCAATATGGTCACAGCCCCCTCAAGATGATTGTCTTTCAGGAATGCTAGCATGTCACGATGGCGTTCATCAAACCCCTCATGGGCGATCTCAAGCGTTACGAGCAGGTGTGCTGAAGGGGTGTCTCGGGCGATCGATGAAAAAGCATCAAGCAGAATTCTCAAGCCCTTGGATTTCATCAAGTTGCCGACAAACATGATCACCACAGCGTCGTCCGGGATCCCCTGATCGTTCCGAAAGGTCAGCCCAACGTGCTTTTGTGGCGAGAACGCGCGGGTGTCTATGGCAGGTGGGCAAACGGTAATTTGAACGTCAGGAATACCAATTTCGCGTAAGGACCTTGCTATATTGTCCGACATGGCAATGACCATCTCCATTCTGCGCAGGGCGAAACGTGCAATCTGATTGCTGGCCAGGACCTTCTTCTTGTCTCCCACCATGGCGGTCGTTTCGACCGGGCAGTACACCGAGTGAAACGGTCGCAGATTATTGAGTCGGGCTATGATCAGGGTGACAAGTGAATAGATAATGTAACCGGAGTGGCCATGAACATAATCGAACTTTTTCCAGCGACGTCGTATCGAGGCGGTCACTGCTCTGATCAGAAAGTACAGTCCATATTGATAGGACTGACTTTTGGCCGAGGACCTGCAAATTTCAAAGTCAGCCCAGTCCGGAATATTTGACTGAAATGTTTGCACTTTCTTGCTTGGTACGGCAGAGAATAGATGAATGCGATGATCGGTTTTCTGTTTGACGCTGCGGCAAAACTGCTTGAGTGCGTTGACATGTCCCCCCACCAGAACCCCTTGTGGCGAAGGGTCGAGTTTGGGGATAAAATGGATCCCGTTCAACAGCGCGGGGAGATCGTCTGGTTCTTCCACTTTGGGTTCAACTACCTTCATTCAGAAACTCTTTGGCCAGCCCACAATGACTGGGCTGGACTTCCTTTTATTTTAGTCGGGGTGTACCGAACCCAACAACCTACGGTACTAAATCCTGTGAAACAGAATGTCACACTGAATGGGAGCGCCAGCCTTGTCCGTATAGGTGTTGAATTTGCCGACAATGTCAAAGCCGGAATCCGTCATAAATTTCATAATTTCCGGCGCTAAAGCCTGCCCCTGATACAATTCTCTATACGAACACTCTACATAGCAATGCTCAAATTGGTTGAGGAGTTCGCTGCAACCTTTCAAAACGTTTAGCTCATAACCCTGAACATCGATCTTGAGAAGAGCCGAACCGGAGATATCCGATATTTCCAGATAGTCACTCAAAACACCAACTCTGACTTGTTCCGTGTCTACTTTTTCAGTGCCAGGGAACATCTCGGATTGTTGGTTAGTGATCGGGAGGAGGGATGAGGAATCATCACTGCGCGATACATTCATCGTCGCCGTGCCCGATTTTTCATCGATTGCACTAACAAAAAGGTAAAAGTTTTCTGTGCTGCCAAACAGAGATTGGATGATACCGGCCGGTCCTGCGAGGGGCTCAAAGCTGAATATCGAGGCGTCCGGGAACAGCTCCCGGCACAGAAGTGAGAACTGGCCGCGATTGGCGCCAATATCAACAATGGTGGCAGGGTTTAATCCCTTAAGGGCGGGAATGTGTTCCAAGGTCATGGCTACACCATGGCTCAACCCTCGGCGGCCATTTGAATAACGCAGCAGGCGCAGTCCTTTAAGAATTTTTCTGAATATTGAACCTTGAGACAATTCTTGTTCTCCCACCGTAGATCTTGTTGTCAGGCCTAATAGGCCCCTCGACGAAAAAGCACCACGGGTATCGTCTTGAACAAAATGAACAAATCCAGCCATAGAGATAGATTCTCGACATACCATTTGTCGAGTTCAACACGTTCCTCATAGGACGTATTATTCCGGCCGCTGGCTTGCCAGAGCCCGGTAATTCCAGGCCTGACCTCGCAATATTGTGAAAAAGCGGAACCGTACTTCTCAATTTCCTCCTCAACAATCGGTCTTGGTCCTACGAATGACATATCGCCTTTCAGGATATTGTAGAGTTGGGCAAGTTCATCGAGGCTGGATTTACGGAGAAGTGATCCAACTCCTGTGATTCGTGGATCCTTTTTCAATTTATGGGTTTCTTGCCACTCGACTTTGGCCGGCTCATTTTCTTCAAGGTATCTATTCAGCCTTTGATCGGCATCAACAACCATCGTCCTGAATTTGAGACATTCAAATCTCTCGTCGCGTCTTCCAACTCTGGGATGAGAGAAGGCCACAGGGCCTCCGTCTATTGCGATGAGCAGAGAAAATATTAGAAGTAGAGGAGCAAGGATCAAAATCAGAAAGATCGCCAGAGTTATGTCGAAGAGACGTTTCACTACACGAGAAAGCACCGGCGTGTCTTTCTGGTCCGCTAAAAGAAGAATGATGTCTTCGCCAAAAAAAGGAAATTCCTTAAAAGAAGGAAGGCGAATTCCGGTCTGGCTGGTTATGAATCCAAATGGACGCTGGAGCTGTTCCAGACATTTGACTGCTCGACGCACGCTTTCCTCATTGAAGGTGTCAAAAGCATAAAGGAAGAGCGTATTTTGAGGGGATTCTGCAGCTTGATGTCTTAACCCCTCAAGCGCATCGTCGTCTTTTCCTTCGATTGCGCTTTGGGCAAGTACGATCCAATCCGGATTGGTGCTGGCTTCGTTATCGTCTGCTAGACGGTATCCAAGCCGAATTTTTCGCCCCACTGCCTTTCTTGCATGTCTGCCCAGTTTCCCATCACTGAGAATGATCGCGGGTTGGAGAAAATTCGGTCGGGAACAGAGAAAGATTGCTGTTACCACCCGAAAGCTCATCACCCCAACCGCAACAAGCGCCCAAGCGATAATGATGCCATTTGTGGAAGTCGGGGTCTCGAGATAGAGCCTCAAAACGCTTTCAGAAATGACGCCAAGACAACAGGCAGCAAAAATTGATCGTAGTTGAAAAAAGTAATGTATGCGGTCCTTGTAGTGTCCCATTTGACGAAACAGCACTATGATGCCGGCAAAGACAATTGCGCGTTCTGCGGAGAAAATTTCAAAGACTGGAATACGATTTGGACCGATGAAGGTCGTATGGATTTGAAACGCAAAATAGATTCGATTAGCTACATACCATGCCAAGGCAATCGCAATGACATCGCCGAGAAACATCACCCATCCGCGTTCATTTTTGGGTCTTTCCGGCAAATTGAAATGCTTGAGGCTCTCAAATTGGCCAATCGAGTTATGAAGCGTCAACTAACCTCTCCAATCAAAGGCGGTCACCAATCCTATAGTGGCAGTGATTCCGCAAAACAAAACTCGATGTGCATTAACTATTTATACGAGATAATATGCGCGTATAGATTGAATATCAAGTTATCGGCTATAGATTCATAGCAGAGTGATGGAACATTTGTCAGTTTTGTATTGCTTGTGCAAACGTTTGGCGAGCCAGAACGCGTTATTTGGCCCCCACAGTAGAAAGTTCTGCGGCAAGGATGTAAAGGAATGTAGTTTCAGAGGTCAGAAAACTCGTCCTATGGTCATTACACACGATGACTCGCCCTATGGTCATTACACACGACGACAAGTATTCCAGTAGTGTTTTCGCCTGCAGCTTGTGCTAACAAGCAATCTGTTTTTGAATTCAGGCCCTAAAATGCGTCCCACATCCATCCTCATTCTAGGCACCTATTATGCACCCGAACCCGCAGGCAGCGGTCCGGTCGTGACTGATATGGCTGAATGGCTGGCGGATCACGGTTGGGACGTTACCGTTTCTACTCTCAGGCCTAGTTACCCGCAAAATGATATTTTCGAAGGTTTTCGAAGGGGTGAGAACGACAAGCAATCGTTAAATGGGGTCAGAATCTTCAGACGATACTCACCTCCGCCTCGGGGTGGAGGCTTGCTGCAGCGCGGCAGATTTGAGTTGGTGGCATTTGGCCAAATTTTGGGAACAACCTGGCGAAAGGAGTTTCGTCGCGCTGAATGCGTGGTTTCGATTTGCCCATCAATCCTGATTGTTGCTGCTGGCTGGCTGTTTGCAGGGCGGAAGCGGTATCACATCGCGGTCATTCATGACATTCAGTCGGGTCTTGCGCGGAGTTTGAAATTCTCAAAGGGGCGGGGAATTCCCTACCTAATTGAGAGCCTTGAAAGATTTGTTCTGAACCGCAGTGATCACCTTGTTGTCTTGACTGAGGAAATGGCAACAGCACTTCGTGCGATCGGCGTCCGGAGGCCGATGACCGTTCTGCCCCCCCACATCAATGAATCCACAATTTATCCCATTGATCGTCCAAAGAATGGCATCCCGGTTCTTCTCTATAGCGGCAATCTTGGACGCAAGCAGGGCTTGGGCCAGATTCTCGACTTCGCCAAAGTACTGCAAGATAGAGATTTCGTTGCGAGGATAATCATTCGCGGTGAAGGAAACCAATCAGTTGAATTGAAATCAAGGGCCGTTGAACTCGGTCTGAGAAATGTTGAATTTGAGGGTTTTGTGTCAAAGGAAGAGCTCAACGTAAGTATGGGTGCAGCCGACATTCACCTCGTGCCGCAATTGCCGGAAGGGGCGGAATTTGCAGTTCCAAGCAAGGTTTTTTCGATCATGTCCTCGGGACGTCCGTTCATCTGCACAACGTTGCCTGATTCCCCCCTGGGTCGCCTCTCGAAATCCAGTGGGGCCTTTGTGACGACCCCCCCGGGTGATGCGGAGCGTTTTGCTGATTGTGTCGTGGACTTGTTGGGCGACAGGGAGATGCTTAGTTCCATGGGCAGGAAGGGACGAAGCTATATTGTTGAGAACCTGGCCCGCGACACAATTATGGGCCGATTTGAGACCTTGTTGCGCGGTCCTGGATGAGCCAACCATTTGCGCCACAGATCCTCCGCATCATCGACCCCAGCCTTCGCTTCGATGCAAGCCATCACTCTCTCCGATTTACACCAAATTCCAGAGAGATGCTTCGATCTTGAGCCAGCCTCTCGGGAAACTCATCGTTTGGAAGGTGTTCTCCGATGAATTGATACAGTCACTGTGGCCTTAGAAACTTTCGACTTTTCGAAAACAACCAAGACCCCATTGTCAGGAGGATATAGATACTGACAATAAAAACAGCTGTTCAATTTCTGTCGTTGCCTCGTAGTAGAGGATGAGTGCTGTCCCGATTGATAGCCCGACAAGAGGGCTGTCGTCAGGACCACGGAGGATCCGGTTTTGGCGCGACTGACATGATTGGCATAGGCCATGGGCAGGGACACCAGAAGAAAAGGGACACTGCGAAGTTCGAGAATAACTTGAAGGTCATCAACGAGAAAAAGACAGAAGGCAAAGCCGGATATGGTGAGGATGGCGCGAACCGGAATATGAATTGATCGCTTCGCTAGGGCGCTTGGGAAATGGCCATCGCCTGAAATAAAGGCCATCTGACGTGAATAGCCAAATGCCATTCCATTGATGGCGCTGCTCGTCGCAAGAAGGGCGCCGGCAAATTCCAGATTTGCCCCCCAATGCCCAAGAACATGGTTGGCTCTGGATGCCAGGGCGTATTCCTGGTTGCAATAGTGTCATCGAACGGAATGGCGGGACCGATTGCTGCATAGATTGCTCGTGGAATATTTCTTTCAGGATTTTCCATCTCATTTACGGCATTGATCACCAGCTGAAGGCCCTCGTAGGTCACAAAAGTTATGGCCGCGACAATCAGGACGTTTGAAAATGAGACAGGCCCGCTGGTTTCAATGAATATAGGAAGACTTGACTGTCTGCTGTCCATCAGGACAAGGGAAATTGCGATCAGGAAAATCAGCTTGGTATAGACCATCAAATCCTCGATTTTGCCCATGCCTTTGACGCTCAGTACATTTATGAGCGCAAAGACGCCAATGACCGCACCGGCCAAACCCTTACGAACCCAGTCTTCCTGCGCAAAGGAAAATCCGTTGATCGCATATGGGGAGAAAGTATAGGCGTACAGGGACAGTGTGCTGATATATCCAAATACAACCCACCAGCCGATCAGGGAAGTAGCAAAAGGGGAATTGGGAAACGTCCTTTTAAAGAACAAATAAGTGGCGCCTTCATCTTTGTAGTAGACTCCAAGCCGGACATAGGAATAGGCGGCCGACGCTGCGATCACCCCGAGTTAAATAGCCACTGGTGTATAGACGCCGATCATGGCAACGCAAATCTCCGAAATGGTGAAAATTTCACCCCCGACCATGCCCCCAAGCGCAATGGCGATTACCTCAATCAGTCCCAGAGGTTTGTGCCGCTTTCTGAGAAGGGTGTGATTATTCTTCCTAATTGTCATCCATGCCTCAAACCTGTCTTCCCTTACGCCCGGACAGCAGGCTACAAATCGCAAGCGCCGAAGCTCCGGCTCACCAATCAGAGTGTTTTACGCGAGCCATCACTTTTCCCGCCAGCGGTCCATCGCCTCAACCCGGATCATACCCTGCGTTTCGGCTTGACTTTCGCCACAGCGATGAGAGACTCCACGCAGTCGCGAATGGATGTGTCCAGTGGACGGAATTCCACATCTGTTACGGCGCGGATCCTGTCATTACGTAATTCGCATCCTGCCCAGATGGCGCGAAATTCTGCCTCGCGCGCCGTGAGCCTCTCAGCGAAAGCGCGGTCGGCAAGCACCTTGGCCATGGAATAGCCCTGACCGTGCTCCGGCGTCCGCTCTGGATTGCGTTCGTCGGGATAGCGGTCTTCATTACACACCGGCCTCCTGACAAGTTCCTGCATGTCCACTTCTGAAAGGACAGCAGCAACGCTTGACGTTACGACAATCCGGGTCGCGGTTTCGGACTTGTTGACGCTGGCGATGATGTGGTCGCAGACCCGCCTGATATAGGCCTGATCGTCATAACCGCTGACGTGAGAAAGGTGGGTGACGCCGTTGCACCCCGTAAATATGTCGTCAAGGCAACCAGGCTGATCAAGGTCTGCGGCGTGGAGCGTCAACCGCCCCGAAGCATAGCCTGGCATATCTTTCAGAAAACTCGTCTTGTTCGCGTCTTCAACATCGCGCACACAGGCTCTGACGCGATAGCCCCTGTCGAGCAAAAGCCGAACCATCCAGCCGCCAATAAAGCCGGCGCTGCCGGTCACGGCAACGGTTCCACCCTTGGGTATCGAGGCCATTTGCTTTATCCCTCAGGCGTTTTTTTCTTGAGGCGTGGAGCATGGACGCAACCAATTCCAATGTGAAGGCCGCCGCAGAGACGACCGGCGCAAGGACTACTCCTTCTGCCAGCGGTCCTTCGCATCTTCATCCTCGACCTTGGCATCAACCCAGGTCTCGCCATCACCGGTCTTTTCCAGCTTCCAGAACGGCGCTTCGGTTTTGAGCCAGTCCATCAGGAAGCTGGCGGCTTCAAAGGCGTCGCCGCGGTGGCTCGAGGCGGTGATGACCAGCACGATTTGCTCGCCCGGCTCGAGGCGTCCGTAGCGGTGGACGACGAGGGATCCAGTGAGGTCCCAGCGCCGGTTCGCTTCGTCCTCGATTTCCGATAACTTCTTTTCGGTCATGCCCGGATAGTGCTCAAGGGTCATGGCCTTGAGACCCGGCGCGGAGCTGTCATCGCGGACCAGCCCGGTGAATGTCACCAGCGCGCCGATATCGGTGCGGGCCCCGGTCAACGCTTTCATCTCTGCGGCAATATCAAAATCCTCGCGCTGAACCCGGATCATGCATCAGCCTCCTGTTACAGGAGGAAAGAAGGCGACTTCATCACTGTCTGTAACCGGATCGGTGACTTTTGCAAAATCCTGATTGATCGCAACCTTGACCGCAGCGGGTTCGCAAAAGGCGCTGGCGTAACCGTCGCCGCGCGCAGTTAGATGGGTGATGAGGTCTTGCACTGTTATGACGCCGTCAGGCAGCGAGAGTTCCTCTTCGGAAAGTCCGATCCGCTCCCTGAGCCATGCGAAATAAAGTAGCTTCATATTAGCTCTCGTCCGCTGCGTCTGTCGCTACGACTTCTGATACCATTGGCGCTTCCGCTGGCGCGCCAGGAGCGGTCATTTTGAGTATTCCGAGAGCGACATATTGGTAGCCCGTAATAACCGTAATGATCGCTGCCGCCCAAAGCCCAATGGTCCCGATAAGGGGTGACCCGGGAATAAGAATAGTGCCTGCAGGGCCAGCAATCAGAAAGCCGATGGCAACCATCTGGATGGTCGTTTTCCACTTGGCCAGCCTGGTGACTGGCAGTTTGACGGACAGCCCGGCGAGGAATTCACGCAGGCCCGACACAAGGATTTCGCGGCCCAGGATGATGATGGCAGCAACGACATTGAAGCCGGAAAGGGTGCCGATCGCAATCAGCATAAGAAGTGACGCGAGCACCAGAAACTTGTCTGCGATCGGATCGAGAAGCGTGCCGAGATCGGACTGGACGTTATGCTTGCGCGCCAGATATCCGTCAAAGAAATCCGTAATGGCGGCAAGGGTAAAAAGGATCACAGCGACCCACCGAGCAGCATCGGCCGGAATAAACATGACCAGCACGAGCAAGGGCACTATTCCAATTCGGAAAGCAGTCAGGAGATTGGGCAGGTTCTTCATATCCATTTTATGGTTCCTCACGGAAGTAGTCGTAGATGCGCCGGGCGATGGAATCTGAAATTCCCTCTACGGCGACAAGATCTCCAAGAGCCGCATTGGAGACCGCGCGCGCCGAGCCAAAATGATTCAACAGGGCTCTCTTTCGTTTTCCGCCCACGCCCGAGATGCTGTCCAGCGGCGAGGCGTTCATCGCCTTTTTTCTCTTTGCCCGATGGCTCCCGATCGCAAATCTGTGGGCTTCATCGCGCAGTCTTTGCAGGTAGTAGAGGACCGGACTTTTAGGGTCAATCATAAAGGGTGCGCGGCCCGGCATATGGAATTTCTCAAGCCCGGCATCCCTGTCCGGCCCTTTGGAGATACACACAAGGGCAACAGTGTCGATGCCGAGCTCCACGAAAACATCCTCGACAACACTGAGCTGTCCCTGTCCGCCGTCAATCAACACCAGATCAGGCCAGTTTGCCGGTTTGTCTTCTGCCTGGACATCTTCGGTTCCAGAGGTCTTTTCCATTTCCTTGAGAAGCCGTGAGAAGCGGCGGGTCAGAACTTCGCGCATCATGCCGTAATCGTCGCCGGGGGTCGTCTCCTTGTCCTTGATATTGAACTTGCGATATTGATTTTTCAGAAAACCTTCAGGCCCGGCGACGATCATCCCGCCGAGCGCATTGGTGCCCTGGATGTGCGAATTGTCATAGACCTCGATCCGCTGTGGCGGTGCGTCAAGATCGAAGGCATTGGCCACGCCTTCGAGAAGGCGGCGCTGCGACGCCGATTCTGCCATCCGGCGTCCGAGCGCTTCTTCGGCGTTGGTAAGCGCGTGGTCAATCAGCGCTCGCTTTTCTCCCTTTTGCGGTGTCAGGAGTGTGATCTTGTGGTCCGCCTTGAGCGTGAGAGCTTCCTCAATCAAATCCGCATCAGCCAGTTTGTGCGACAGAATGACAGATTTGGCCGGCATCTTGTTGTCATAGAACTGCGCAACAAAAGCCGCCAGAACATCTTCCGTCTCATAGGATTTTTCGTGGCGCGGGAAATAGGCCCGGTTACCCCAGTTGGAGCCGCCGCGATAAAAGAAAACCTGTACACAGGTCTGGCCGCTTTCCTGCCACGCCGCGATAACATCTGCATCGTTCACTGTTGCCGGGTTAATACCCTGTTGCAGGTGAATATGGCTAAGCGCAGAGATCCGGTCGCGGTAAACCGCAGCATGTTCAAAATCAAGCGCGGTAGCTGCTTCCTCCATGCGGGCAGAGAGCTCTTGCTTGAGGTGAGAGTCCTTGCCGTTGAGAAAGGCGCTGGCATCAGCAACCAGCGCTTCGTAGTCGGCCTTGCTGATTTCCCCGGTACAGGGTGCCGAGCATCTCTTGATCTGGTGCAAGAGGCAGGGGCGGGAGCGTGCGTCAAAGACGCTGTCGGAACAGGTTCTGAGCAAGAAGGCACGCTGCAAGGTATTCAGTGTACGGTTGACGGATCCGGCCGAGGCAAAGGGTCCAAAATAATCACCTTTGATCGAACGCGCGCCACGGTGTTTTTGCACTTGTGGATAATCGTGATCGCGCCGCATGACAATGTAGGGAAAAGACTTGTCGTCCCGCATCAACACGTTAAAGCGCGGCTTCATCTTCTTGATCATATTGGTTTCAAGAAGAAGAGCTTCTACCTCGCTCTTTGTAGTGATGAACTCCATATCGACTGTGAGCGAAATCATTCTGGCGATGCGATTGGTATGACCGCCAGTTTTGGTATAGCTCTGCACGCGTTTCTTCAGGTTGCGTGCCTTGCCGACATACAGAACCTCGCTGCGGGCATCCAGCATCCGGTAGACGCCGGGTTTACCCGGCAGAGTCCGGACGAAGTTGCGGATGACTGAGGGCCCATCGACTGGCCCGTTATCGACCTCTTCGTCCTGCTGGTCTGTTTCCTGATCGGTCATTCGAGCCTGCAAGGGAGTGTCAGATGGGGTGTTATTGGCAAACCGGAGTATTTAGCTCCGATCTTGGAACTGATGGTACTCCGATTCAGCTGTTTAGAGCATCGTCTCAGGTCGGTTTTGTGGAATAAAATAGCAAGATTTAGTAGAATTGAACAACCAGACCGATAACGGAAAGTGTCGGGATATTCGTTTTCCACCAGACCTGTGGAAAACCCTGTGGACATGTGTTGCCTGTTGGACGGAAGTCCATGCTCTATATAGGGTTCACGTTATTGCCCAAAAAACAGGCAATTTTGTAATGCATTGTTTTTAAAGTGAAAAAAGTTGATGCTGCCCGGCAAGTAACTGGTAAAGCAGGAAACGCCTGTGGTTAACAGATGGTTAATCGAGGTGAATGCCAGTGTGAACAAAACAAGGCTGCGGGTCGGTAGAGACACGCAAAAATGTCACATATGTTGCAATCAGGTAGCGGGATTGCGGTGGGATTGTGTCGAAATTCAATCTGGAATGGTTCTATTCGGCTCGAATGCGCTCAATTTCCACGCCGACGGAGGCGGCATTTTTGATCGCTGCCAGCTTCTCGACACGCACGCGCGCCACAAAGACACGGGCATCTTCAAGGCAAGCTGCCGCGATATCCTCGGCCAGCGTCTCAACCAGATTGATATGGCCCGCAGAAATGATGTTCTCAACCTTTTTGACCACTTCTTCGTAACACACCACATTTTCGAACCGGTCATCGATTTCAACGTCGCCTTCGCGGACGGTGAGGTCGATGTTGATGCGAACCGGCTGATTGCCTTGTTTCTCATGGGTGTAGATCCCGATAAGGGCGGGGATCAACAGGTCATGAATAAAAACATGGCGCACAGAATGCGCGGCATTGGCGATATGAAGCGGATAGACATTTTGTGGCATCAGTGAGCCTCCTGAAGCACGGCATTATCCAAACCCGAGGTCTGGCCAGATCATCGCCGCTCAATAGCTTGAGGACTTCAATAATGCCAGCAAATTATCGCCGAAAGGACAAGTGTCGCAGTTCTATTCAACGATGTTCATCACATCGGGGGTTTGCCAGATAAGATGTTGACCGCCGTCAAGCGCGATCATTTGGCCGGTAAGAGAAGGGGTGGCAAGGATCCAGGCAATCGTTGACGTGAACTCGTCAAGTGAGGGCCCTCGGCCCAGCGGTGTTGCAGCAATCTGGGCCTCAAAATGCTCGTCACTCTGGCGCTGGTTCCTGATCGTCGGGCCCGGCGCAATGGCATTGACGCGGATCTTTGGCGCGAGGGCTTGCGCGAGCGTTTGCGTCAGCGTCCAGAGCGCTGACTTCGAAAGAGTGTAGCTGAGAAATTGAGGTGTGAGTTTCAGGACCCGCTGATCGATCAGGTTGATCACATTGCCTTGTCGGTCTCCCAGGTTTTCCGCCATCAGCTGCGTCAAGCGTAAGGGGGCTCGCAGGTTCGGCTCAATGTGAGCGTCCCAGCTCTCGCGGGTCATGGTCTGTATATCGTCAGATTCAAACAGGGAGGCATTGTTGATAAGACAGGTCACCGGGCCAAGGTCCCGGGCGATGGCCTGCATCATGGCATCAACGCCGGGCTCGTCAGCAAGGTCCGCAGCATAACACTGTGCCCGCCCGCCGCCGGCCTTGATGGCATCTGCGGTTTCCTCGGCAGCCCCGGCCGCACCGCGATGGTGGACAGCGACCGTATATCCAGCCGCTCCCAGACCCAGCGCAATGGCGCGGCCGATCCGCGCAGAAGCGCCGGTTACCAGAGCCACGCCTTTGTTGTTATCGCTCAAGAGAAAATAGTCCTGTCAGCTCATCAGTCCATTTTTGAAAATATAGGCGATGTAGCCGATGTAGAACACCAGGAAAATGAGGCCCATTGTCCGCGAAATAGGGCGATGGGTAAAGGCGAAGGGTATGAGCAGCGCCGATGAGAGCAACATGATCCAGAGGTGAAAATCGACAAAGTTCGCTTTTACCGGAATACCGGCATCTCCGGCGAAAAGGATGGAAATACCCATCACAGCCAGAATGTTCATGATGTTGGAGCCGATGACATTACCGATGGCAACACCGGCATGACGGCGGAAGGCTGCAACCGCTGTGATCGCGAGCTCGGGCAGGGATGTCCCGATAGCCACCAGCGATAGCCCGATCAGGGCTTCGTCGACGCCAAGGGAATGCGCCACAAAGACGCTGCCGGAAACCAGAGAGTTGGCACCAAGGGGAAGGCCGATGAGGCCGACAAGGATAAAGATGAAGATCTTGAGGCCACTATCGCGCCCGCCCGAAACTCCCTCCAACGCGCCCAGCTCGTCTGTCAGTTCGACGTCGCCTGGAGATTTCACGGCATGGTGGGCCTGGTAGGCCAGAAAGCCGGACAGAAGAAAAACAAGGGTAACGCCGTCGGAGAAGGTGAGCCCGCCGTCAGCGGACATCCAGATGAAGAGTCCGGAAAAAAGGATCATCATGACCGTGTTGCGCCGGATGCCGGTTTCCTTGACGACAGTCGGGAAAATGATCGAAGGCAACCCAAGTACGAGTAGGACGTTGGCTATATTGGAGCCAACAACATTGCCGATGGCCAGCCCCGGGCTTCCGCTCCTCACCGACTGAATACCGACAAACAGCTCCGGCACCGAAGTTCCGAAAGCCACAATGGTCATACCGATGATAATGCGCGGAATTCCGAATTGTTTGGCCAGTGATACCGATCCGCGAACCAGCAGTTCTCCCGCCCCGATCAAAAGAACGAGCCCGCCGGTAATGGCGAGCAACGCGATTCCTGTTCCCTGAATATCAAAATCCAGCATCGTCACTCGGCTTGCCTTTCAATCCGGTCGCATCAATTTACAGGGCCAGATCCCGGAGTGTCCGAAGCCAGGCCGCAATTCATTATCCATATAGGAATAAATCCCCCTCATTCCAATGGGGCAAAATTCGGCCCGGATCAATGGCAAACTTCGGGAAATTAACCAGGACGGGCACACAAACGCCCGGTTATTACGGGTCGCTCTGCCCGTTCCTTAATGAAGTTCGGCGTATTTTACCTTTAAGCCCCCATTTACACTGAGGCCGTAAATTTATCAGCATGAGCAATGCAGTTGAAAATCAGGCAAGGCGGGAGCGGATCTCTCTTCGACCCGCCACGGTCGAGGACCAACGCCTTGTCCAGCGCATTCTGGCCCGCTGGCAGGACTGGTGCCTCGGTGACGAATTTCCCAGACGCGCTGACATTGCCGCTGATGTCTTTGGCGACGATTGGCAGGATTGTTTCATCCTCGATAGTATGTCCGAGCATCCATTTCCGGTTTTCGACTATATGGGGAGCAGATTTGCCAAATTCTCGGGTACCTTCCTGTCTGGTGCGTCCGACTGGACAGAGACCTTGCTCGACAAGGCAACAGATCATGTCGGCGAGGTGTACAAGAACCGGGATGCCGTCCTCATAGAGGAAGTGCTTACCCGCTTCGATGGCAAGCGCGTTGCCTTTCGCTATATCCTTCTGCCGCTGACCGAAGATGGCAAAACCATCACGCATATTCTGGGGGCGGCAAACGGCAAGCTCCTTGACGCGGTCAGCTAGACGAAAAGTTCTTGGCTCATCGCCTGAAACTCAATACCGTCCTCTGAAAAGCAAAAACAGAGGAAACACCCCATGTCTGATCTTTACTCACTTAAGGGCAAAATCGCCGTCGTAACCGGCGGTTCGCGCGGCATCGGTTTTATGATCGCCAACGGCTTTGCCGATGCAGGCGCCGAAAAGATCTATATTTCATCGCGCAAGGCAGAAGACCTCAAGGCCGCCGCTGCCGAGATCTCCAAAAAAACCACATGTATCGCCGTCCCGGCTGACCTGTCCACCGAAGCGGGCGCGAAGGTTCTGGCTGATGCCATACGGGCCGACGAAAAAGGCATCGACATCCTGGTCAATAACGCCGGCGCAACATGGGGCGCACCTTTTGAGGAGTTTCCGTCAAAGGGATGGGACCGCGTCCTCGATATCAATGTCAAAGGACCGTTCTTTTTGACAAAGGAGCTTCATCCGCTGCTGAAAGCCAATGCAACGGATGCCGACCCGAGCCGGATTATCAACATTGGCTCTGTCGCGGGTTTCGGTGTCGGCGGCGTCGCCTTCTCCTACGGCGCTTCGAAGGCAGCTATTCACCAGATGACAAAGAACTGGGCCAACCAGTTTGCCGCTGACCGCATCACGGTCAACGCCATCGCGCCGGGCCCGTTCCCGTCAAAAATGATGGCCTTCATTACCGAGGACGAAAAAGCCCGCGCCGTGATGGAAGCCCGCGTGCCACTCGGGCGTATAGGCAATCCCGATGACATGGCAGGCCTCGCGGTCTTTCTGACGGCTAAATCAGCCGCCTGGATGACGGGTGTAATTATTCCGCTCGACGGCGGCGGTCTTGTTGCGCGGGGCGACGGTTAGGGGGCGATAAGGGCCTGTGAATTTCCCGAGCGGTCAACCGGCTTCCAGGGCAGCTGGTATTTGTTCTGCTTCATACTGTTCGAGCCAGGCCAGGAACTCTTTCTCCGGAAGAGGCCTGCTGAACAAGTATCCCTGACCGATGTCGCAGGAGCACCTAGTGAGTAGCTCCATTTGTTCGAGTGTTTCTATGCCTTCGGCCACGACTTTCATTTTGAGCTTTTGGGCGAGTTCGATCATCTTCTCGGCGATATGAAGATCATTGTGATCCTCCAGGATATTGCTGATGAACGAACGGTCGATCTTGAGTGTCGATGCGCGCAGATGTTTGAGGTGTGTCAATGATGAATAGCCGGTGCCAAAATCGTCCAGCGCGATCGTAATACCCATATCCCGGAGTTCATCAAGCGTGGCTTGCGTTTTCTCAGGGTCGCTGAATATGGCACTTTCGGTCACTTCAATTTCAAGAAGACGTCCCGGATAATGTTCCCTTCCGAGAATTCTTGCAACATTGCCAACAAAGGCATCCGAACGCAGTTGAAGGGCTGACACATTGACAGCCATTTTAAGTCTGCGACCATGCATCGTGCGCCACCGGGCCGCAGTCTGGCAGGCTTCCTTTATGACCCACTCACCGAGATCGTGGATCAATCCCGATTCCTCCGCCAGAGAAATGAACTCGTTGGGCGGGACAAGGCCCTCATCCGGATGAGCCCAACGAATGAGTGCTTCAACACCAACAACTTCTTTTGTGTCGAGAGTGATTTGAGGTTGATAGTGGAGTTCGAATTCATTTTGATCAAGGGCCAGATGAAGGCGGTTCTCGCGTTCCTTGCGTAGTACAATGTTTGCGCTCATCTCCTTGTCATAGAGCTGAAAAGCGTTGCGGCCGTTGGTCTTGGATTGATAGAGGGCAAGATCCGCATGTTTGGTCAATTCATCTGCATTGTCGCCGTCATTCGGATAGAAGGCAATCCCGATGCTACATCCCGAGAGGACGCTACCACCATTGATATCATAGGGCTTCTCCAGCGAGGAGATGCAGCGTTGAGCGATGCGCCCGATATGTTCGGAGTCTTTCATATCGTCGCAGATGATCGCAAATTCATCTCCTCCCAGACGCGCGACAGTGTCACTGGCGCGGGCGATTTCCATCAGTCGATGGCCAACTTCAGTCAACAAGGTGTCACCGGCCGGGTGTCCAAGCGTGTCGTTGATGTCCTTGAAGAAATCCAGATCCAGCAACAGGATTGCAACGCTACCTCCTGATCGGTCTGCCCGGAGGAAAGCCTGATCAAGACGGTCCTTGAAGAGGTACCGATTGGGCAGCCCCGTGAGTGCATCGTGTGTTGCGGTGTGTTGCAGACTCTCCTCTGCCAGCTTGCGCTCTGTAATATCCATGACAGAGCCATGAATGGCGATTGGTGCACCATCCTCGAAAGTCACAGTGGCGGCACTGAACGCTGTCCCCTGGCAATCGTTTTCGTCAAGGAATTCGAATTCAAATTCCACTTCGTGAAGCTGATCCTTATAGGCTCTTTGAAACAGGTCATGGACACGAGCTTGTTCGCTGTCCTGTAGTGCATGAAAAAACGAAGTTACTGGCTCAGAGCCTGAAGACTCCGCGAAGGTGTTTGAGAAGAAAAGTTCTCGTGCAGTGGGGCAGATTCGTTCGGTTTTATTCTCAAGGTCGATGGACCATCCGCCGACCCGTGCCAGCTTCTGAGTGCGTTGAAGTTCACTGGTGCGTTCGTCAACGCGGGCTTCCAGGTCGTCGCGAAGCAGTTCGAGGTGTCGCTTTTGATTATACAGGTCCAGAAAAATATTGACCTTTGAGACCAAAACATCTTCCTCAATCGGCTTCTGAATGAAGTCGATGGCGCCCGACTCATAACCGAGTTTCCGATGCGCCGGATCACCCACAGAAGCGCTGATAAAAATGATCGGAATACTGCTATAAACCCGACTGGAACTCAAAATCTGCGCAACTTCATAACCGTCCATCAATGGCATATTGACATCGAGCAGGATGAGCGCGAAGTCGTGCTGAAGGGCAAGCCCCAGCGCTTCAGGTCCGGAACGCGCGTTTATGATCTCAGCCTCGGTTTGAGAGAGAATTTCGCCAATCACGTTCAGATTGGTGATGAAATCATCTACCACGAGTATTTTTGGCAGCACTGCACTCATACAACAACCCCTGTTTGGAGGGATTATAACCAGGCTGTATTAAAGTTTAGTATCGGAACAATAGTCGGGAGCAACAGGGCAATGGGGCACCATTATTGGTATTGGGACCCGGGTGCCCGGCGCGTAGGCTTCACCCGCGCTTGCCTTTCCAGGCCCGCGTGCCGCCGCGCCCGCCGGTGGAGCGGGATCGCGATCTTGCGCTGCTCGGTGATTTGCCCGTTCTGGCTTCGATATCGGCCTGCCGTGCAAAAGGGTCATCGGCCAGCAGCAGCTCGGTTTCCTGCAGGCGCTTGATTTCATCGCGCATCCGGGCGGCTTCTTCAAACTCGAGGTCGGCGGCGGCGTCACGCATACGTTTTTCAAGATCGGCGAGGTGGGCCTTCAGATTGTGACCGACGAGGGCGGCATCACCTGATACGCCGGTATCAACCGTGACGTGGTCCTTCTCATAAAGAGAATTCATAATGTCAGTGATATTCTTGCGGATCGATTCCGGCGTGATGTTGTTTGCAACGTTATAGGCGTCCTGCACCTCGCGGCGGCGATCGGTCTCTGCCATGGCCCGCTCCATCGAACCTGTGATCTTGTCGGCATAAAGTATAACGCGGCCATCGACGTGCCGCGCCGCCCGGCCGATGGTCTGTACCAGAGAGGTCTCCGAGCGCAGAAAACCCTCCTTGTCAGCATCCAGAATGGCGACCAGCGCGCATTCGGGAATGTCGAGCCCTTCGCGCAGCAGGTTGATACCGATCAGAACGTCGAAGGTTCCCAGACGGAGATCCCGTATGATCTCAATGCGCTCCAGCGTATCGATATCCGAATGCATGTAGCGTACGCGAATGCCTTGCTCGTGCATATACTCGGTCAGATCTTCGGCCATGCGCTTGGTCAGCGTCGTGACCAGCACCCGGTGGCCTTTGGCGGCTTCCTCGCGGCATTCGGCAATGAGATCATCGACCTGCGTGGTCGCCGGACGAATGTTGATGTCAGGATCGGTCAGGCCTGTCGGACGGATGATCTGCTCGGTGAAGACGCCGCCGGTCTGTTCAAGCTCCCATTTGGACGGTGTCGCCGAAACCGCAATGGTCTGCGGCCGCATTGCGACCCATTCGTCAAACTTCAGCGGGCGATTGTCGATGCACGAGGGCAGGCGAAAGCCGAACTCCGCCAGCGTTGTCTTGCGCCGATAGTCACCTTTGAACATGGCGCCAATTTGAGGGATCGAGACGTGGCTCTCGTCACAGAACAGGATGCAATTGTCCGGCAGATATTCAAACAGCGTTGGCGGCGGCTCGCCCGGTTTGCGGCCGGTCAGGTAGCGCGAATAGTTTTCGATGCCCGCGCATGAGCCCGTCGCCTCCATCATCTCAAGATCAAAGTTGGTGCGCTGCTCGATCCTCTGGGCTTCGAGCAGCTTGCCATCGGAATTAAACTCTTCAAGCCGCTTCTTGAGTTCAATGCGAATGGATTTGCTGGCCTGCTGCAGGGTCGGGCGCGGCGTCACATAGTGCGAATTGGCATAGACCTTGATCTGTTCCAGCTCATCGGTGGTCTGGCCGGTGAGCGGGTCAAACTCGGTAATGCTCTCGACCTCGTCGCCAAACATCGAAAGGCGCCAGGCCCGATCTTCCTGGTGAACCGGGAAGATCTCCAGCACATCGCCGCGCACCCGGAAGGTGCCGCGCTGGAAGGCCGCATCGTTGCGCCGGTATTGCAGCGCCACCAGATTGCGCATGATCTCGGCCTGGTCGTAACTGCCGCTGGTCTTGATCTGGAAAGTCATCGCAGAATAGGTCTCGACCGACCCGATCCCGTAGATGCAGGACACCGACGCGACAATGATCACATCATCGCGCTCGAGCAGCGACCGTGTCGCCGAGTGGCGCATCCGGTCGATCTGCTCGTTGATCGAGCTTTCCTTCTCGATATAGGTGTCGGTCCGCGGCACATAGGCTTCAGGCTGATAGTAATCGTAGTAGGAAACAAAGTACTCTACGGCGTTGTTCGGAAAGAAGTTTTTGAATTCACCGTAAAGCTGGGCCGCGAGCGTCTTGTTGGGCGCCAGGATCAGGGCAGGGCGCTGGGTCGCCTCGATGACCTTGGCCATGGTGAAGGTCTTGCCGGACCCGGTTACGCCAAGCAGCACCTGGTCGCTCTCGCTGGCATCAATGCCTGCCACCAGTTCCTTGATGGCTGTCGGCTGATCGCCCTTTGGTTCAAACTCGGTGACCAGCTCAAAGCGCTTTCCGCCTTCGGTTTTTTCCGGGCGCAGCGGCTTGTGCGGAATGAAAACAGCACCGGGCGCTTCGGCCAGTTCCGAGCTTTCAGGGGCTTCCGCTTCAGGATATGTTGGTCCGGTTGACATGAATCGACTATGCATGTTCTCGTTCTGTTTTTCCAGTTCAACTTAAGTGAGGGGATCACAGTATGGCGGATGCTTCGATGGAGTTGAAACCACTGGATCTGACCGCTCTGGAAGCAGCATCAAAAGAAGGTGTCTGCCTTGAACGCTTCGATCTGTCCGGCGTCTCCTGGGACGGCCTCGATCTGGCGGACCTGAAGTTGAAGGATTGTGTGGCCTCTGGGCTTGAGTTTCGCAACTGCGATCTGGAAGGGCTGGAAGCCGAGACTTGTAACTTCGTTGGCGCGAGCTTTTCGTCCTGCGTGCTGAAGGATGCAGCCTTCGACAAGTGCCGGTTTACAGACCGCGAGACACATGAAGGCACCACGTTCCGCTACGTCAAGCTGGACAACAGCCGGTTCAACGAATGCGACGTATCGTTTTCGAAATTTGATCGGTGCGAGCTTTATGATCTCAAACTGACGGACAGCAATTTCCGCGCAACCGAATTTGCCAGCTCGAGCTTCGCCAGGCGCCTGTCGAAAACAAAATCTCTCGTCAGGTTTGAGGCGACCGGGACCAATCTGGAAAGTTGTAATTTCTTTGGACTGGATCTGGAGACCATCAAGCTGGAAAAATGTTCCGTGCGGCTCGCGACCTTCGAAGAATGTCATCTGTCCAGTGCGCTGCTACTTGATTGCACCTTCAACGATACCGAATGGCGCGGCGCAGATCTGTCTGGCGCAAACCTTGGCGGCTCCGATCTGTCCGGTCTCGATCTGCGCGAGCTCAAGGCCTATGAAGGACTAATGATCAGCGCGGCCCAGGGCATTGTTCTGCTCGGTGAAATGGGGATCGGCGCCTTTTGAGGTCACAAGAGTTGATCAGCTCTATTTGTAGTTCAGGGCCCTGGTCGCCAGCATGCCTTCATAGCTACCCGCATCGTGTGCATTGGCATAGCCATAGCGGATCAGAATGGCTCGGGTCACCCCGGCAAGCTGTGCCTTGCTGCCGTAGACCACCATCAACTGTTTTTTGTCCAGTTTGAAGTTCTTCCGGGCTGAGACGATCTCCGACAGGGGGATGTTGATAGCATGCTTGAGGTGGCCGGCCCTGTATTCTTCAGGGTCACGCACATCTATTAGCACCGCGCCCTTTCCAACCAGACGCCAGCCCTGAGCCTCGCGTATGACATCGCGCACGTAGGTCGGTTTGTTGATATTGATTTTTTTGGCCGGGGGCAGGGCGCGCTCGCTCGCACAGCCCATCAGCAGCAGAACCAAAAGGGATCCAGATACCAGTTTCACACATCACCTCGAAATTACACCTCACCTGTCAGGTAAACTGCAACTTTGAGGCCGGGATGTGTGCCGTTCGGGGTCACTCTTTCGGGAGGGAGTGGGGGCTCTCGGCAGATGCACACCCATTGCTCGTCCTGTCCTCGTCCCGGATAGAGCGGGCCAATTTGTGCGACATGCGGTCGCATTTGGCTCAAAACCGGGGAAAAATGGAGTTTTTGTATTGACGTTTGGTGCCAAAGGGTCCATCAAGATGCTACTGACTTGCGAATGCCTCGCAATAGCAAAATGGATATAATGGAGTAGACCTATGTTCTCTGCCGCAAGGTTTGGCCTTTTGGCCTCTGTTCTCGGATGCCTCCTGTTGGCACCCCTCAGCGCTTTGGCGAAGCCGCCAGAATACGTAATTGTTATTAAAGACCATCTCTTTCACCCGGCTGAGATTAAAATCCCGGCGGGGACAAAAGTTAAGCTGGTCATACGCAATGAAGATCCCACTCCGGAGGAGTTCGAAAGCTACGACTTCAATCGCGAGAAGATCGTTGGCGGAAATTCTCAAATCAAAGTTTTTGTCGGTCCCCTGAAGCCGGGCAGATACGAATTCTTTGGCGAGTTCAATCCCGGAACGGCCCAGGGCCTTCTGATCGTGGAATAAGGGTGTGGAAAAATGAGTAGTGCAATCATTGTCTTTAGAGAAGTTCTGGAAGCCGCGTTGATCATCGGCATTGTTATGGCAGCCACGCGCGGCATTGCCGCCCGCTCCCTTTGGGTCGGTGCCGGGATCGGCCTCGGTCTTGTCGGGGCCACACTGGTGGCTCTGTTTGCCGGTGCAATTGCCAATGCCGCAG
>JAUWTJ010000053.1 GCA_030614785.1 Alphaproteobacteria bacterium | reverse complement strand
GCAGCGTCGGCCAGTTTCGCTACCAGCCCTGGCTCCATAATCGCGGCTATATTAAAATTCGTTGTCTTGAACATTTCAAGTTTCGCAAGGGTTTGCGCCCCTTGTGCGACATCAAGCCCCGACACCTCGACCAGACCGAGATTGGTCTTTGTGATCCCATGGACCTTCATCCAGTTCAACCTGGCAGATCCGCCCTGCCCGGACGCCACAGCGCCGTGCACCTCGAAGCCGTCAACCTTACCGGCAGCAAAGGCCGCTTCAAGATTGATCATGCCTGTCAGGGTCTTCATTGTCGTGGGAAGTTTATTGTCAATACCGATGGCGACATTCAGCAGACGGATTTCCTGTATCTTGAGATCGAGACCCTGTTGCAACTCCACAGGCTCAACGCCAATAAAGCGAACGACGTCATAGTTCTCTTCTTCACGGCCCATAACGAAACGAAAGAGATTTCCCAACGCCGTCTTCAGGGAATTTTCGGCAACGATTTCCGACACCTTGATGGTATTGCCGCCGCCATCACTGATCGTCGCGCCACCAACCGACAGGCGCAGGCCAACGAATTCAAAATCAACATCCTCAAAGTCCGCCTGCAAGCCATAGGGCAGATCCTCAAGCAGGGCTCGCCAGACTTTTTCCTGTTTTGGCAGGATGACAGTTTCAGCGGTGAAATATATACCGCCGGCGACAAGCACCAGCACGGCAACAACAAGTAGCAGAAATCTTTTCATGATTTTCCCCAGTTCAGTCCAGGGGGCGGCGCTCACAGGCTTGCGCTCTCGCGCAGCCTCTGACCGCTTCGGACCGTCTCGCACAAGACAGCCTGACCCCCGAAATCCCGTTTTCCCACCTCAAATAAGATTTTGGCCAAGACTAGTGATGCCCAACCCTTTTGCAATGACAAAACCCCGCCCCCGGCGCTCCAAAGGTATTGTTTACGCAGGTGTGGTAAAACCATCACTTGAACCTCCGGATGCAGATCGCGCTTCGTTTTCAAACTTTATGAGAAGGCCTGGTTTCCATTCCCCAATAGCGTTATTATGCCGGGCATGAAGAAACAGAACCAAAGCACCAATAAAGGTCAGGCCAAAAGTCACGGCAAAAAGCCGCGCGAATACCGCAGAATGAACCGGTCCGTGAGCATCACGAGACCGCTGCGCAACGTCACCCGTCCAATCATCAAGAAGTACGGGTTCTCAGAGCCGGAAATTTTCCACCAATGGGCCGCGATTGTTGGTGAGACAATGGCCCGCATGTCGTGTCCCATGCGAATATCGCGAAACACAAGCTCAAAAGCCGGCTATCAGGGAGGCGCCACGCTTACTGTCCGGGTGGCCGGCGCCGCGGCCCTTGAGCTGGAACATTCGGCGCCGCAGATCCTTGAAAGGATCAATGTCTATTTCGGCCATCGGGCGATAACCAGGCTGCGCCTCGAACAGGGGCCGCTCCCCATAAGGCCGCCAGAGACAAAACCTTTCAGGCGCGATTTGACGGTCGCAGAGGAAGAAGGGCTTCGGCGCGGTGCAGAAAAAATAAGCAATCCCGAGCTCAGAAAGAGCCTCGAGGGCCTTGGCCGGGCAATAAAATCGACAACAAAGGGCTGATTTCAGCGCATTTTTTGAAAACTTTATCAACACCTCTTGTTGGCACTGGCAATCTGAAGCTGATTATTGGAAAATGCCGCTTTACGGCCACACCCGACTCACCTGCATGTGTACAAATGTATGGGTTGTTATGAGCCGGGCTTGTGTTGTGAGCCTGCGGGTATTGCCTGGCCGGTCGATGCAACTGTTTTTGATGTCCAAATGCGAGTTTTGAAATGAACAAATTGACACGATATACCGCTTCCAGTCTTCGTAAATTGGCGCTGGTCGCCTCCATCGCCATTCCTGGCCTTGTGGCTTGCGACAATCAGGAAGCCGGATCAGCGATCGCGGCAGCTCCTGTCGGCCAGTACAAGTTCACGGTCGGTGATGACGACCTGGTGGTCGGCGACGCAAATGCGCCGATTACAATTGTTGAATATTCGTCCATGACTTGCCCGCACTGCGCCCATTTCCATGAGACGGTCTACCCGACGATGAAATCCAAATATCTCGATACTGGCATAGCGAAGCTTGTCTTCAGGCCTTTCCCGCTTGATGGCTATGCCGCGCAAGCCTCGCTTTTGATCAAATGCGCCCCGGTCAAAAAACAGATGCCTCTGGTCGATGCCATTTTCACACGCCAGCCAACATGGACGCGTGATGAAGGCGGACCACAGGAAGGCCTGGTGAAAATCGCCCGGGAAGCGCAAATTTCGCGCGAGGAATTTGCCGCGTGCGTTGCGGACAAGGGCAATCAGGAATGGCTGCAAGGTCACATGGCAGATGCAACGGGAAAATACGAAGTTGCATCAACGCCGACATTCTATGTGAATGGTGAAATGGTGCCGGGGCTGACAGATGTAGCGGCGCTTGACCGAATCATGGCCAAGTTCACCGGAGAAGACCTGTCAGAGTAGGCTGTGCATTGAGAGGCGACCAGAGATCTTGAGAACTCTGGATACGAAGCAATTAAACCCGTGTGGCCGCTGTGGCGGATTGTGTGTCCTGGCGTGCGTCTCGGGATATGTGGCAGCGCGCAGTAACGTAAAGTGAGGTCTTGTGAAGTTTGACCGTTTGAGGCTTGTCGGCTTTAAGTCGTTTGTCGAAGCTACCGAGTTGAAGATCGAGCCTGGCCTAACCGGGATTGTGGGGCCGAATGGCTGCGGCAAATCCAATTTGCTTGAAGCCCTGCGCTGGGTCATGGGTGAGACCTCGGCAAAAAACATGCGTGGCGGCGGCATGGAGGACGTGATCTTCGGCGGAACGACCGGGCGCGCGGCTCGCAATAATGCAGAAGTCACCCTGATCATTGACAATTCCGAGCGCTCGGCACCGTCGGATTTTAACGGATCTGATGAGCTTGAGATCGTACGCCGGATCGAGCGCGATGCGGGGTCAGCCTACAAGATCAATTCAAAGGATGTGCGCGCGCGCGATGTCCAGCTGCTTTTTGCTGATGCCTCAACAGGTTCGCGATCACCAGCCCTTGTGCGTCAGGGGCAAATCGGCGAGCTCATCGGGGCAAAACCCAAGGCGCGCCGCGCCATTCTGGAAGAAGCGGCAGGCATCTCCGGGCTTCACTCGCGGCGCCATGAGGCCGAACTCAGGCTGCGCGCTGCCGAGACCAACCTCACCCGCCTGGAGGATGTCGTCCAACAGATTGAAATTCAGTTGCAAAGCCTGAAACGCCAGGCGCGCCAGGCGACCCGTTACCGCAATCTTTCCGGTCACATTCGCCGGGCTGATGCGCTGGTTTTGCATATCCGCTGGATCTCCGCACGTGCGGCGACGGAAGAAGCCCGAGGGCGTCTCAAAGCCTGTGAAACGGCAGTTAATGAACTGACGGAGCTCGCTGCCCGGGCTTCGACATTGCAGGAAGACGCCGCATCAAAATTGCCGCCACTTCGCGAGGCCGAAGCGGCCGCCGCTGCGGGTCTGCACCGCCTGACCATTGAACGCGAAAACCTCGAACGCGAGGAACGCCGCGCGACCGAAGAGGCAACAAGCCTTCAGGCCCGACTCAATCAGATCCACGGCGACGTGGAACGAGAGCGGTCCATGAGCACCGATGCCGATGAGACTTTGACGAAGCTGCAGGAGGAAGAAGCCTCACTGAACAAAGCCAATGCAGCGCAAGAAGATCTGTCGGGCGAGGCGAAGACGCAAGTTATTGCATCGACCGAAGCACTTACCGCGCGCGAGGACACTCTCGACGGATTGACAGCCGAGGCGGCCCGTCTTGCGGCGCAACGCACCTCGCTGGAGCGTGCCCTCGAAGAGGCCAGAGTGCGCGAAACCAAACTATCCGCACGGGTTGACGAAATTCGCCGCGAGATCGAAGCTCTTGCTCCTGGCCCTGAAGCTGCAGCGGCTCTGGCTCATTCGGAAGGCGCGTTGCAAGACGCTGCAAAGCACATTGAAGGCGCGGAACTGCGTGCAGCAGAGGCAGAAGCTGGCCTGGCAAGAGCGCGCAACACAGAGGCTACCGCTCGCGAGCCGCTGCTCGAGGCCGACCAACTTGTCAATCAGTTGAAGACCGAAGCGCAAACCCTTGCGCGCGTGTTGCAAGTTGAGGAAACCGGGCTCTGGCCGCCAATGATCGATGCGATCACGGTGGACCCTGGATATGAAAAAGCCCTCGGGGCTGCGCTCGGCGAAGATCTCGACCTTCCGGCTGATACCGCCGCGCCGGTCCACTGGGATACACTCGGCCCGCTTGGCGGCGCCAGGGCGCTTCCCACCGGCACAAACCCGCTGTCCGACTTCGTCAAGGGACCCGAAGCTCTGACACGGCGTCTCAGCCAGATCGGTGTCGTGAATGCGACCGATGCGAAGGCCTTGCAGGGCAGCCTGTCGGCAGGTCAACGTCTCGTCAGTCTTGAGGGCGGCCTTTGGCGCTGGGATGGATTGACCGCAGCCGCTGAAGCCCCGACAGCAGCGGCAACGCGCCTTGCCCAACGCAACAGACTTGCAGACCTTGACCGCGAAATCGAACAGGCCGAGACACGCGCCACCGAAGCCCGCGACGCCTTTCACCAGGCGCGTCAAAAAACCGAAGAAGCATCGGCAACCGAGCGAGACGCTCGGGCCGCGCTGCGCAAGGCACAGGATGATCTGGCGCGCGCCAGGGAAGAATTTTCGAGAGTTGAACGCGAAGCTGAGCGGTCTAACTCACGCCGAAGCGCTCTGTCGGACAGCCTGCCGGAACTCGAACGCGATCTGGCAGAAACAAAAGAACGCTACAATGATGCGGAGCAAGGCATCGCCGGGCTGGGAGATGGTCTTCAGGCTCAGGCAAAGGTCCTGGAGGTCCGGGATAGCGTTGCGGCTCTGCGACTCAAGCTGTCGGAGGATCGGGCGGCGTTTGAAGGTCTGGAGCGCGAACGCAGGATGCGCCAAGAGCGCCTGGCGACCATCGACCGCGATGCCCGGGACTGGCTGCAGCGCCAACAAAATGCGGCCTCCCAGATCGCCAACCTGGAGGCCCGCGGGCAGGATCTCGCGAAGGAATTGAGCGAGGTTCAAAAGATCCCGGCGCTGATCGAGGAAAAACGCAAGGGACTTCTGGACAGGATCGGCGAAGCTGAAGCCAAACGCAATGAAGCTGCAGATTTTCTGGCCGAAGCAGAAGACCATCTCAAGACCTGCGACACGAACGAGCGCAAAACGTCGGCCTCTCTGGGTGAAGCGCGCGAAGATCGCGCCCGCGGGGAAGCCCAGCTGGAAGGCGCCAACGAGCGCGAGAACGATGTGCTGGAACGCATCCGGGAAGTTCTGGAAGCGATCCCCGAAGATCTCGTTGAACTCGCTGAAATCAAGGAAGGCGAAGACCTGCCCTCGCTTGAAAAAGCCGAGCACAAGCTTGACCGCTTGAAGCGGGAGCGCGAAACGCTCGGCGGCGTCAACCTGCGCGCCGAAGAGGAAGCCAACGAGTATCAGGAAAAACTCGATACGATGATTGCGGAGCGCGAAGACCTTGAAGGCGCTATTCATCGCCTGCGGACCGGTATTTCCAGCCTCAATCGCGAAGGGCGAGAACGCCTTCTGACCGCCTTTGAAACGGTGAATGAGAACTTCAAGAACCTCTTCCGGACGCTGTTTGTCGGCGGCGAGGCGGAGCTCAAGATGGTTGAATCTGACGACCCGCTTGAAGCCGGGCTTGAAATCATTGCCAAGCCGCCGGGGAAAAAGCCGCAGGTTATGTCGCTCCTGTCGGGCGGCGAGCAAGCTTTGACGGCGATTGCCCTGATCTTCGCGGTCTTCCAGGCCAATCCGGCACCAATCTGTGTGCTCGACGAAGTCGATGCGCCGCTTGATGATGCCAATGTTGAACGTTTCTGCAATATGCTTGACGAAATGGCCCGTTCGACGCAAACACGCTTCCTTGTCATCACCCACCATGCGCTCACCATGTCACGCATGGATCGGCTCTACGGCGTGACGATGATGGAACGTGGTGTCAGCCACCTTGTTTCTGTGGATTTGGCGGATGCCGAACGAATCCAGGCGGCCGAATAAAGCGCTTTATTGCACTGCACCATGAACTTCCCTGAAATCCCTTTTGTTTCAAGAGGTTACAAGATAATATCAACGGCTTGACAGGGTGAAGGCGCGCCCCTATGTTGCGCCCGGTTTGGTAATGCGAACAGCTTGTTTTCCAAGGCGGGGTCGATCATGTGTGACGCTGAAACACCCCCTCCTGCAAATAAAAACTCACGAGACGAGCACCGGGATCTGGATGAACTCGGTGACAAGCTTCGTGAAGTTCAAAAGCAACGTGAGACCAAAAGCGTAATTTCGCGACCGGACAATGATGACATGTCCAATTCAGGCCTTGGAATAGGTCTCAGGATTGGGATGGAACTGATCATCGCCGTCATGATGGGTATTGCCATAGGGTGGTTTATCGACCGTACCTTTGGCACGAAACCATGGGGGCTTATGGTCTTCTCCATACTGGGCATGGCGTCGGGCGTTCTCAATGTGATCCGGGTCGCAAACAAGATGAATGAGACAAGCGGCGATCAGCAAGACAAGAGCTGATCAAAACGCGAAATTCAGAGGGTGGACCTGCCGGTGGCGGAAGCAGCAGAAGCAAACGATCCGATGCATCAATTCGTGATCAGTTCAATATGGAACTGGGAACCGATTGAAGGATTGAACCTTCACTTTACAAACTCGTCTCTCTGGATGGTCTTCACAGTTGTGGCGATCACCCTGTTTATGTCTTTTGCCATGTCGGGCCGGTCACTCGTGCCAGGGCGCATGCAGCTGATCGCCGAGCTGTCCTACGAGTTTATTGCCAATATGGTGCGCGACAATGCCGGTGCGGAAGGCATGAAGTTTTTCCCTTTCGTCTTCTCGCTTTTTGTCTTTGTCCTGACCGCTAACATGCTTGGCATGGTTCCCTATTCTTTCACTGTCACCAGCCACATCGCCGTGACCTTTGCTCTTGCCGCCCTGATCATTACGATTGTCTTCGTCTACGGCCTGATGCGCAATGGCCTCAAGTTCTTCAAGCTCTTCCTGCCGTCAGGGGTGCCACTGGTTCTTGTGCCGTTGATGGTTCCGATTGAAATTATCTCGTTCCTGACCCGCCCGGTTTCCCTCTCGGTTCGACTGTTCGCCAATATGCTGGCCGGACATACGATGCTGAAGGTCTTTGCCGGCTTCGTGGTCAACATTGGAGCCAAGGGCGGACTATTCGTTGTTTTTGCGGCACTGCCACTTGTTGGGGCAACGGCCCTCATTGGTCTTGAGTTCCTCGTCGCATTTCTACAGGCCTTTATCTTCTCGATCCTGACCTGCATCTATCTTCATGATGCCATTAGCCCGGGTCACTGATCCCTTTTCATCTATTTCGACTTACATCATTTCAACAGGAGAACTTAAAAATGGAACCAGAAGCAGCAAAATTGATTGGCGCCGGTCTGGCCGCAATCGCACTTGCAGGTGCCGGTGTTGGTATCGGTCAAATCTTTGGTAGCTACCTTCAAGGTGCCCTGCGCAACCCGGCAGCAGCCCCTCAGTTTCAGGCGATGGTCTGGATCGGCTTTGCCCTTGCAGAAGCTACAGGCCTGTTCGGCCTCGTGATGGCCTTTATCATTCTCGGCGCTGCCTGATTTTCAGGTACGCCGGACTTTGAACCTCCAGGAGGATGGCGAGAGACGCCTGACCCGCGTTCGGGTTTGACCTCTCGTCCTGTTCGATATGAGTGAAAACACTCACATCATGCTGGCCGGGATCGTAGATCCCGCGACCGGAACTTCGCCAACCGAAGCTCCGGTCGGCGAAGCACATGAGACCGCAGTTGAAGAGACTGCCGGTGCGATGAACGATCACGGTGTGAGCGATGCTGCGGGCGACGATCATTCTGCAGAGGTCGAACTTCATACAGAGACGGGTTTTACCTGTGCGCCGGGTCTGCCGCAGATGTGCACAGACACGTTTCCGAGTCAGATCTTCTGGCTGGTTATCACATTCGTCTTTCTCTATGTGATGATGTCGCGGATCACGCTGCCAAAGATCGGCCGTGTGATTGAGGAGCGGCGTGACCGGGTTGCCGATGACCTTGGCAGGGCGGACGACCTCAGAAAGCAGTCCGAAACAGCCATTCAAGACTATGAGCAGGCGCTTGCCGAGGCTCGCTCGAAGGCTCATGTGCTGGCTCAGGAAACGCGGGACACACTGGCTGGCGAAGCAGAAGAGCGCAAGGCCGCGCTTGAAGCCGAGCTCGACAAGAAACTTGAAGTCGCCAGTGAGCGGATCGCCGAAACGAAGACGGCAGCGCTTTCCAGTATCCGCGAAGTGGCAAGCGATACCGCAGCAGCGGTTGTTGAACACATTCTGGAAGAAGCCGGAAATACCGATGCCATTGCCTCGGCGGTTAACGCTGAATTGCAGCGTCGCGGCAATTAGGAGAAGACACAATGACCAGCTCGATACTTGCCCTGGCTGCAGTCGCTCTAAAAGGCGACGGAAATTTCCTGGTGAACGAACTGGGTCACGCCACATTCTGGGTGATGATTGCCCTCTTCCTCTTTCTGGGCGGCGCAGCCTATTTCGGAGTTTTCAAGAAGGTCCTGGCCATGCTTGATGATCGTGCCACGGCGATCGGCAAAGAGCTCGAAGATGCCAAGGCCCTGAAGGAAGAGGCACAGACGCTGCTGGCCTCCTATCAACGCAAGCGCAAGGAAGCTGAAGAAGAAGCACAGGAGATTATTGCTCAGGCGACCCGTGAAGCCAAAAACCTTGCAAAAGAAGCTGCCAGCGCTCTGGATGAACAAATCGAACGACGCACTGCGATGGCTGAACAAAAGATTGCCTCAGCTGAAACACAGGCTCTGAATGAAGTTCGCGGAATTGCGGCTGACGTCGCCGTGGCGGCAGCGGGCAAGGTTATTGCCGAACAGGTCAAGGGCGCCAAGGCTGATGAGCTGATCTCAAAAGGTATCGATGAGCTAAAGTCGAAGCTTCACTGAGCCTTATACAAAATGCACACTCTTCATTGGAGTGATTGAAAAGCCCGGTCTCCCAGCCGGGCTTTTTGCTATCCGGATCGCAGAAAATGGCCATTAGCCCTTGAGTTTGCGGCCCAACGGGTGCACTTTCATAATCATCATTGAAACAGGAATCACACCAGATTCAAACGTGAGGGACACTCATCATGGGGCTCAAGGCAGGCGTTGTGACCGGCGAAGACTATTTCGAGCTTGTGGGTTCCTGTAAGGATGGCGGCTACGCCCTGGCGGCGGTCAATTGCGTCGGCACGGACAGTGTCAATGCCGTCATGGAGGCTGCCGCAAAGAACAAATCCGATGTGATCATCCAGTTCTCCAATGGTGGCGCAGAATTCTACGCTGGAAAGGGCATGCCCTCAGGAGATGCCAAAGTCCTCGGCGCGGTTTCTGCGGCGCAGCATGTTCATCTGCTGGCAGAATACTATGGGATCTGCGCCGTGCTCCACACGGACCACGCAAATCGCAAACTGGTGCCCTGGGTTGACGGGCTGATTGATCACTCCGAAGCTCATTTCAAGGCGACAGGCAAACCGCTTTATTCATCGCACATGCTGGATCTGTCAGAGGAGCCCATTGAGGACAATCTCAATGAATGCGCCCGCGTGCTTGAACGCATGGCAAAGATGAAAATGAGCCTTGAGATCGAACTTGGCGTCACCGGGGGCGAGGAAGACGGCGTCGGCGGTGAGTTTGACGAATCAGCCGATAATTCGAAACTCTACACCCAGCCGTCAGATGTGCTGCAGGCCTATAAGCTGCTCAATCCGATCGGCCACTTCTCTGTTGCTGCGTCCTTCGGGAATGTTCACGGCGTTTACAAGCCCGGCAATGTTCACCTGCGCCCCGAGATTCTGAAGGCCAGTCAGGAGCTCGTCTCCTCCGAGACAGGCGGCGGCGACAAGCCACTGGCGCTTGTCTTCCACGGCGGATCCGGATCTGAAAAAGCGAAGATTACAGAGGCCATTTCCTACGGCGTCTTCAAAATGAATATCGATACCGATACCCAGTTCGCCTTCGCAGAATCCGTTGGCGCCTATGTGGAGGAAAATTCAAAAGCCTTCAAATACCAGATTGATCCGGACGACGGCACACCTTTTAAAAAGCAGTATGATCCGCGCAAGTGGCTGCGCGCAGGCGAAGGCGGCATAATCGCACGGCTCGACGAGGCCTTTGCCGACCTCGGCTCGGCAGGGCGTTCGCTGGCTAAGTAGGCCGGAAGCGCTCAGGCATCAGGCTGGTTTTCTCTTGCCGCACCGACGAAAGCGGGCTGAACAACACAATGACCAAAGACCGCCATGACGCTCGGAAACCCTGTAAAATCAATTCCGAGCCCGTGAGCGGTGTGCATGTGAGGTATGAGAACCAGATCGGCCAGGGTCGGATGCGCCCCGAAACAATACGGGCCCTCGCCTCGCGTCGACGTCAGGATTTTCTCCAGTGCTGCAAAGCCTGTCGCCGCCCAATGGCCGTACCATTCAAGTGTATCGGCCTCTGACAGACCAAAGCCTTCGCGCAGTTTCTTTCTCATTCTGTTGGTTCCGACGGGATGGATGTCCGACAGAACCATCTGGCAAAAGGCGCGCACTTCGGCGCGTCTGACCGGGTCTTCCGGCAGGAGGGCCGGCTGCGACCAGGTCTCCTCGATGAACTCCAGCATGGCCATGGATTGATTGATCACCTGGCCGTCTATCGCCAGCGCAGGCATCAGCCCCTGGGGATTTATTCTGCTAAATTCGCCAGGTGGCAGATCAGTAATGATGATCGTTTCATATTTCACCTGCTTCAGCGCAAGGGCGATGCGAACCCTTTCACACGCTGAACTCGCCGCGACGGAATATAATTGCAATTTGTAGCTCATGGTTGCTCTGCCCCTGCTCTTTCACACCGAACGCCGCTCTGTTATAAAGCTGGTTGCCGGAAACCGCTCAACTGGTCGCGACTTTTTCAAAACGGGATCATCACATATGACGACGCATATATCTATCGGAACGCGGATTTGCGGGACCTATCTTGGTCACCCGGTCGCGGGTGTGGTCAAGAATATGGAATCTGCGTCAGACCCGCGCCACAAGCGCTATTGGGTCGTGCTTGACGAGCCGGTCGACGTGGCAAAGAGCGAGCATATGACGGCGATGCGCCAGAATCTCCAGATGACCATGGACCTCGACGGCCACACCGTGAACCACAAGGGCGAACGGGACGGCATTGGCGAGATCAAGGCCGAAGTCTGAGCCTGAATTTGCCTACTCTGCCGCTTGTGCCGTTGGCGTATCCGGGAGCCATCTCAGAACAGGGTTTCTTGCGGCCTGCGTTTCATCGAGGCGGCGGCGCGGCGTCATAGTGGGAGCCTGATGAAAGGCCTCCTCTGCGGTGCCGGATTTTGCTCTCTCTGTGAGCGCAATCAGTGTATCGATGAACTGGTCGAGACTTTCCTTTGACTCTGTTTCTGTCGGCTCAATCAACATGGCACCGGAAACGACAAGCGGGAAATAGACCGTCATCGGATGGTAACCTTCGTCAATCATCGCCTTGGCAAAGTCGAGGGTCGAGACACCGGTATCCTTCAGGAAGCGATCATCAAACAGAACTTCGTGCATGCACGGACCTTCAAAGGACTGACTCATGTGATCCTTGAGCCGGGCCGCAACATAATTTGCCGAAAGGACGGCATCATCCGAGACCTGACGCAAGCCGTCAGAGCCGTGGCTCATCATGTAGGACAGGGAGCGAACAAACATCCCCATTTGACCATGAAACGCCGACAGGCGACCGAAAGGCTTGCCGCCCTCTTCGACCGCTTCCTCCTCTATTTCCACAAGCGAGTACTCGCCAAGCTCGTGCTTGATGTAGGGAAGCGGGACGTAGGGCGCCAGAGCTTCGGACAGCACAACCGGCCCGGCGCCAGGCCCGCCGCCGCCGTGCGGTGTCGAAAAGGTTTTATGCAGGTTGATGTGCATGGCATCAACACCGAGATCGCCAGGACGTACACGGCCAACGATGGCGTTGAAATTTGCGCCGTCGCAATAAAGCAGCGCGCCGGCCTCATGAAGCGCCTCTGAAATTTCGATGATCTCACGTTCAAAAAGGCCGCAAGTGTTCGGGTTGGTCAGCATGAACGCTGCCACATCCGGTCCCAGACGGGCCTTGAGGGCGGCCAGATCAACGCGGCCATCCCGGGTCGACGGGATGGCTTCAACCGCATAACCGCAAGTCGCGGCGGTTGCCGGGTTTGTGCCGTGAGCAGAATCAGAAACCAGTACGACCTTGCGCGCATCGCCGCGATCTTCCAGACAGGCGCGAATAGCCATCAGGCCGCAAAGCTCGCCATGGGCGCCCGCCTTGGGCGACATGGCGACCGCTGGCATGCCGGTCAAGACTTTCAACCAGTCCGCCAGGGTGTCGATCAGTTCCAATGCGCCCTGCACCGTCTTGTGCGGCTGCATGGGATGCAGGTTCATGAACCCGTCAAGCCGCGCCATCTTTTCGTTGAGACGCGGATTATGCTTCATGGTGCACGATCCGAGCGGGTAAAGCCCCGTATCGATAGAGAAATTCTTCTGGCTCAAGCGAACATAGTGGCGCACAGCTTCAGGCTCGGACAAGCCTGGCAATCCGATCACACTTGTTCGGGCAAAATTTCCGAGGCGATGTTCTACCGTGTCGTCAGGTACGGCGAAATCAACACCGGTAACATCCAGTTTACCATGATCAAAGATCAGGCCTTCCTCGATTTGAAGCCCCCGATTTCCGGTTATCATTTCGGTTTGCGTCACATTGACATTGGCTGGCGCCGCATGTGGTTGGGTTTGTCGCCCCTGCCTGTTCATGGTCGAACCGGTCATCGCAGCACCTCCTTCAAGGCCCGCACGAAGGCGTCGCGATCCTCGTCAGTATTCATTTCTGTCGCCGCAACAATCAGATAACGGCCGATGCCTGGACATTCGGGGAACAGCCGCGAGGCACGCACACCGCACAGAACATCTCTGTCGGCCAGCGCGTTGGCGATCCGATGTGCGTTCTTGGGCAGGGCAATGGTGAACTCATTGAAGAAGTTCGGTGTGACCAGCTCAACCTGGTCAATCTCACACAGAGCATTTGCCAGTTTCACCGCAGATTGATGATTAAGTATTGCAAGCTTGCGCAATCCCTTTTCGCCAAGCAGCGACAGGTGAATGGAGAAAGCCAGCGCGCACAGGCCCGAGTTGGTGCAGATATTACTGGTCGCCTTTTCTCGGCGAATATGTTGCTCGCGGGTTGAAAGCGTCAGCACATAGCCGCGCTTGCCATCGGCATCAACGGTCTCACCGCAGACCCGTCCGGGCATCTGGCGCACATATTTCTGGCGCGTGGCAAACAGTCCAACATAAGGCCCACCAAAGTTAAGGCCATTGCCCAAAGATTGCCCTTCAGCGACCACGATATCAGCGCCCATTTCACCCGGCGACCTGACTGCGCCGAGGGAAACGATTTCCGTTACCACGACAATAAGAAGCGCACCCTTTTCATGGGCGGTCCTTGCAGCTTTCTCAAGATCGATGAGACCGCCAAAAACGCTTGGCGTCTGGACCACAATGGCCGCCGTCTTATCATCGATCATCGAACACAGATCTTCGGAGCCGCGCATGTCATGAGGACAAAGCTCTAACTCGGAATCTGTGTGGGCTTCATTGGTAACAATCGTGTCGCGGTAATGGGGATGAAGGCTGCCCGACAGAACAACGCGGCTGCGCCGGGTAATCCGCATGGCCATCTTGACCGCTTCAGCGGCTGCCGTCGATCCGTCATACATGGAGGCATTGGCGACTTCCATGCCGGTTAACATGGCGACCTGAGTCTGGAATTCAAACAGAACCTGCAAGGTGCCTTGCGAGATCTCCGGCTGGTAAGGCGTGTAGGATGTCAAAAATTCCGAGCGCTGGATCAGGTGATCGACGCTGGCCGGCACATGATGCCAATAGGCCCCTGCTCCGATGAAAAACGGCGACGATCCCGCCCGCATGTTCTTGTTCGCCATGTGCGTGAGCTGACGCTCGACACTGAGCTCACTGGCAAAGCGCGGCAGGTCATCAAATTTCACGCCGCGAGCAGCCTGCGGCACATCAACGAAGAGATCATCAATGGATGCCACGCCGACCGCCTGCAGCATGGCAGATCTATCGGGATCCGTTAACGGAAGATAACGCATTACTCCAATCCTTCGACATAGGTCGCATAAGCTTCCTGATCCATAAGTGTCTTGAGTTCTTCAGGATCTTTCAACTTCAATTTAACAAACCAGCCCTTGCCGGTTGGATCACCATTGACGATGGCTGGATCTTCTTCGAGGCTCACATTGACCTCGATGATTTCCCCGGCGATGGGGGCATAAATCTCACTCGCAGCCTTGACCGATTCCACAACTGCTATCTCACCGGATTGCTCGACCTGACGGCCCGCCTCAGGCAATTCAACATAGACGACATCGCCGAGTTGTTCGGCGGCGTAGGCGGAAATGCCGACTGTCGCCACCTCCCCTTCACCGCGCACCCATTCGTGCTGCTCAGTATATCTAAGGTCGCTCATCGCCATCTTCCTCTTCGTCTTCACCCTGGTCGTGATCTGGATCTTGTTCGGCTTCCTCGGCAGATGCGGGCTCTTCCGGCGTACTTGCTTCGACGGCACCGGCCTCTGTTGTACTGGCCTCAACAACATTGGCCTCGGAGGTAACATCTTCGGCCTGAACCTCTTCCCCTTCAACGCCTTCTTCGCTCGCCGGTTCTTCTACTGGCTCTGCGGCCGGTTTTTCCGCCGGCTCCGGGACTTCCTGGCCGGGCCTGTATTGTTTCGGCGGGATGAAAGGAAGCGGGGCAATTTTGGCGGGCCTGGATTGACCGCGCACCATGAGCCCGACTTCGGTCCCTTCATCGCTTTGCGCCGTATCGACATAGCCCATGGCGATAGGGCCGCCAACGGTAGGACCAAAGCCGCCGCTTGTCACCTTGCCGATGATGTTGCCTTCGCTATCGACAATATTCGTTCCGTCCCGAGCCGGGGCCTTTCCCTCAGGGAGAATACCAACCCGTCTACGCGCGGTGCCATCCTCGATCTGGGCCATGATTTTTTCAGCGGCTGGAAAATCCCTGTCGAGCTTGCGTCGTTTGGCAATGGCCCAAACGAGATTGGCCTCGACCGGCGTTGTCTTTTCATCAATGTCGTGACCGTAGAGACAGAGCCCGGCCTCCAGACGAAGAGAGTCCCGTGCACCAAGACCAACGAGCGCGACGTCGCGCTGGGTCAGAAGTTTGCGCGCAAAGCCCTCGGCCTGTTCGTTGGGCAGAGAAATTTCAAATCCATCCTCGCCCGTATAACCGCAACGGCTGACGATACATTCGACCCCTTCAATGCGGCACGCCTTGGCGGTCATGAACGGCATTTCAGCAACAAAGGGAGCGTAGCGGCCCATCACCCTGGAGGCCTGTGGCCCCTGAAGCGCAATCAGAGCCCGATCCCCGGCGACGGTCAGTTTAGCGCGCCCTTCCAGTTTGCCAGCGATATGGGTAAAATCTTTTTCCTTGCAGCCTGCGTTGACCACAAGGAACAACATGCCTTCACCGGCTGCTCCTTCAGGGCGCGTTATCATCAGATCATCAATGATACCGCCGTCGTCATTCAGAAGCATGGTATAGCGAACACCGCCCACTTTCAGGCCGCGAATATTGCCTGGCACCAGCTCTTCGACAAGCGCTGCGATGGCCTCATGGCCACCCTCAGAGGCATTGGCGCCTTCAAGGGTGAGAAATGCCTGCCCCATATGGGAGACATCAAACAACCCGGCGCGATTACGCGTGTGGCGATGCTCTTCCATGATACCGCGCTTGTACTGAACCGGCATTTCATATCCGGCAAAGGCTACCATTCTGGCACGGCGCTCCTTGTGGAGCCCCCAAAGTGCAGTGGCACGCAAATTTTTCTTTGGACCATCGTTCGCATCAGCGCTGGCGGCTTCTTTTGGCGCGGATTCATTGCTGCCGCCCCTCCCGGTCTCTTCAGCATTTTTTTCGCCGCTTCTGGGCTTCCGGCGAGAGCGGCTTCTGCGCGCTCTGGGACGCGCGCGTGGCTTTCCTTCAGACGTGTCATCCGAGCCGCTGGTAGCTTCCTCAGACGGACTGTCCTCACCTCCCGACGAAGCTGCGGCGGGTTCTCCTGACACGTCTGCAGAATCAGTCTCTGCCACAGGGACCTCTTCAGGGGCTGCTTCTTCGGGTGCCACGACTTCAGGTGCCTCAACTTCCGGTGCAACGGCTACTTCCGCAGCCGGCTCATCGGTTTGGGGTTCGTCGTCTGATGGTGTGATATCTTTTTTACTCATCTTGTCCATTCGATCAGTTGGAGTACATTTAAAGCTGCGGCACAGCCACTGCCCGAGACCCACTGCTTGAGAACCTGGGAGTTTTGACCGGGAAACATTCCGGCTTACCCCTTTGGTGAGGCACAAGTCGATCCTGTGCCTGCCTTCCAGCTTGCTTCGAGCGGTCCTTTTTGCCTGAGAGTTTACGGGGACGTTGCTCTTACGGCACCGGATACGCGAGGCCTTCTATACCCCTCCGGTCTCTCCCGCTCAAGTCATAAGCTTGCCACCAAAACGCGCCGCCAAGGCGGATTCGGATGGTGCCCTAAAATAGCGGTGCACCCTTCGGAGTCAATTCATTGCATGGTCAAACGAGGCATGAATCGCCCCTAATTCCCCAAGAATCCCCAAGTGAACCCGAAAGCGGGTCCAATTGGTCACATACGGTCTGGAACCTTGATCCCCAGGAGGGCCAAAACCTGTTCAATTTCACCCAAAGTCACCTCGGCCAGGCGCAATCTGGAGGCCCTGAGAGCCTCATCTGATTCGCTGAGAATGTGATGCGCGGCGTAGAATTTGGAAAAGGCCTGGGCCAGACCATAGACGAAATCACACAGCAGATTGGGGCCGCGTTTTTCATAGGCCCCGAGGAAGGCCTCGCCAAATCCGTCGAGGGCGAGGACCAGGTCACGTTCTTCATCGGTTGCTACCGAGATCGCGCCGGTGCCAGGTTCAATTCCCTCGTCCCTTGCCTTGCGGAGGATCGATTTGATCCGAACAGCGGCATAGAGCAGATAGGGGCCGGTCTTGCCTTCAAAGGTCGTGAACCGATCCAGATCAAAGATGTAGTTGGAATGGGGCTGGTTTGAGAGATCCGCAAATTTGAGCGCTGCAATAGCAACCTTGTTCGCGATATCGGCGCGCTCCTCTTGCGGGTAGTCGGAACCGATACCGGTTTCTTCAAGCCGCGCTGAGGCGCGCTGTGTCGCATCCTGGATGAGGTCATGCAGCTTGGGTAAATGCCCCTCGCGTGTTTTGAGTGGCGTGTTGCCCGGACCATTCATGGTTCCGAACCCAATGTGGCCAAGGTCCACATTCTCCCCCACGATACCGGACTTTCTCGCCGCCCGGAAAATCTGCTCAAAATGCAGATTTTGGCGATAGTCTGTCACGTAAAGAATATAATCCGGATCATGGCTTGCCACCCGATCAACAATCGTCGCCATATCCGTCGTGTGATAGCCAACTGCGCCTTCAGAATTCAGCAAAATCAGTGGCGGGACCGTCTTGTTGTCATCGTTGCGAGCGACCCGCATGATCAGTGCACCATCGCTTTCCTCAGAATGACCCTCGGCCTTGAAACGCTCCAGCATGGCCGGGATCATATCGGCAACGTCGGCCTCGCCCTTCCAGAGATCAAAATCGATCCCGAGCGCGTGGTATTCACGCTTGACTGCGGCAAGGGAAACATCAAGGAACGTCTTCCAGAGGGCGTGATATCCAGGTCTTCCGTCCTGCAGGGCAAAGGTGGCGCGGCGCGCCAGATCCATACGGGCCGGGTCGGCCTTGCAGGCGGCGGAAGCCTCCGGGTAGAGCTTTTCAAGCTCCTCAAGGGTAACCGGGCCACTGGCAGGATAGCCCTCCGTCACGCTTTCATCAAAATAGGCAAGATCCGGCGAGCGCAATTCAATTTCAGAGATTAGTTGGCCCATTTGCAGACCCCAGTCGCCGAGATGAACGTCGGAGATGGTCTTGTCACCGGCAAACTTGTGGATCTGCTGCATCGCATCGCCGACAATGCCGGAGCGCAAATGGCCTACATGCATCGGCTTGGCGACATTGGGCCCGCCGAAATCCAGAACTACCGTCCGAGGATGATCCCGCAAAGCCACGCCATAACGAGGATCAATGGCGATCTCCATGGACCGTGTGTTGAGGACGTCGTCGGCGAGCCGTATATTAATAAAACCGGGACCGGCAATATCCAGCTCGCGGAAAAATGGATTGTCCTTCAGGCGCTCAACGATAGCCGATGCTATCTCTCGAGGATTCTTCTTTGCCTGTTTGGCAGCCGCCATCGCACCATTGCACTGGTATTGTGCCAGCTCGGGTCGACCGGAACGCTGAACGCGCCCCAGATCAGATGAAAGACCTTCAGCCTCGAAAGCCTTCCCCATGAGCAACGTAAGCTGATCACGAAGAGCATTCATTTTTGGATCTCACTTGTGTCAGGAACGCGCTTTGGTGCGGTTGTAGGCAACCTCCGCCGGTGACAACTGGAACCCTATATAGACGTTATAAAGTTCAGGTGCCACGGAGCCTTTGGTCGGGACACGAATATTCCTGATCGTCTTTGTGGCGGTCACAACTTTTTGACCGCTTTTGAATTTAGCGTCCATTGAGAAAACAGTTTTGTCCAGAATACGGTCTTCTCGTTCAGATATGACTGAAAACATATTAAAGAACTGACGGTCGTCGGTCGCTGCCGGGCCCCGGTGGAAGGTGGCCACAATAGCGGCCTCACCGATTACAACGCCCTTGCCTTCTGGCTCATAGCAGGTGAACTTGACGGTGGAAATCTCGCCATGCCACGTTACGTCGGCAGCATCTCGCCCCCCGCCGTGGCGAAACCGGGTGATCTCCCGAGCATCATTGAGAACGCCCACTGTGGGGCATGACACCACAGCATAGGGGTCCGGAACAGCGCACCCCCCGATCACAAGAAGAATGGCGGCAAGGCACGCTGTCTTCATCATATTTCCTGTCTTCATCATACCCGTCATCGCCTCACTCTTGCTCACGGCTTCTGCGGCACAGGTCTCTGCGCTGCCATGCTTGACTTACAGGCCTTCGATACCCAATAACAAGGCCCAAGGCAATGCTGTTGGCGGCAGCCTGGTCCTCAAGGCCGGGCGGCTGGGCGCTGGCAAGGCCCCGAATTGTCGCCACCGGGGCTCATTTGCCTGAAACATCCAAAATCCGGCAATTTGATCGAGGATAGAAGCAAAATGCCCAAAACCGGCTCTGAGCGCCGCCCCTTAACGATCCTGCTCGCCGCCCCGCGCGGGTTCTGCGCCGGCGTGGATCGAGCGATCCAGATTGTCGAGCAGGCCCTCGAAAAATACGGCGAGCCGGTCTATGTCCGCCACGAGATCGTCCACAATCGCTATGTGGTCGAGGGTCTGGAGGCGCGCGGGGCAATCTTCGTCGATGAACTCGGCGATGTTCCGGACGATCGACCCGTAATCTTTTCTGCACACGGGGTGCCGAAGTCCGTTCCGGCCGAGGCCGACCGCCGCAACCTGCTCTATCTGGATGCCACCTGCCCGCTTGTCTCCAAAGTCCACAATGAAGCAGCACGTCATTTCGACAAGAACCGGGAAATTGTGCTCATTGGCCATACGGGCCATCCGGAGGTCATTGGCACAATGGGGCAACTGCCTGACGATGCCATCTGGCTGGTTGAAACCGTGGCCGATGCCGAACGTTTCCAGCCGCGCGGCGCGGCGGAGCTGGCCTATATCACCCAGACCACGCTCTCGGTTGATGACACCAACGATATTGTCGAAACGCTGAAGCGGCGCTTCCCGTCCATCATCGGCCCGGGCAAGGAAGACATTTGCTACGCCACGACCAATCGGCAACTGGCCGTCAAGGAGATTGCTGCGCAGTGCGATCTCATCCTGGTCATCGGCGCGCCGAACTCGTCAAATTCCATGCGCCTCGTCGAGGTTGCCGAACAATCAGGCTGCCCGAAGTCACTGCTTGTGCAGCGCGCTCGCGATATAGATTTTGCCACGCTGGACGGCGTTGGAACGCTCGGCATAACTGCAGGGGCCTCTGCACCCGACGTTCTCGTGGACGAAGTGCTGAATGCTTTCCGGGACCGTTTTGACGTGCAGCTGAAAGAAATCTCCGTTACAAGTGAAAACATCAGCTTCAAGCTGCCTAAAGAACTCCTCCACTAAAATCGAAAGCTCCACAAAGTCCCATGGCCGTATATACTTCTGTCTCCGACACGGAGCTCAATGCTTTTCTGGATTACTACGACGCAGGCGATGCACTCTCTTTCAAAGGTATTGCGGAGGGCGTGGAGAATTCCAACTATCTCCTGCATACGACGAAGGCCACATACATTCTGACACTCTATGAAAAACGCGTGTCGAAATCTGATCTTCCTTTCTTTCTTGGCCTGATGGTTCACCTTGCATCACGCGGGTTGAACTGCCCTGTGCCGATCGCCGGAAAGGATGGCGCGCTCACCCACAATCTGAACGGCCGCCCTGCCGCTCTCATCTCCTTTCTGGATGGTGTGTCAATTACAAAGCCGGATGTCGATCATTGCCGGCAGCTGGGCGGTGCACTGGCGGAGTTTCACATCGCCTCTGTCGGCTTTGATCTGAAGAGGCCCAATCAACTGGGACAAAAGGACTGGCAGCCCTTATTTGAAAAGTGCCGCGCAAGAGCTGATGAGGTGGAACCCGGCCTGGCGGCATTGATCGACCATGAACTGGCAAAGCTCGATGCCATCTGGCCATCCTACCTGCCCCGGGGGATCATCCATGCCGATCTCTTTCCGGATAATGTATTTTTCCTCGGACCAGACTTCAGCGGCATCATTGACCTTTATTTTGCCTGTGAAGATGTGCTGGCCTATGACCTGGCGATTTGCCTCAATGCCTGGTGTTTCGACGGAAAGACCTTTGACAAGACCCGCGCGCGCGCGTTGGTATCCGGTTATAGCCAGGTGCGACCTTTTTCCGAGCTTGAACTCGATGCCCTGCCGCTGCTGTGCCGAGGCGCAGCACTGCGCTTCCTGTTAACACGGCTGCATGACTGGCTATTTCACCCCGACGGTGCGCTTGTTGAACCAAAAGATCCACTCGAGTTTCTGGAGCGCCTGAAGTTTCATGCCTCTGTCACCGGGCCATCCGACTACGGTCTGGAATAATCTATGAAATCTGTCACAATCTATACGGACGGCGCATGCTCGGGCAACCCCGGCCCCGGCGGCTGGGGCGCGCTTCTCAGCTATAACGGCACTGAAAGAGAAATCTTCGGCGGGGAGGCAGAGACCACCAACAACCGAATGGAACTGACGGCTGCCATCATGGCGCTTGAATCCCTCAAGGAGAGATGCCGTGTCGATCTCTATACAGATTCCAAGTATGTCATGGACGGCATCAATAGCTGGATCGTGAACTGGAAAAAAAATGGCTGGCGGACAGCGGCGAAAAAGCCGGTCAAGAATGCCGATCTGTGGCAGCCGCTGGACGCAGCAACCGAACGCCACGACATCACCTGGCATTGGGTCAAGGGCCACTCCGGCAACAACGGCAATGAACGCGCCGACGAGCTGGCCCGCAGGGGCATTTCAGAGCTGAAGTGAGGCCAGGACGGACGACTGTCTTGATCGCCATGGCCCTGACCTCTTAAAATACGAGGCTAAAGCTGCTTCAACATGTACTCGGCGGTCGAGACCTCAAATGCGCCGGGCGCTTCGATGTTGAGTTCTTCAACCGTGCCGTCATTTACGATCATCGAAAAACGCTGACTGCGTGTTCCCATACCGAACTTGCTGGCATCAAACTCCAGTCCCAACGCCTTCGCGAAGATACCGGATCCGTCGGCAAGCATTGCAATCTTATCTCCCGTGCCCTGGTCCTTGGCCCAGGCCCCCATGACAAAGGCATCATTGACCGACATACAGGCGATCATGTCGATGCCTTTTCCCTTAAGGGCATCGGCTTTGGCCAAATAGCCTGGCACGTGTTTGGCGGAGCAGGTCGGTGTGAACGCCCCGGGAAGTGCGAAAAATGCAACCTTCTTGCCGCTAAAAATATCCTCGGTTGTGATCGGCTCAGGGCCTGAGGCACCCATACGCTGAAGCGTCGCTTCGGGAATTCTGTCACCTTTTTTCACGGTCATGGATATATTCCTCTCTTCTGGATGGCTGGCACTACAGACGCGAACATCTGTTGATTGCCGAATATATGTCCTATGTGATCGATGGAGGCTTGCAAAGCTCTTTTGCACAATGGACTTGTTATTAAATCACGCCCTCCTCAAATGCGTGATTTGACCTCGCGGCCAAACCATCGGACAATGACCACTATTACTCTCATCCGGGTTCAGGCTATGTCCAAAGAACTGAAAGCAAGATTTGCACACCGGTCCGGCGATCCGTCTGGAGAAGGCGAAGGCTACCTCGACGGCCAACTTCTCATAGCGATGCCGGCCATGAATGATCCGAATTTCCAAAAATCGGTGATTTATGTGTGCGCCCATTCGGACGAGGGAGCCGTCGGCCTGGTTATCAATCAACCGGCGACAGGCGTTTCCTTTTCGGAAGTTCTTGAACAACTCGACGTCTCAGCCCCGACAGGCGAAAACCGGCCGATCGTTATTGGCGGACCGGTAGAGACCGGTCGCGGGTTTGTTCTTCACAGCATAGATTATTGCAAGGATGACGCGACGCTCATCACCCGGGAAAGAATAGGTATGACGGCGACTATTGATATTCTCAAGGCCCTGGCCGAAGGACGCGGACCGGAAAAGGCCCTGCTTGCCATTGGCTATTCAGGATGGGGACCTGGCCAGCTGGAAAGCGAGATCCAGGCCAATGGCTGGCTGACCTGCCCGGCGGAAGACGCTCTTGTTTTTGACGAAGACTTCAATACCAAATGGGACCGCGCCATAGAACTCCTCGGCATTGACCCGGCATTTCTGTCATCAGATTTTGGACATGCCTAGACCGCATTCTTCACAGAGCGTGCGTCTTGATCCATTTGAGACCTGCAAGATCATAGACTGCGCCCCGGCCCGGCGCGAAGGCGTCAATTCCATGGTTTTCCTTCAATGAATGAGCAAGGGCTATAGTTGCCGTCGGCTCGCCATGAACCAGAATGAACGCGGGCCGCCCGGCGAACCCGCCACACCAGTTCAAGAGCCCATCGACACCGGCGTGCGCCGAAAGCCCTCCAATTGTGTGAACCTTCGCGGCGACATCAAGCTCCTCGCCCCACATTTTGATTTTTTTCGCCCCGTCGACCAGGGTTCGACCAAGCGTTCCGCGCGCCTGAAACCCCACTATCATCAAATGATTGTGCTCGCCGGAGATGTTGTGCCTGATGTGATGCCGTATACGGCCACCGGTGCACATACCGCTGCCGGCCAGAACAATAGCCCCGGACGAGACCGCATTGATCCCCATGGACTCTTCACTCAGCTGGGTGAGATGAAGATTGGGCAAGGTGAACAAGGGACCATTATTGGTCTGATGGTGCTTTGCCTCGCTATCAAACAGATCGGTATGATTGCCATAAATAGTCGTCGCCTCAATCGCCATGGGACTGTCGAGAAATATCTGCCATCTATCGAGACCCCACTCATCAAAGTGCTCGGAAAAAAGATAGAGAAGCTCCTGGGCGCGCCCGACTGCAAACGTTGGAATAAGAACATTGCCTTTCGCAGCGTTGGCGTTGGACAGGATGTCACCGATTTCAGAGAATGTTTCATCCCACGGCCTGTGTGATCGGTCTCCGTAAGTGCTTTCACACAGAACCACGTCCGCGTCGCGGATGGGGGACACGTCCCTCAGGAGCGGCGCGCCGCGGTGACCAAGATCGCCGCTGAAGACGATTTTGCGCTCCACGCCGAACGCCTTAACCCACAGTTCGACAATTGCTGACCCGAGAATATGACCGGCATCGCGCAGGCAGAATAAAATCCCCGGCAGGAGTTCTATCTTTTCTCCATAGTCATGAGTCTCGAAATGCTCGATCGTCCTTTCGGCATCCGCAATGGTGTAAAGGGGTTCCAGCGCTTCTTTCGCCCTTTTGTGCCGCTTGCGCGCCGCCCTTTCAGCATCCCGTTCGGCGAGAAAGGCGCTGTCTTTCAGCATTACCCGGGCGAGATCCCGGGTCGCCCGATGGGTGTGTATGCGCCCCTTGTAGCCTTCCTTGACAAGAAGCGGGAGGCGGCCGGAATGATCAATATGGGCGTGGGTAAGAATGACGGCATCCAGAGAAGACGGAGCAAACGGGAAGTCTTCCCGATTGAGCGCTTCGACATCCGGCCCACCCTGAAACAGACCACAATCGATCAGTATACGATGAGAACCGATCTCAAGCAGGTAGATAGATCCTGTAACCTCTCCCGTCGCTCCAAAAAATGACAGCGTGAGATTACTCATGGTTCATTTGCCACAGCGCCGGGAGACGGAACAAGGCGGGATACATGATCTGCAAGGGCAGAAATTTCAGCCTCATTCAGCATGGACACAAGGTCGCTCATGCCAGTTTCGTGAATTTCTGACCTGTCGGCCCCCTGGCGGATCAACGTTCGGCGAACGCTGGCATAATCCCAACCGGCGATACGCGGAACCCGTGCTTCGCCATCGCCTTCACCGTTTGGCCCATGGCAGGAAACGCAATATTGCGTAAACACTTCTTGCCCCAGCGCGAGTGCGTCTCCGGCTCCCAGGAAGGAAGGAACGGGGTCCGGCATGGCAGAAATATAGCTGGCCAGAGCTGCAATTTTATCGTCGGTATCAATGTGAGAAAGCAAGGGTTCCATTTCCGGACGATGGCGGACACCCTCGCTGATCTCGACAAGTTTTTCGATCAGGACCTTCTCTTGCTGTCCGGCAAGTCGCGGAATTACCCCATCGCGTGATCCAAACCCCTCCATGCCGTGACAGGTCGCGCAGATCCCGAAACTCTCTTTGCCTGCCGTTTGCGCAGAGGCAAGAGCCGCGATCCGCTCAACTCTTTCCTGGCGTTCGAACTCCGGATAGCGGACGCCCTCCTCCGGATCCTTGATGGTGACAGCGCTGTCAGGAGCCCTGTCCGCCAGAACCGGATCGCTCGTGTGGGCTTCCTGGGCCTGCTTGTCTTCGCAGCTCGTTTGCAAACCTGCCGCAAGGGCAATCACCAGGAGAGGTTTACTCAAAACGGAAAGAGAAAAGTGTCGCATTTTCATTTTACCTTCAATTTATTCCCGTTTGGCCAGGCAACACTCTAGATTCCGCGCTGGTCATGCCAATTGTGGGCAATGAAAGTCTGTGCATCCTGGGCAGTCATCGGTGCGCCGAAAACGAACCCCTGGCCGTAGTGACATCCCATCTGACGTAATCGATATGTGTCATCTTCGCTTTCCAGACCTTCGGCAATAACAGTCAGATGCAGGTCATTGGCGAGATTGACAATAGAGTTCACAATTACATGGCTTCCCGGGCGGCTGTCCATCGTAGAGACGAACGAGCGATCGACCTTGATTGTATCGAATGGATAGCGTTGCAGGTTGGACATTGACGCAAATCCGGTGCCAAAATCGTCAAGCACAATGCCTGCACCAATGGCTTTCACGTCGCTCAGCAGCCGCTCGGCGAGATAAGGATCTTCCATGATGAGCGACTCGGTTACCTCCAGCTTCAGCGTACCGGGCATCAGATTGGATTCGCGCAGGACTTCGCGGATGTCGTCTGCAAAATCGCGGCGCTTGAGTTGTCGGCTCGACACGTTGACGCTGACAAAGAGCGGCGGCGAGACAGGAAAGACGCGATGCCAATGGGCAAGCTGCTGGCTCGCCATGGACAGGACAAAGCGTCCCAGTGAAACAATCAAGTCGGTTTCTTCTGCCATGGGGACGAACTGATCCGGCGACAGAAGCCCGTGGACCGGGTGGCGCCAGCGTAGCAGCGCTTCAAAGCCCGCGACGGAATTACTCCGAAAGTTTACAATCGGCTGGAAGAGCACTTCCATTTGCTGGCGCTCAAGTGCACGGCGCAAATCGGTTTCCAGCGAAAGGGTTTCGACGGATTGTTGCGCCATCGTACTTTCATAGACTTCGACGCAACCGCCTCCGGTTCGTTTTGCTCTGAACATCGCGGTTTCGGCATCCTTGAGAACATCCTCTGCCCTGGTATGGTGCTGATCTGCATTGGTCAGACCGAGGCTTGCCATGGGGAAAACCTCATAACCGTCGAGCTCGACAGGCTGCGCCAGCGCCTTCATGGCCCGGTCGGCGATAACCCGTGACGACGCCCCTGTTCCATTGGTCAGAATGGCAAATTCATCAGACCCGAGCCGCGCCACAAGGCCAGCCGAACCCACGGCATCTTCCAGCCGCCTTGCAACAGTCTGCAGGAGAACATCCCCGGCACTGTGGCCGAGACTGTCATTGACTGTTTTAAAGCGGTCTAGATCAATGACAATGAGACCGGTCTGGACAGCAGAGCCCAGCGCGCCGCGAAGAGCTTCGTTGAGCCTGTCATTCAAGGACGAACGGTTCATAAGACCGGTCAGCGGATCGATACTGGCACTGTGAAGCAGTCTGTCCTCGGCTCCCCTGGACTGAGTAATATCGGCAATTGTCCCTATGCAGCGCGCCGCAATACCATCATCATCCGGCAAACAGGTTGCCCTCAATTGCATCCAGATATAGTCACCGCTTTCGTGCCGCATACGGAATTGAATATCGAACGGGGCATTGCCGCGACGCAAATAGGTCCGCAGTGCATTGCGATAGGCATCGAAATCATCGGCATGAACACGCTCTGCCCAACCAACTTCGCTGCGGACAAGTCCGCCAGCAGGCAGTCCCAACATACCGTCTACAGAGGCTGACAGGTAGAGCTCATCGTATTCTATGTTCCAGTCCCAGATACCCTGATGGGCAGCGGCAACACCAAGCGCATAACGATCCTCGTCCTCGAGCGTCTCGTCAACCTCTTCATACCTGTCATTTTCACGTCGGGCATTTTCACGCCGGTCAGAATCATAATCATCGTTCTCATAATCATCATATTCAGATTCCGGCTCCTCATAGCGCTCCTCGCGAGCGTAGCGTTGGCGCGGCTGAGAGGAAGAAGACGATGGAAAGGGGTCGCCATAATTTGCAACCGTCGGCACAGGAAAATTCTCTCCATAGGCATTCGACAAGCGCGCCGGAATATTTATGAAGAACGTTGCGACAAGAAAAAGAACATGCAGCCAGAGGAGCGGCGATGCGCCCGGACCTGTGTTAACAAGTACCGGCGACACTGCGACAAACAGGATCGACAGGGAAACGAGAATCAACCCGAAGGAAAAACTTCGTCCTGATATCTGTCCGGGGGTGATGAGGAGGACCACCGGAATGACAAGTGCGCCGACCAAAATCAATACCCGGGTGACGACCAGGATCGCATCCGGAGCGAAAAATCCGGCGGCCAGGAGAGCAAGGAACCCGCCGCCAAAGCCGAACAACAGCACCTGCCGGAACAGGCGCGGCAAGTGATATCCAAAAACGGTAAGGACCATGACGGTCGCCGCAAGGCCCATGAACGCTAGTGGCGCAAAAACATGGTTCAGAAAACCAAGAGCGCCAATATCGAGACCGGCAATAATTGATCGGAACTCAAAAGCCCAGACAGAAAGCGTGAAGGCGAAGACCGCTCCAGACCGCCAGCTCAGGGACCAGATCCCGACCACTGCAGAAAGCGCCAACAGAGCGCCAGCGAGCACTTTGATGACAAT